>DUEU01000085.1 GCA_011191985.1 Dehalococcoidia bacterium
CGGTTCACCGAAAAGGTCTTTTTCTGTATCCCTGCCTCCCTGTGCAGTCATCTCCTTGAGAGTAGACTTCACGGAGTTGAAAAGGGTCTCTCTCTCACCTTCGGTGAGTGTTTCTACCTTCCGCTTCGGATGAACCCTAGCTTTGTAGAGAATATCCTGTAAAACACCATTCCCTAAACCAGGTATCCTCTGCTCAGTGGCTAGGAATGCCTTGGCACTCAACTTCTGAACGTCAGAAGAAGTGATGAGGCCATCGAAGTATGCTTTATCAAACTCGTCCGACAAAGGCGAAGGCTTGGATCTGGCAGTATCGTAATACGGGTTATGGAATTCACCTTCCTTGAAGCACCATAATCCGCCATACATCTGAACGGATGCACTGATGGCAGTGGCATCCTCGAATTCTATTAATAATTGGTGCTTCTGGGGGCGCTGTTCATCTCTAGTATGAAACCTTAGGACGACACCATCGCTAAACAGAAGCACCGCATTACCAGCCCTTATTTCCAACATACCTCCGCGGGCTACGGCTGTATCGATGGTTTTTTCGCGCAGTAGAGCATCATAATCCTTCGGGTCGCCGTGGTACCACGCAAACTTATGTGGGGAGAGGCCAGCGACTACTCCCGCAATCCTCTTGCCAGTAACTGCCTCCGTGATTTGCCTTGACAGACTTTCGGCTTCCGGTATTTCGATCACTTAGCACCCCCCATCTGGAGATATTAGTGCCAGATTTCGCGGTACTACCCCTTTTTAATCAATTCTTCCTCATGACAAAACACACTGAGCTATTACGCTCAGGATACTTCTTGAACATATCCAGCTCTAATCGGGCCTGATGAAGTTCTTCAAGAATCTTCGGGTCATCGGTATCCCTTGTCTCAGAACCAGCAATCCACCTTTCCAAAGGGGCAAAATATTCAGCCAACCAGGTTTCTTTGCTTAATATGAAGTGGCCGAGTAGTTCATAGCCGCAACTGGAGATTTGTTTAAGTTTCCTCCTGACATTTCCTTGCTCGTCATGAATTACCATGAAACCGCCTGGTTTGAGGAAGCGCTTCCATTCCCGTAGCCCCCTTTCGAAGCCTATTGCGTATATGGAGCCTTCAGACCATACAATATCAAAACTTTCGTCTGGAAAATCCATGTCAAATATAGAGCAGTTTACCGCTCGAATCCGGTCGCTAAGCCCGGCCTTTCTAATTTTTCTGTTAAATTCATCCAGGGCAGGTTGGTCTATGTCTATTCCTATTACATCCCCCTGACTTAATCTTGCCAGTTCCAGAGTTGGGATTCCAGCACCGCAACCTATATCGAGAATTCGAGCCCTATCAATTTGAGGAAGCATCCGAAACGCCTTTCTAGTATATTTAAGGAGACGTTTTCTAATCTCGTCCTTACCTGATTGGAATCGCTGATGTCTGGTCACCGGTGATCGTTCTCCCTGACACCTTATTATTAAAGCAACACTTTCAACGAAGCTTTGCTTAACCGGTTAATTACTATTTAATGGGGTTGTAAACTCATATGAATAGGACAACATCAGCACCAAAGTCAACCAATAACGTAATCGCAGATGGCCCGGCAAAAGCAGGGGCTGGCTCAGACTCAATATTAACACGCCTTCTAACGCTTTTGGCGGGCCATTCTTTCCTTTTTCCCGTTAAGGAAACAGGTACAGCTAGAGCTCTTAACAATCACCTCTCGATTGGTTCAAATTCCAGCCTAAGTGGTCAATAATCAATTTTAAAACGCGGTGGCTTTTTTAACGTCCGGAAGCTAGTCTCCCAGCCGATTTTCTCATCGGGCACCAGTCTTCGGAAAAGCCCCTTGGCCTCAAATGCATTCACCGAACTCTGCAGAACGGAAATATTAAGCGGTTTGTGAGAATTTTCTAATGGCTCGTAGTCATATTCTATGGCACCCCTGGGGCAAATCTGCTCACAAAGAAAACAAAGATCGCAATCCCTATCAAAAATGGGTGGCGATGCCGAGAGGTCAATCGCGTCGTTGGGACAATTGTCGGCACAGTAAGTACATTTGGGATAATTACACTTTTCCGTGTTAATCTTGAAACTATCTCGGACTACCAGGCGTTTCCAGGATCCGTCATCCCCGGAAAAGGAATCGGCCACCGGGAAATATCTCTCATCGTACTCTTTTCCCTTGGGAAGCGTAGGGATAAGGTCGGTCTCCCCCAGGGATACCCGCTGGCTGCGTTCCACCATTTCTCGGCCGAAATCCTCGGCCTCTTTCAGGTCAATGGCATCGGGATGGCCGTCGGTGAAATAGGGTTTGGGAATAATAGGATGGTAGGCAGCACAAAACCAGTTTTTCCAGCCGATCACCGTTAAACCCTTCTGCTCCATTGCCGGCACTACCCTTTGAAAATAATAGCCGGGAATGGCGCCATGGGTGCAAAAAGCAAAGGCGTGCTTTCCATCCACATGTCTCAAAGAACCTAAAAACCTGCCTACATTACGGTGTTCTCTTGAATGTATCAGAGGACTGCCCAGGCCAATCAAATCGTAGCTGGCCAAACCATGCGGGTCTACATCCTTGAGTCGGGCAATCTCACACGGCTCTCCCGTCTGGCTCATCCCGGCGTGGATTGCCTGAGCAATCTTCCTGGTGTTTCCTGTCTGGGAATAGTAAATTATTATGCTTTTCATTATACTCCTCGTCTCGCTCTATTAATTGGTGATTTCCAGGTTGGCTAAAAGACCCGTCAATATGGCAAAATAGTACAACCCTCCCCGGTCCTTGTCAAATCCGGGCCGCCGCGGTGTATCCTGGCAATCTCCGTGCCTGATATATTTCTTTGATTGGTAATCAAACATTCGCCGGACGATATACTGTTTAGATTTGAAATATAAAATACGAGAAGGGAGTCGAGAAAATCTCGACTCCCTTCTTCTCACCACCACACCGCCACTTTAACTCTTCTTCTGTCTTGGTTTCCTCTGCCTCTTCTTTGCTTCAGGCTTCGGAAGCTGCGCCTTGATTTCAATCTTCTTAGCTTTAGTTTCCTCAGCCTTGGGAAGCCTCAACTCAAGTACTCCGCTGTCGAAGGTGGCTCGAATCTTGCCTTCCTTGACGGGATAAGGAAGAGTTACCGAGCGGAAGTATTGCCCATAGTATCTCTCACGGGTATGATGTGTCGCGTCCTCAACTACTTCCTCTCTCTTTTCGGCCTTGATAGTCAGCCTATCGCCCTCCAGGGTTATGTCCAGGTCTTTTTGGTCGATACCAGGGAGCTCGGTCTTCATAACTAACTCGTTCTTATCCTCATACATATCAGTATGAGGCATCAGACTTTGCTCTATGGTAAAAGGTTCCCAAGCATTCCACATATCCCTGGTGAGTTCGTCGATGTCGCGGAATAGACCGAACGGGCGATAAAACGGGACCAGAGCCCTTTCTCCACCATTTCTCCTCAATACAATAGCCATTTTTACACCTCCTTTCATTTATTAACTATCTTTATAATACTTTATCAAGGATTCAATACTAAGTATGTGACTTTTATCTCATTTTGGCGGTCATTTTATTAAGAGACCTTGCGCTTCAGAACTTTCCTCGCTAGAATATGCAAAATGAGCGAGGAGGCAGATATGACAAGCCTTGAGGGCAAGGTCGCTCTGGTTACCGGCGCCGCCAGCAAGCGTGGTATGGGGCATGCTATCGCCCTGCGTTTGGCTCGGGAGGGAGCTGATGTAGCCGTCGCTGACAAGTATGCCGCGCCCCGGAGCCTGTTCGCGGGAGACGAGGGGTGGGGTGGCCTGGACGAGGTCGTTAGCGAAATCGAGTCCCTCGGCAGGAGAGCCCTGGCGGTGGTGGCCGATATCAGTATCAGCCAGGAGGTCGACAAAGTAGTGTCCAAAGYCCRAGAAAGGTTCGGTCAGATAGAYRTCCTGGTCAATTGCGTCGGCATCCTGGGCACCATGGATACTCCRTTTACCGAKTTCGCYGAAGAAGACTGGAGAAGGATTCTGGAYGTRAACCTCACSGGCACCTTCCTCATTTCCCGRGCGGTGGCTAAMAGTATGGTAAGCARGGGACARRGCGGTAARATAGYGCTCATYGCCTCGCTAGCGGCYAACAGGGGGATACCAGGAAACRTCGCCTATTGCGCCTCAAAATGGGGCATMATYGGGCTGGTAAAAACCATGGCCCTTGAACTGGCAGWGCATAGAATAWACGTCAATGCYATTAAYCCCGGCTCCATCGTYACCAATATMAGRGATGCTGATTTCGCCAAAATGGAAAAGGARCTGGACATCACYTTTGATGAAGCCAGGGAGAGAGACTTCCAGAAGTTCCTGCCCAATATACCGATGGGCCGATTTGGCACCACCGCTGAGATTGCCGACCTGGCTTTCTTCCTGGTCTCCGACCAGTCCAGCTACATCACCGGAGAGGCAATCAACATCAGCGGTGGTATACCATGACGTATCCTTGTCTGCCGTCGTCCCAGCCATATTCTACTAGAACCTGTCGGCGTCGCTACGCACCCCACCGCCAATAAATCACACAGCATTGGCAGCCAGTACGGGCCTGTATCGGTGGTCTTTTATATTTCAAATTGCCGACAGCGCCGCTAGGTAGGCCTTGGAGTCAATGACGGCACCGAGCCGGGGTAAGATATTGGTTACCGACCAGTTGTGCATCTCATCAGTCGTGCTGTTGCAGCAGTCCTCCAGGGTATAGACGAAGTAACCCCGGCTGGCACCCTCCCGGGCTGTAGTCTCGACGGCCCAGTTGGTAGAAAACCCGCTCAAGACCAGGTCGGTTATTCCCTTATTGCGCAGGATAAGGTCCAGGTCGGTATAGCAGAAGCCGTCCGGAGAAAAATTGAGGATTATTATATCGCCTGCCTGCGGTTTGAGCTGGTCAACGACTTCGGCCCCCTTACTCCCCCTGATGCAGGAACTATCCTCAACAACACCTTGGAACATCGGGACCCTTCTGTCCCCCACGTCGGGATAGCCCGGCCGGTGACCACCATTCACATATATCACGAGCACCCCTTTTTTACGGCTTGCCTCGAGGACGGCTTGCGTGTGCTCAAGGGTATGGGCTGCCGCCAGCCTTTCCGGGTGATTACGGGCGTGTTTGAAGCCCGGAGAGGCAATATCATTTTGCCAGTGTAGCAAAATAAGCGCTGTTTTTGCCGGGTCGATAGTCAATGGTGCGTCCTCATTCTGCATAATATCCTCCTGTTCTTATCTTCTGCGGCATACACCAAAGTAACCAACGGTATGCCGGCCTCAGTATATCCATACCCCCAGCGCATGTCAACGCAACCCCTTCCCCAAAACAACGGGCGGCTCAATCACCTTTCTTGACAGCCAGTATCATGGGTAATAGAATTAGCGTAACAAGCTGCCAGCCTTACCGTGGCGGCACAGCAACTTCGCCGGCCACACAGGTAGACACCGCTAGCAACCGCTAAATGAGGAGTGTTATGGAGGACGAACGTTTAACTATTCACCTGAGAGACAGGCCGCAGCAACTTAGAGAAGCCAAGAAGCAGGGAGCCAAGATAATCGGCTACTTTCCCGGCAACTACGTACCTGAAGAAATAATCTACGCGGCCGGGGCCGTGCCGGTATGTCTGGTCGACGGCGGCAGTGCCGCTCCGGCCGAGGCGGCGCTGGAACTGATACCACAAGTCAGTTGTCCCTTCGCCCGGGCCCAGCTCGGCGAAAGGCTGCTGAAAAAGAACCCTTACTATGAAATGCTAGACATGCTCGTGGCACCGTTAACCTGCCAGCACCTTAAGAAAGTGGCCGAGATATGGGAATACCTGGGTGATATGGAAATATTCAAGCTGGGGGTCCCTCACCAGTATTACGGGGTCCCCGAATTGGAATACTACACGGACCGGCTAAAAACGCTGCAGAATAAAATGCAAACACTGACTGGTAACCGCATTACTAACGAAAATATTAGCAATGCCATCGGGCTCTACAACCGGATGAGAGAGCTGCTGAAAAAGATAAGCCTGCTGCGCCGCTCCTCCCCGCCAGCCATCAGTGCCCGGGACTTCGCCCGGCTGAACCACGCCTCTTTCTATGCCGACCCCGCCTTTATGGTAGATTTCCTGGACTCCGTATACCAGGAACTGAGCCAGAAGCCGCCAGCCGGGGCGGCGGAGGCACCGAGGCTTATGCTCGTCGGGCCAAACCTGGCTAAAGGAGACTACGAGATTCTGGAGCTGGTCGAGGCGGCCGGCGGCGACATCGTCGTCGAAGAGGTGGACGAGGGCATCCGCTATTACTGGCAAAACATCGAAACCGAGGGAGATTTACTCCACTCCCTAGCCAAGGGATACCTGCAGGATAAGCTGCCCGCTGCCTTCATGAGATACTCCTCCCAGAAGAGGCTCGATTTCGTGCTGAAACTGGCTGAAGATTTTAACGTGTCGGGCATAATATGGTATGAGCTGCTTTATTGTGAGACCTACGATAACGAATCATATTTCTTCGACCAGAAAATGGGGGAGCGGAACATACCGATGCTCATCCTAGAATCAGGCTACGACGAGGGAGGCACCGGTCCCATGAAGATTCGTATCGACGCTTTCATCGAGCTGGTGAAGGGAGGAATAAAATAGTGATTGAACTGCTTAAGCTATGCGGTTTCGAACCGAAAGAACTAGATACGCAGCTACCTAGAATAAAAAAGACTTTCCAAAAAATAGGCATAACCGACGCGGATATTGCGCGTGGTAAGCAAAGACTAAACACATATTACGACATGGAACTCAAGGGCGTGCGCAAGCTTTTCCACCTTTATCTCCGCGGCCTGGCCGACCTAGTGCTGGCCAGGGAAGACGGCAAAGAGATGATTATGTACGGCCTTATGTCGCCCGGCATCGAGACAATGGCTTCCGCATTGATGACCAAATCCAGCAAGGTCTTTTGCGCCAATCCGCAAAGATTTTTTTCCAACGTGCTCGGCAATATATTCGGCAAACTGGAACCTGTTCTGGAAGCTGCTGAGCGAAAGTGGCTGAAGGCTGGTGCCGTAGCCCACTGTGCCAACGTAAAGATGTACGTGGGACTGCTAGAGCTGGGCTTCATCCCCAAGCCCGACTTACTGGTGTCCTGCGGCTTTCTATGCGACACGGCACCGAAGACGGCCGATATGTTGCGAGAACTCTGGGGCATACCCACCCACTGCTATGATACCTGTAAAGATGTAGACACCATGGACGACCCCAACGAGCGCAAGGTCATCAGTCTCGGTGTCAAAAGCCTGAAAAAACTCGCGGCAAGGTTGCAGGACATGGCCGGAATAGAGATAACCAATGACATGTTATGGGAAGTAATCAATGCCGGGAGACCTTACGGGGCGGCTTCGCTCAAACTGGACACCCTGATAGCCCAGAGCGACCCGCTGCCCATCAGCAGCACTCATCATAATATCTTCTACCGCCTGGGTGGTTCGTCATGCAATATAGACGATTTCCCGCTCCAGGTTGACGCCATAAACACCCTGTATGAGGAAATACAGGAAAGAGTCAGCAACGGTTTTGCAGCGGTAGAAAAGGGGGCACCCAGGGTATTTTGCCTTATGCCGCCGAGCGAGTCGGACCCGAGGCTGGAACACCTGATGGGAGAACTGGGCATCGCCAACGTAGCTTCGGAAAATCGCCTCTTCCCCCCGGATGGCCAGCGCTCATCGGGCCGAGCTGCACCGAACGACCCCTACGAAGCCCTGTGCGGGGTCCTGTACACCTCGATGTATCAGACCCCCAAAGCCCGTATTCCGGCGCTCGTCGGATACTGCCGGAGGCTGAACATCGACGGCGTGCTGGCCAGATATCACGTCGGATGCCGGTCGGGCGCTCTCGACGCCATGATTATCCGGTCGGCAATAAAAAAGGAGCTGGATATACCCGTTCTGGTCCTGGACTGGGAGAACTTTGACCCCCGTGTCTATAACCATGAACAGTATAAAAGAAAGTTCGAAACATTCCGGTTAATGATGAGACCCGGTTAATCATTACGCCACCCCGGTAAACTGGCCGGTTCTATCTAATCGGCAACAACCAGGCCCGTTATAAGCTCCTGACAAACGTACTTCTAAATTTCACTTTTCAGGATATTATAGAACCTGTCTCGCGCCGCCCGCTCGCGCCAGGGATAATGCCCACATTTTTCCAGCAGAATAAAGCGAAAGTCTTTTATTATCGGGGCAAGGGAGTCTCTAACCCCGGCGGCGGGGTGCGGGTCATAGTCCCCATGAATGGCGACTACCGGACACCGGATTCTCTTACCGAGCTCCAGGAATTCCCCATGTTTCCTCAGCTCTCTGGCCTTTCCCCACACCCTTTGATAGGTATCATACTGATATTCCAGCACCTCGTTATCATAAGGCAAAGGGTCATATAAATCAGCCCTGGCCATCAACTCCCCCAGCCGGGCCATGAGCGCACTTTTATCGCCGGTGGCCGGGGTGTCTAAGTTATCAGCAAGGGAAAGAACCTCTACTCTCTCTTCTTCACTGAGCCGACTCAGCCGCGTCACGGTAATGTCCGCGGCATACTTGTCTTCATAGGTGGCACTCCCGATGAGCACCAGCTTCTTGACCAACGCGGGATACCGGGCCGATAACATAAAACCGAGCATGGCCCCCCATGAGAAACCGATTAAGGTGACCGGAAGCGCCCCGTCTTTTTCCAAGACTACCCTCAGCTCTCGCACCTGTCCTTCAAGCGTCGTTGCCATTTGCAGCGGCTCCAGAACACCCCTGACGGAGGCAAGCTCCCGGGCAACGGGGGCCATCTCGCCGGGTGCCCCCGGCCCGCCGTGAACGACCGCCACATCGAAAGGGCTGCCACCGTATTTCCTCAGGTTTTTCATACTCATACCAAGTTTAACCGGTTGCCAGATAAAAATAAACCGCCCTTAAGATACAGAATTACCCATCTCTGGTCTACCCACATCGCTAGGATAGAGGTCGCCCATACTCTTTTATTCTTCTTAATTAGCCACCCCCTTTCCCCGTAATCTCCCGATAAACCCCCTTGACAATACTAATCAGAGATGTTAATTTAGAGTTAGCACTCTATGCATGAGAGTGCTAATAGGAGGAATAACGTGCTGTCGCCGAGAACGGAGACGATACTAAAGTCAATAGTGGAACAGTATATTGCCCGGCCGATGCCGGTACCGTCACAGGGCATTCTGGCCGACAGCAACCTCAGAATAAGTCCGGCCACTATCCGGCACGAGATGGCGCGCCTCGAAAATGAGGGCTATGTCACCCGACCTCACACTTCGGCCGGGGCAGTGCCTTCTGACAAGGGCTACCGTTACTATGTGGAGTCTCTGTTTGACCTCGGCTTACCCCTGGTTGAACAACGGCTGATAACCCACCTTTTCCACCAAGTGGAAAGTGAGCTGGATGAGTGGCTTCGTCTGGCGGCCGCGATTATCGCCCAGATGACTCAAAACATGGCCGTAGTCAGTCGGCCAAAGCTGGTAGGCTGCCGACTAAAGCACCTGGAAGTGGTCGCCCTACAGGACTCGCTGGCCCTGCTTGTGCTGGTGCTCCACGGCGCCAGAGTAAAGCAGCAGTTAATAAACTTTGAACAGGCCATCAAGCAGTCGGACCTGAGCGCGCTTTCCGTCAAGCTAAACAATGTCTATCACGACCTGAGCCTATCTCGGATAAAGGCCAGGGCCACCGACCTGACCCCGACGGAACAGCAGGTAACCAACTGCATAATCAAGATGATGCAGGCCGAGGACGAAGCCCAGTACAGCCAACCTTACCTCGACGGCCTGCACTATATCACTGACCAGCCGGAATTTGCCAACGCCCCGCGGCTACATGAGCTAATGCAAATGGTCGAGCAGGGCAACCTGCTAAAAGTCATCATCCCACCCAAGCTAAATACACGTGAAGTGATGGTAGTTATCGGCCAGGAGAACGAGGCGGAGGCTATCCAGAATTGTAGTGTGGTGATAACACTATACGGGCTTCATGCCGAGGCGGTGGGCACCATCGGCGTAATTGGCCCCACCCGGATGCCCTATGCCCGCACCATACCCACGGTCAACTACCTGTCCACCGTCTTGAGCCAGCTGGTAGCCGAACTATACGGTAAGCAACGTAAGGGAACGGATACTAATGACAGAGCAAGACAAAGAAGGTGAAAACGGACCAGACGAACTCGCCATAACTGAAGAGGAAAACATAGAGACGTTGACGCGGAAACTAGATGCGACGACGGCTAAATGGCACAGGTCTGAGGCCGACCTGATAAACTACCGGCGGCGCGCCGAGCAGGAAAAAGAGGAAATCGGCAAGTTTGCCAATACCAGGCTCATGCTCAGCCTGCTGCCTGCCCTCGATGACCTGGAACGGGCCTTCAGTGCTGTTCCCGACGACCTAGCCGCATCGAGTTGGCTGGATGGTATCCGGCTAATCGAGCAAAAGCTAAGAGCCAGTCTTGAGGCCCAGGGGCTATCTGAAATCAAGGCGCTTGGAGAGCCGTTTGACCCCAACTTCCATGAAGCCGTGATGCAGGGTAAAGGTGAAGAAGGCATGGTAGTCGAGGAACTGCAGAAGGGCTACAAGTTACTTGACCGGGTCATTCGACCGGCGCGGGTAGTCGTGGGCAACGGGGAAAAACAGCGGGCGAAAAAGGAGGAATAAAGCATGGCAAAAGCAATCGGCATCGATTTAGGTACTACCTTTTCCTGTGTGGCGGTGATGGAGGCGGGGGAACCGAAGGTAATTCCCAACGCCGAGGGCGGCCGGACCACTCCCTCAATAGTCGCCGTTGGTAAGGGTGGCGAGCGCCTAGTGGGGCAGGTAGCCCGACGCCAGGCAATCACCAACCCGGACAATACCATCTTCAGCATCAAAAGGCTGATGGGGCGCCGCTTCGATGAGCCCAGCGTGGAGTACGACAAGAAGCTGCTCCCTTATAAAATTACCAAGGCAGCCAACGGCGACGCCTGGGTCAAGATGGGTGATAAAGAGTACGGCCCGCCGGAAATCTCGGCCATGATTCTGCAGAAGCTGAAGACGGATGCTGAGGCTTACCTCGGAGAAAAGGTCACCGAGGCCGTCATCACCGTGCCCGCCTATTTCAACGACAGCCAGCGCCAGGCAACCAAGGACGCGGGCAAGATTGCCGGCCTTGAGGTACTGCGCATCATCAATGAGCCGACGGCGGCCTCCCTCGCCTACGGCATGGACAAGAAGCAGGAAGAGACCATCGCCGTCTACGACCTCGGTGGTGGCACCTTCGACATATCCATCCTGGAACTGGGGGAAGGCACCTTCCAGGTCAAATCAACCAACGGCGATACCCACCTTGGCGGCGATGACTTCGACCAGAAAGTCATGGACTGGCTGTGCGACGAGTTCAAGCGTGACCAGGGGATAGACCTGAGGAAGGATAAGATGGCCCTGCAACGGCTGAAGGAAGCCGCCGAGAAGGCCAAGTGTGAGCTGTCCACGGTAGCCCAGACAGAAGTAAATCTCCCCTTTGTTACCGCCGATGCCAGCGGTCCCAAGCACCTGAACATCACCCTCACCCGTGCCAAGCTGGAACAGCTGGTAATGGACCTGGTGGAGAAAAGCCTGGGCCCCTGCCAGCAGGCGCTCACCGACGCCGATAAAACCGCCGCCCAGATTAACGAGGTAATCCTGGTCGGGGGGCAGACCAGAATGCCCCTGGTACAGGAGAAGGTGAAGCAGTTCTTCAGCAAGGAGCCCCACAAGGGGGTCAACCCGGACGAAGTGGTGGCCATCGGGGCCGCCATTCAGGCAGGAGTGCTCAAGGGGGATGTGAAAGAAGTCTTACTGCTCGATGTTACCCCCCTCACCCTGGGCATCGAGACCCTCGGTGCCGTGGCCACGCCGCTTATTCCCCGCAATACCACCATCCCCACCTCAAAGAGCCAGATTTTCAGCACGGCCACCGATAACCAGCCCAGCGTCGAGATTCACGTCCTCCAGGGTGAGAGACCCATGGCCGCCGACAACCGGACGCTGGGGAGGTTCATGCTCGACGGCATTTTACCAGCACCAAGAGGACTGCCACAGATTGAGGTTACCTTTGATATCGATGCTAACGGCATCCTCAGCGTCAGGGCTCAGGATAAAGGTACCGGACGGGAGCAGAAAATCACCATTACGGCCTCCAGTGGCCTGAGCAAGGAAGAGGTGGAGAAGATGCAGCGGGAGGCGGAGATGCACGCCTCCGAGGACGCCAAGCGCCGCGAGGAAGCCGAAGCACGAAACACTGCGGATACCCTAGCCTACAACGCCGAAAAGACCCTGCGCGACCAGAAAGACAAGATACCCGCCGACCTGAACCAAGAAGCGGAGACCAAGATAGCCGCCGTGCGCTCGGCCCTGCAGGGCAGCGATACCAACGCGATAAAACAGGCCACCCAGGAACTGAACGAAACCATGCAGAAGATAGGCGCCGCTGTATACCAGCAGCAGCCACCGCCACCGGGCGCCGAGCCACCCCCCGGCACGGAACCACCCCCCGGTGAGGAAGGCGAAGGCACCGTAGAAGGCGAGTTCCGCGAGGTGTAGATTATAAATCCATCCCCCTGACCCCCTTCCCTTGGTAAGGGAAGGGGGAGCAAAGGGAAAGAGGGGCACAGCCCCAAACCATAACAGGGGGTTTCAGGGGGACAAAGTCCCCCTTATAGAACTATCCCCTTCCCCTATCAAGGGGAAGGGGATAGGGTAGATAACAAATTATGCCAGGAAAACGCGATTATTACGAAGTCCTCGGGGTAGAGAGAACCTGTACCGATGAGGAGTTAAAAAGGGCCTTTCGCAAACTGGCCTTCAAGTATCACCCGGACCACAACCACGGCGACGGGGCCGAGGAGCGGTTCAAGGAGATAAACGAGGCCTACCAGGTACTCTGTGACCCGGAAAAACGTGCCGCCTATGACCGCTTCGGGCACGAAGGTGCCGAGGCATATTTTGGCCGTGGCTTCGGGGACTTCAATGTCGGCGGCCTGGGCGACATCTTTGAGGCCTTTTTCGGCGGCATGGGTACCACCACCCGACAGGCCCCCCGCAAGGGAACCGACCTCCACTACCAGGCCGAAATAACCTTTGCCGAGGCCGCCTTCGGCTGCGAAAAAAACTTAGACATATCACGCACCGAGAACTGTACCCTGTGCCATGGCATCGGCAGCAAGCCCGGCAGCCAGCCTAGCCAGTGTCCCAACTGTAACGGCACCGGGCAGATACGCCGGACCCAGCAGACCCTCTTCGGCCGCTTCGTCAACACCAGCACCTGCAGCCGGTGTCACGGCGAAGGCAGCATCATCAATGAACCATGCCCCCAGTGCCGGGGCATCGGTCGGGAGAAGAAGTCCCGCAGCATCCTGGTCAAGATACCCGCCGGCGTCGATGACGGCAACCGGCTGCGTCTCAGCGGCGAGGGGGATGTCGGCACCAGGGGAGGTCCACCCGGCGACCTGTATGTCACCCTGTTACTGCAGGAGCATGAGCTTTTCACGCGGGACGGCGACGATATCCGCTACGAACTGACCCTCAACTTTGCCCAAGCCGCCCTCGGTACCGAAGTGGAAGTGCCCACCATTGACGGCACCAGCAAACTCAAGATTCCGGCGAGCAGCCAGACCGGTACCGTCTACCGGCTCAAGGGCAAGGGATTTCCTCACCTGCACCGGCGCGGGCGCGCCGACCAGCTCGTTTCGCTCTTTGTGGCCACGCCGGAATCACTCAGCGACAAGCAACGCCAACTCCTGCGCGAGCTGGAAGAAAGTCTCGGCCCGGACAACCTACCGCACCCCGAAAACAGAAAAAAGGGTTCCCGTTAGACCTCAAGCGGACCGCCGGCGGCGCCGGAACAGGGAGAAAAGGGTCCACCTTCGGCCAGCAAGCTCATGGGTTGCCTCGGCGTTCATCAGCTCGGCGGCAGCCTGGCGAGGGTCATGGCCACGGTAAAGCACCTGATATATCTTCTCCGTTATGGGCATCTCCAGCCCCATCTCCTGGGCCAGGTCCCAGGCGGCACTAGTGGTAGTAACCCCTTCGGCGATACCTTCCATAGAATCGGTTATCTCGGTTAAAGAGCGCCCCTTGGTCAACTCAACACCCAGATAGTGGTTGCGACTCAAAGGACTGGCACAGGTAGCGATTAGGTCACCCAAGCCGGCCAACCCGGAAAGGGTAAGGGGGTTGGCCCCCAAGGCAACGGCCAGGGCCGTAATCTCGGTCAGGCCACGGGAGATGAAAGTTGCCTTGGCATTATCACCATAGCCCAATCCGTCCGCCATACCCGCCCCCAGGGCAATGATGTTCTTCAGGGCTCCACCCAGCTCCACGCCAACAACATCGGAATTGGTATAGACACAGAGATTCGGAGCACTAAGCAACCGCTGCGCTTTTCGGGCAATGAACTCCTTTTCCGCAGCCACCACCGTCGCCGCCGGCAGGTCGCGCATAATCTCAGCGGCGAGATTGGGGCCGGAAAGGACGCAGACCCTGGGCCGGAACTGCGGCTCTATCTCCTCGGCAATAACCTGCGACATACGCTTATTGGTGCCCAGCTCCAGGCCCTTGGCGGCACTTATAATAACCATCCACCGCTTGAGATAACCGGCAATCAGGTTGACATTCTGCCGCATGCTCTGCGATGGTACCGCCATAATGATGGCATCGGCATGCGTCATGGCCTCGGCCAGCGAGCTGGTAACCAACATATGCTCCGGAGGGAATTCAACGTCGGGCGACAGTGTTGAGCCAGGGGTGGTATTTCTCAGGCTAATGGCCTCCCGTTCTGTCCGCGCCCACAACCTGACGTCCACTTTCTTATGGGCCAGCACCACCCCCAGAGTCGTCCCCCAGGTAGTGGTGCCAATGATAGCTACCTTGGGCATAACTTACCCCACACCTTCTGGAGACGCCGGCGAATCCGGGCTCCCCGCCTTTTCCCCCAGCCTTCGCTCCTTACCGGCTATCAGGCGAGCAATGTTGTCCCGGTGCATAACAGCAATTATCACGGTACCCAGCAGGGCGTAACCGAGATATACCACCGGAGAACCATTCAGGATGGTTAGCGGCACCAGTATGGCATAAGTGGCCACCGCGCCGGCGATAGAGCCCAGCGACACGTACCTGGTTAAGCCAGCCCCGAGAATAAAAACAACGGTGCCGCACGCAGCCACCAGGGGACACATAGCCAGCAGACCACCGATAAAGGTGGCGACACCCCGGCCACCACGAAATTTAAGAAACACCGGCCAGATGTGCCCGGCCATCGCGGCCATCGCGGCCAGGCTCTGGGCGACCGGTTTCCCCAGGGTGAAACCACCTATCACCAGATAGCTGTCACCAATAATCAATTGGGCAAATATTACCGCCAGCACTCCCTTCAATACATCCAGGGCAAGAACCAGCACCGCCGCCTTTTTGCCCGCCGTCCGCAGGACATTGGTCGCCCCGGTCTTCTGGCTGCCATGCTCCCTGATATCCACCCTCGCGGTCCGCCGGGCAACCAGCAACCCAAAAGGAATGGAGCCCAGTAGATAACCAAGGATGACCGTCGCCACAAACTGGGCGATTATCACGCTTCACCCCTGGTCTTGAAGACCAAATGAAATGGGTTACCGGTGAAGTCAAAGGCCTTGCGCAACCTATTCTCCAAGTAGCGGCGATGGGAGAAGTGTACCAGCCTGGCATCGTTGACGAAAAAGACAAAGGTCGGCGGGCTGACACCGGCCTGGGTTGCGTACAGAATCTTCAGTTGCTTACCGCCAATCCGGGGCAGGTTATGCGCCGCGACTGCCTTCTGAACCACCTCGTTCACCGCCGTGGTCGGCAGCCGCTTGACCCTCTCTCGGTAAACCTGTTGCGCTTCAGGTATAATCAAATCCACACCCCGCCCCTTCAGGGCCGATACATACAGCACTGGTGCATAAGGCAAAAACTTGAACTGGCTCCTGACGTACCTATTATAATCAGCCGCCTCGTCAAGTTCAACAAGGTCCCACTTATTGACCACCAGGACAATCCCCTTCTCCGCCCGCTGAATACTGCCGGCGATATGCATGTCCTGTGCCGTGGCCAGCTCACTGGCATCGAGGACCAGCAGGACCACATCGGCCTGGTCAACGGCCCGCAGGGCGCGAATCACACTGTACTTCTCCACTCCAGCCCCCCGCCGTCCCGGCCGACGGATACCGGCGGTATCAATAAGCAACACGTTCTGCCCGCCAAAATCAAAAAGGGTATCCACAGCGTCACGGGTAGTCCCGGGGACCGGGTCAACAATCGCCCGCTCTTCCCCGACGATAGCGTTCAGCAGTGTCGATTTACCGACATTGGGCCTGCCAACGATAGCCAGCTTCATCGCCGCCGGCTCCGCTTCAGCCGCAGCCGGGGCTGGCAGCACAGCGACAACCCTGTCCAGCATCCCATCAATCCCCCGCCCATGATGGGCACTGACCGCCAGCGGTTCGCCCAGTCCCAGGGCGTAAAACTCGGCTGCCATGGCCTCAAGCCGGGCGTTGTCCGCCTTATTGGCTACCAGTATTACAGGCTTATCTGTCTGGCGGAGCATATCGGCTATTTCCTGGTCAGAGGCAATCACTCCGTCCCTGACACCAACCACAAAAACGATAACATCGGCCTCGATAATGGCCGCCGCCACCTGCTCCCTGACCCCCTGAGCGATAGCCGACCCGGGCTTCAGTTCCAGGCCACCGGTATCAACCACGGTAAACTCTGTGCCCTGCCAGGAAACGGTCGCCGATACCCGGTCACGGGTCGTGCCGGGCTGGTCCTCAACGATAGCCTTTCGCTCGCCGGCCAGCCGGTTGAGCAGGGTTGACTTGCCCACGTTCTGCCGGCCAACGATGGCGACAACAGGTTTGCTCACTCAAACCACCAGCCCCTCATCCTCAAAGTTTTTAATTAGGAAACCCTCCCCCTTTATCCCCCTCCCTTGACAAGGGAGGGGGAAATTTTTAGAGAGGGGCTTCGCCCCTCTTAAACTCCCCGTGTTTATTTCTTCTTTTCCTTCTTGTCCTTTTGCTGCTTGGGCTTCTTCACATTCTTTCTGCCTTTAGTGCCCATAATTAACTCCTTTCCTCCCAATCTTTGTCGGGGAAGGAAGGAACCTCCCTCTTCAAAACCACCCTTCCCCTTAATTAGGGGTAATTTTGCAGCTATTCCCGCCCACCACCCTCGCGGCGTCCTCTGCTCATTCCTGAACAAATAGCCCTCCCCCTCTCCGTCAAAGAGAGGGGGACACAGGGGGTGAGGTAGATACACAAATTCTACATAATATAGCCTTTATGCTCGGCAGGACTGGGGAGCTTCTCTTTCACTTCCGGGGCCGGGGGAGGAGGCTTAACCTCAGACAGCTCTTTAGCCGACTTCACGCTGGGTGCCTCAATCTCCGTCCGGGCAACCTTCCTCATCTCGACGATATGTTCCCGGAAATTCTGGGTAAAGGCATTGTACTCCGCAGTAAACCGGTGGTACTGATCTATGGTCTCCTGGGGCAACGCCACCTTCTCGGCTATCTCGCCGAACTGCTCGACATACTCGTAGTAATGGTTATTCATTAACCACAGCTCGTTGAGATAGGTACGCAGGTAAATGGTGTACCTTCTCGTCCTGACATCGCTCTGTACCCGGCTGATGAAGCTGTCACACCAGCTGTCAAAGACCCGCTGTGACATATCACAGGCACGCGCCCAGTCCCACAGCTGCGGATTATCAACATTGAAGAGGCCGTCTATGATGGCGAAGATGGAGAGGGATGAGCCACCGGCAAACCGTCGACAGAAATATCCCGCCAACTCCCGCAATTTCAGCGAGTAACGCTGCAACTCCTTCTCCCGGGCATCGGTAGCCGCCACTACCAGGCCAACAACCAGAACAACCACCATCAGGGTGACAATCAAGAGTATCGACCACTGGTAGATATAACCGGCAACACCCAGCGCCCCTATCACCACCGGAGCCCAACCGATCTTGAATAGCATATCGCCTCCTTACCGGTAGCCAGCCAGTGGTATTTCCAGACCACCCAGCATCTGCTTCAACAACGCCTTCTGGAGGTGCATACGGTTCTCCGCCTGGTCAAAGACCACCGACGCGGGGCTGTCGAGAATACCATCGGCTACCTCTTCACCATGATGAGCCGGCAGCGGATGCATAAATATAGCGCCCTCCCTGGCCAAAGAGAGAAGCCTACTGTTTACCTGATAGCCGGCAAATACACGGCGCCGCTCTTCTACCTCCGCCTCCTGCCCCATGCTCGTCCAGACATCGGTGTAGACGATATCAGCCCCGCTGACGGCCAGACCGGTATCTTCGGTGTAGACTAGCTCGGTGCCATGGATAGCCGCGTAGTCCTGGGACTGATTGAATAAGTCTTCATTAACGCTATAACCCGCCGGTGAGGCAATCCGGAAATTCATGCCCACCAGCGAGGCCGCCAGCATAAGGCTGTTAGCCACGTTATTACCATCGCCGATATAGGCCAGCGTCAGACCCCGAAGCTCTCGCTTCTTTTCGTAGATGGTAAGCAGGTCGGCCAGGGCCTGACACGGGTGCTCCTCGTCAGAGAGGGCATTTATCACCGGTACCCCGGAATAGGCCGACAGGACTTCTAGGGTTCGATGGGAAAAGGCGCGGGTGGCAATCACGTCCACATAGCGGCTGAGCACCCGGGCAACGTCCGGGACCGACTCACGCTGCCCCAACCCGACCTCCGTCGGCGACAGATAAACGGTCTGCCCGCCCAGCTGGCGCATGGCCACCTCGAAGCTCACGCGGGTGCGCAGCGACGGCTTCTCAAACATTATGGCCAGCACCTTCTGGCTGAGTGAGGAAAGCCAGCCCTGGGCCTTTAAATCAATAGCATCGGCAATAAGCGAGCGAATTTCCTCACTATTAAGGTCCGATACCGAAAGCAAGTCCTTTCTCACCGCGGCACCCCCAAGGTAACGGCCTGCTTTTGTCCTACAGTATACCACGAAAAAAAGCAATTCAAAAGAACCGGTTAAAGGTAAGGGCAATATCTTGACACATTACGCGTTATCTCTCTAATATAGCTTAGATAAGGAGGCCCGCGATGACCAGCGAAAAGTTTACCGTCTCCGGAAGCCAGCTAGTCGAGAAAGTCAAGCAAATCATCCACGAGGGGAACATCAGGAGGGTGCGTCTGCTGCACGACGGACGGGTCGTCCTGGAGATTCCCTTGTCCATCGGTGCCCCGGCCGCCGCCATCGGAATTCTGGCGGCGCCGGTGCTGGCCGCCCTGGCCGCTTTCGCGGCCCTAGTCACCGAGTGCACCGTCGAGGTAGAGAAGCTAGAAGAGTGACCAAAATCATCCTGGCACGGCACGGGGAAACGGAATGGAACCGCCAGGAGGTGTTCCGGGGCCACCTCGACATTGACCTGAACGATACCGGGAGGCGACAGGCAGAACTCCTGGGCGAGCACCTGGGCAAGGTAAAGCTAGACGCCGTTTACTCAAGCCCATTGAAACGGGCATTAGAGACGGCGGACAGGATCGCCCGCCATCATAGGCTGGAGGTGCAGACTGCCCACGGTCTCATAGATTTCGACTACGGGGAATGGCAGGGCCTGCTTAAAGAGACAGTTAAAACAAAATACAAAGCGCTTTACAGACAGTGGACGGAGAAACCCCATCAGGTAAGGATTCCCGGCGGAGAAAGCCTGGACAACGTCACGGAAAGGGCCGTCAGCGTCGTTAACGAGGTCATCGCCAAGTACCAGGGTACGGTAGTCCTGGTATCGCACCGGGTGGTAAACAAGGTCTTAATATGCGCCCTGCTGGGGCTGGACAACTCCCGCTTCTGGCATATAAAACAGGATACCGCTGGCATAACCACCTTCATCTATGAAAACGGGCGCTTCATACTCACCGAACATAACATCACGGCCTATCTGAAACCCCTGGGCAAAGCTCCCCTCAGCGATTTTTAATCACCCTCAATTTTCCCCGTTTGAAGAAATACGCTGCTATCAGGAAGACCAGACTATTTTGCCGCCGATAACGGTCATCTCCACCCTGATGTATTTTATGTCTTCCGGCGGTAATCCGGTGGGGTCGCCGCTCAATAGTACCATATCCGCCAATTTGCCCCGGCCCAGCGACCCCTTAACGTCTTCTTCAAACGAGGCGTAGGCCGCGTTCACGGTGTACATGGCCAGTGCCTGTCCCGCCGTGATAGACTGCTCCGCCAGAACCATCTGCCCGGTCTCAGCCCGCCTGGTGACGGCAGCATAAATCCCGACCAGTGGACTGGCCGGGACTACCGGGCAGTCAGAACTGCCGGCGACCGTCAGGCCGCTCTCAATAAAGGAACGGAAGCGGTAAAGCCACGGCAACTGCTCCAATGGCACCGTGGCCAGATACCTTTCCCCGCTGTAGTACAGGAAAGGGGGTTGGCTAACGACAACCACCGGCAGCCGGCTGAGCCGCTTAAGCAGCGCCGGAGGACACTCGGAGCAGTGCTCGATACGGTGTCGCCGCCCGCTCTCCGGATAAAGACCGTGAACATATTCCAGGGCCGTAATAGCGGCCGCCACGGTACTCTCCTCGATAGCATGGATGGCCAACTGGTAACCGGCCCGATGGGCGCTAACCGCCTGCTGCTTCAACTCCGCCAGCGGTGGTTCTAGCCGCCCCGTGGTCTCGGCGACGATAATCTTCACTCCACCGAGGCGCAACTGCTCATCACCGGAGCCCGGCCCCAAGCCCGCCTCCTGAAACTGGCTCAGGGCATCGAACCCGAACATCATCGATACCCGGCTCTCCAAGATGCCGTCGTCCTTCAAACGGCGCAGGGTCCGCCACCGGAATATATCGCCGCTGACGCTGGCCTCCTGCAAAGACGTAATGCCACAGGAGAGATAATATTTATTAGCCAAGGCTATACCTCTGGCTAATTCATCATCAGACAAAGTCGGCAGTACCGTCTCCCTTATATAGCCCAGCATTTCAAAGAGAACTCCGTTCGGCTCGCCGCTGGCCGGATCTCTATCAACCAGGCCGCCCGGTGGCTCCGGGGTATCCAGGCCGATACCGGCCAGCTCCAGTGCCCGGCTGTTCAGAACACAGGCATGCAGGGAACGGTGAGACAGCACCACGGGGTGGTCGGGGGCTACCTCGTCCAGGTCCCAGCGGGTGGGGTGGCGCTTCTCGGCTAGGTAGAACTCATTGTAATCGGCACCCGTAATCCAGTTGCCCGGCGGGGTGTTTTTCACTCTCTGCCTGATGGCGGCCTTCATGTCCGCTATAGAGGCAACCGCCGGCGGGCTCAGGTCAATACTGAGCAGCTTCCTGACCAGGGCGAAGATGTGGCAATGGGCATCGTTAAAGCCGGGCACCAGACACCTGCCCTGGCAGTCAACAACTTTGGTCCTGGCCCCGGTTACCCGCCCCAGTTGGTCGTTACCGGCGACCAGCATGATTTTATTGCCTTTAACGGCCACCAGTTCGGCGGCGGTCTGTGCCCGATCCATGGTTAGCACGCGCGCATTTTTAAAAACAAGGTCAGCTTCCGGCATTATTCTATCTACCTCAGGAGACTTGTACTATTCTTCCTTAAAAGGGTGGCGGGTGGGAATAGATTTTTATCTACCTCACCCCCTGTATCCCCCTCTCCTTCAAAGGAGAGGGGGAGGGTTTTAGAAGAGGGGCAAAGCCCCTCTTAAACACCCCGGGCACGTTGACCCTGTAGCCCCTTGATAGTATACTATCGACATACAATTACGCCAAGAGCTAGAATATTAACATTACTTAGAAGCCCCGAGGAACAGAGTGCTATAGGAGGACCAACATCATGAAAAGGTTCTTTTTGTTCCTCATCTTTATCATGGTACTAAGTGCACAAACGACGGGATGTGGTATTGCCGAGGAGAAAAGTGCCACTGAGAATGTGGTAACTAGTTACTTTGAGGCGGTCAAAGCTAAAGATTTCGATAAGGCCCTGTCATTTTATTCACCTAAATTTTTCGAAGTTACCCCGCAAGATGACTGGCTAGAAGCCCTTAAAACCATCAACGCAAAACTCGGTGACCTTCAAACATACAAGCTTACTAGTTGGAAAGGCAATAAACAAGTTGGGACGGCAGGAAGCGGTACTTATTACGAGCTACGCTATGAAGTAACATATTCCAAGTACCCAGCTAAGGAGGTGTTTAACATTTTCAAACCCTCCGCCGGTGGGGAATTAAAAATACAAGGACACAACATAAATTCAATTGGGCTTATAAAGGAATAGCTAGAATATTTCTAAATGGCTCAACCTATTACAATTCCATTTCCGTACGTAGGAAATTAAACAGCCAAATACTACAATCCTTCCACCCTCCCCACTTGCTTACTTTTGCTCTCTTAATTTTTTGATAGTATACTATCGGTAAAACTTTACCACAACGGAGCACACATGAATGTTGAAGAGTCGGCCAGCAGGCTGGTCTCGTGGATAAAAGAAAGGGTAACAGCGGCCGGCTGCAAAGGGGTGGTGGTAGGCATGAGCGGTGGGCTGGACTCCTCAGTAGTGGCAGTTTTATGCCAGCGCGCCTTTCCTAAGACCACCCTGGGGATGCTCATGCCCTGCCATAGCAACCCGGAGGACGCCGAGCATGCCCAGCTGGTCGCCAGCCGGTTCTCTATACCCACCAGGACGGTGGTACTTGATGCCGTCTACGACACCCTGCTCGGGGTACTGCCCGACGAGGGTGACGACCCGGCCACCAAAAGTACGGCCCAAGCTAATCTCAAGCCCCGGCTGAGAATGCTCACCTTATACTACCTGGCCAACCGCCTCAAATACTTGGTGGTCGGCTCAAGCAACCGCAGCGAGCTGGCTGTGGGCTACTTCACCAAATACGGCGACAGCGGGGTGGATATGCTGCCCCTGGGCGACCTGGTGAAGCGAGAGGTAAGAGAGCTGGCCGATTTTCTGGGGATTCCCCGGCCGATTATTGATAAACCCCCTAGCGCCGGTCTGTGGCCGGGACAGACCGATGAAGACGAACTGGGACTGGCCTACGAGGCGCTGGACGACTACCTTACCGGCGGCACCGTAAGTGATGACTTGAAACAGAAGATTGAGCCCAGGGTACGGGCAAGTCGGCACAAATTCCAGCTACCGCCGATAGCTGAAATCCAGGACTAGACACCGTTTTTTAGTTGTTGTCTTGGTGAAATAGTTGTGTTATCATAAAAATGCAAATATAAGGCGATGACAACCATAGAGAAAGAAAAGGCGCTGGAACTAGCCATCAGCCAGATAGAGAAGCGGTTTGGCGAGGGCTCGGTGATGAAGCTGGGTGAGGCCACCACCAGGTTGCCGGTGGAGGTTATTGCCACCGGCTCGATTGCCCTGGACATGGCGCTGGGCGTGGGGGGCATCCCCAAGGGGCGGATTACCGAGATTTTTGGCCCCGAATCGTCAGGCAAGACCACCCTGGCCCAACACATAATCGCCGAGGTTCAGAAGCAGGGTGGCACAGCGGCTTACGTCGATGCCGAGCACGCCCTGGATCCGACCTATGCCGGCCACTGCGGTGTCGACCTCAACGAACTGCTCATCTCCCAGCCAGATACCGGGGAGCAGGCGCTGGAGATTACCGAGGCGCTGGTCAGGAGCGGCGCGGTTGACCTTATCGTAATCGATAGCGTCGCCGCCCTGGTCCCCCGAGTCGAAATCGAGGGAGAGATGGGAGATGCCCACGTCGGACTGCAGGCTCGCCTGATGTCGCAGGCACTGCGCAAGCTGGCCGCCGCCATCGGCCGGTCTGGCACGGCGGTGGTATTCATCAACCAGCTGCGGGAGAAGGTCGGTATCGTCTTCGGCAACCCGGAGGTAACTCCGGGGGGCAGGGCTCTGAAATTCTACAGCTCGGTACGAATCGACCTTAGGCGCACTGAGTCCCTCAAGCAGGGGAACGAAGTGGTCGGCAGTCACATCAGGGCGAAGGTGGTGAAAAACAAGGTTGCTCCCCCGTTTAGAAGTGCTGATTTTGATATCATGTTTGACCACGGCATAAGCCGAGAAGGCAATCTTATCGACCTGGGCACGGAGCGGGGTATCATAAAGAAGGCCGGTGCCTTCTTCTCCTATGGTGACATTCGTCTGGGGCAAGGCAGGGAGCAGGCCAAACAACACCTGAGCCAGAATCCAGAGTTGGCTCTGGAGATTGAACAGTTGATTAGGGCCTCAGCCGTCACCAGCTATAATCATCCGTCTGCGGATTAAGCGATAATACTACCAAGTAAATAGCTAGTGTGGAAAGGGCTGAGGCAAGAGAGCTTCAGCCCTGTGTGTTTAAAAAGGGGGGTGAGAGGCCGATGGGAAAGGTTACCGCTATCCGGGCCGGGAAGAGCCGCGCCCGGCGGGTAAATCTGTTCCTGGATGGCAACTTCGCCTTCAGTCTGGAAAGCGAGGTAGCCCAGAAAGAGAACCTGCGGGTGGGGCAGGAGCTTTCCCAGGACCGGATTAAGGCACTGGCCAGGCTGGACGGCCAGCAACGCTGTCACAATGCCGCCTTACATTATCTCGGCTACCGCCCCCGGAGTGAAGCCGAGCTGAGGGAGCGACTGGCCCGGCGCGGCTTCGATGGTGATAGTATCGAGGCCGTACTGAACATGCTGAAGCAGCAGGCGCTGGTAAACGACACCGATTTTGCCCGCTTCTGGAGGGATAACCGGCAGTCTTTTCGCCCACGCAGCCGCTGGTTGACCACGCGGGAACTGAGGCAAAAGGGTGTCGCCGACGATGTTATCAATGAGGTAGTGGCCACCATTGACGATGAGGACAGCGCCTATCGGGCGGCGATGGCCAAGCTGCGCCGTCTGCCCCCGATCGACTATCAGGGTTTTCGCCGCCGACTCGGAGATTACCTCAAGCGTCAGGGCTTTAGCTACGGGGTTATCAACCACACGGTAGGACGAGTATGGCATGAGCAGCAGGAGGTAAATAAAATATAGCACTTTCGTTAACGTTAAAAGTTAGCGGAGAAAAGGGGCACAAAGATGGACATTGGAATGATGTTGTTGACTGGGCTAGGCGTAGTCGCCATCCTCATTATCGGCGCTATAGCCGGTGGTATGGCTACCTTTCTGGCACGGAGGATGCTGGTCAACCGGCAGATACGTATTGCCGAGAGAAAGGCAGCCAGACTGGTCCACGAGGCCGAAAAAGAGACCAAGGGACTAATTGAGGCGGGTAGAGAGGAGGCAGCGAAGGTTAAAGCCACCGCTGAATCCGACTACCGGGAGCGGCGCTCCGAGCTACAGCGGCAGGAAAATCGGCTCAATCAAAAGACAGAGAGCCTGGAGCGCAAACTGGAAAACGTAGAGCAGCGGGAGCGCAATCTGAACAACCGAGAAAAAGAACTGGAAGCATCTCGGGCTGATATCGACGAGGTCAGAAACAAGCAACTGGCGCAGCTCCAGCTAATCTCGGGCCTGTCCAGCGACGAGGCCAAAAAGATGCTGCTGGAAAGGATAGAGGAAGAACTACAAGAAGAGACGTCACGACGGCTCAGGGAGTGGGAAGTCGAGCTAAAGGAAGAAGCCAATAAAAAAGCGCAGGGCATCCTGGCCGAGGCAATACAACGCTCGGCATCCGACATCGTCTCCGAGACCACTGTCAGCAGTGTCCCCCTGCCCGGCGACGAGATGAAAGGCCGGCTTATCGGGCGGGAGGGCCGCAATATCAGGGCCCTGGAACAGGCCACCGGTGTTGACCTGATTATCGACGATACGCCGGAGGCGGTGACACTATCCAGTTTCGACCCAGTGCGGCGGGAGATCGCCCGCCTGGCGTTGACCAAGCTCATCCTTGACGGCCGTATCCACCCGGCCCGTATTGAAGAGGTAGTGGCCAAGACCAAAGAAGAGGTGGAGGCCACTATCCAGAGCGCCGGTGAAGAGGCCGCCTACCAGGTAGGGGTCAGCGGGCTGCGCCCGGAGCTGATAAAAATTCTGGGCCGCCTCAAGTACCGTACCAGCTACGGACAGAACGTCCTGGCTCACAGCGTCGAGGTCGCCCGCCTAGCGGGCATGATCGCCGGCGAGTTGGGGGCTAATGTGGTCACGGCCAAAAAAGCAGGCTTGCTTCATGACATCGGTAAGGCGGTAGACCGCGAGGTCGAGGGGAACCACGCCGCTATCGGGGCGGAGCTGGTCAAGCAGTGGGACAAGTCCCCCGAGGTTGTCCAGGGTATTGCGGAACACCACGGTGAGACCGGGACTACCAGCATCCTGGGCTTCATCGTCTCCGCCGCCGACGCCATCAGCAGCGCCAGGCCAGGCGCAAGGCGAGAATCGCTGGAACACTACCTGAAACGGCTGAAGGCGCTGGAGGACATCGGCGATAGCTTCAAGGGAGTGGAGAAGTCTTACGCCATCCAGGCCGGTCGCGAAGTCCGCATCCTGGTCAAGCCGGAAGACATCGACGACCTGGGCTCAATGAGACTGGCCCGCGACATAGTCAAGAAAATAGAGGAGAGTATGGAGTACCCGGGGCAGATAAAGGTCACCGTACTCCGGGAAACGAGAGCAATAGACTATGCCAAATAGAAAGTCCTCCCGGCGGGGAAAGGCGCGATGCTAATACTGGCCATTGGCGACATAATCGGCCGACCCGGGCGGCAGGCAGTGCAGCAGCTGGTGCCCGCCCTGCGCCGGGAATACGGGCTGGGTCTGGTCATCGCCAACGGCGAGAACACCGCCGGTGGCTTCGGTCTTACCCCGGACACTGCCACCGAGTTGTTCGATGCCGGTGTTGATGTGCTGACATCGGGTAATCATATCTGGGCACAGAAGGAGATAATACCCTGCCTTGACGGGGAACTGCCTATAATCCGGCCGCTGAATTACCCGCCGGGGGTGCCCGGCCGGGGCTACCTTGTCAAGGGGCAGGTCATGGTGGTCAACCTGATCGGGCGGACATTTATGGGTGATTTTGATTGCCCGTTCCGGGCCATGGACCAGCTGCTAGCTGACCTCAGCTTCGCGCCGCCAGTCATTATTGTTGACTTTCATGCCGAGGCAACCTCGGAGAAGGTAGCCATGGGACACTACCTGGACGGCCGGGTAAGCGCGGTGCTCGGCACTCACACCCATGTCGGCACCGTGGACAGCCAGATATTACCTCACGGTACTGCCTATGTTACCGACATCGGCATGACCGGGCCTGCGGACTCGGTCATCGGCGACGACACCGAATCGGTAATCCGGCGTTTTCTCACCCAGATGCCCCATCGCCTGTCCGTAGGCAAGGGCAACAAGACGATGCTCAACGCCATCATCGTTGAGGTGGCTGAGGACAGCGGCCGGGCAACCAGTATCGAGCGAATTCACCGGGAAGTGGAATCATAGTGGGCAAGATAGACCTCCATATACACTCGACGGCTTCCGACGGGAGCTACAGCCCCGAAGAGGTCGTCCGCAAATCAGCCGCCCTGGGGCTGACCATTATCGCTCTCGCCGACCACGATTCAACAGACGGTATCGCCCCCGCTATGGCGGCCGCGCTGGACTTCCCAAGGCTAACAGTGGTCCCCGCCGTTGAAATCAACACCGATGTCGCCACCGGTGAAGCCCACGTCCTCGGTTACTTCATAGACTATAAAAATGGTGAGTTGCAGGCAACGCTCGCCACACTGCGCCACTCAAGGCTGGAACGGGCGCAGAAGATGCTGGCCAAACTGGCCAACCTGGGCATCCATATTGAGTGGCAACGAGTCCAGGAGCTGGCCGGTGACGGCTCCGTAGGTCGTCCCCACCTCGCCAAGGCAATGCTAGAGAAGGGCTACATCGCGTCGTTCACGGAGGCGTTCGACAAATATATCGGTCGCTACGGCCCCGCCTATGTGGAACGGGCCAAGATAAGCCCGGCGGAGGCAGTGGCCCTGGTCCTGAGGTGCAACGGTCTGCCCGTGCTGGCGCATCCGTTGACCGTTAATGACCCGGAATCGCTGATATCGGAACTGAAGGCAGCCGGGCTGGCTGGAATTGAAGCCTATTACAACAGCTATACGGCAGAGGAGGCCGACCGGCTGGTCAGCCTTGCCCGCAAGCACGACCTTATCACCACCGCCGGCACCGACTTCCACGGTCTGGGCTCGGCTGGCGAGGCGATGATCGGTGACATCGAGGTGCCCGAGGAGGTAGCCGAGCGAATTATCACCCTGACAGAGCAGTGGCAGCAAGGCCGCCGCTATGAGGAGGCCCGGTGACTGTTGAGTTTGTCCTGTTGCTTATCGCCGCCTATCTCCTGGGCTCAGTGCCGCTGGCCTACCTGTTGGCCAAGTGGTCGCGGGGGATAGACATCAGACGGTACGGCAGCGGCAATGTCGGCGCCAGCAACGTGCGGGTGCTGGCCTCCAGATGGACATTTATCGCCACCATCATTTTTGACCTGGGCAAGGGGATGGTAATGGTCTGGATAGCCAAGCTGACGGGGCTGGGTTTCGCCCAGCAGGTAACGGTGGGCATAGCCGCCATTATAGGCCACAACTGGTCGGTCTTTCTCCGTTTCAATGGTGGCCGTGGTATTTTAACTACCCTGGGCGTGGTGGCTATCCTGGTACCCTGGCTGACACCGATAGTACTGGTCATCGCTTTCGGTCTGGCTCCCTTCCACCAGCTAGCCCTGGGAACACTGATAGCGCTGATATCGGTGCCGGTGCTCAGCTGGTTTCTCGGCCAGCCGCTGGGTATTGACGAGCCGGTTACCATGACCTTCGGCTCCCTGGCCATGCTGCTGATAGCCGTTACCCGACGGCTAACCGCCCCCCGCACTTCACTGACCACTACTGTATCCGGGGGAGAGCTGTTTGTTAACCGGCTGATTTTCGACAGGGACATAAGGGATAGAGAGGCCTGGATACACCGGAGGCCACCGGAAACAGGCCCGCAGAACAAAGAGGGGAATGAGGGCCATTGAAGTGCCAACGTCACCCACAGGTTGAAACCAATCTGCGCTGCAGCAAGTGTGGTACACCCATATGTCCCCGGTGCCTGGTACAGACGCCGGTCGGCGCCCGCTGCCCCGACTGCGCCCGACTGAGCCGATTACCCGTCTACCAAGTCCCGACCACATATTACCTGAGGGCGAGCGTCGCCGGGCTGGTGACGGCGATTGCCTGTGGTGTTGCCTGGGCAGTGATAGACTGGGTAATTCCCTTCTTTTCTTTCAGCCTGCTGCTGGCCCCGGCGGCCGGCTAT
Source organism: Dehalococcoidia bacterium (assembly GCA_011191985.1). GTDB lineage: Bacteria > Chloroflexota > Dehalococcoidia > Dehalococcoidales > W111 > W111. The sequence goes on from DUEU01000085.1 coordinate 29,261, forward strand.
GTCATCGGGGAAGTAATCAGCTGGTCGGTCAACCGCAAGCGCGGCACCGTCTTGGCCGTTGTCGCCGGCATTGCCGTAGTGATAGCCCTGTTAACAAGATTAGGCTTTTTCTTTCTCTTTTTGGGATTCCACATAAGTCTGCTGAACATAATCATTGACCTGGTAGCCACCGCCCTCGGTATTTTTGTGGCGGTAACCAGAACCCGTAAATAGTACTCTTGAAAGGGGGAACATAAATGGAGCCCCAGCGGGAAATATTCTGGAACATTCAGTACGGTGAAATAGTCTACATACTGGGGGTTATCGCCATCGCCGCCCTTGTTTACGCGATATACCGCCGCTATAAATTCTGGAGGCTGGGCGGCCCGGACAGCCGGGCCAGCGATTTTGGTAAGCGAACATGGGCATTTCTGGTGACCATGGTCGTTGATGCCATATTACACCGCAGGTTCTTCGGCGTGTTTGACGGTATGGGGCGGCGACGCCTCTACGCAGGTGACTTTAATCCGAAGGAACTCTACGCCGGGTTGATACATTTCCTTATTCTCATCGGCATTGTCATCCTGCTCATCGGCACCGCCCTGGATGTTATCAGTCACTACTTCATCGAATTCATGCACGGCGGTTTCTATCTGGGGTACTCGGTGGTCACCGATGCCGGTGGCATAATGGCCTTTATCGGCGTCATCCTGGCCATGATTCGGCGCTACGGCCAGCGGCCGGACCGGCTGGATAACAAACCCGACGACATGATGGCCCTGATACTGCTGCTGGTGATAATCGTCACCGGTTTCCTCGTTGAAGGTCTGCGCATCGCCGCCACCGAGCTGCCGAACAACCCGGACTGGGCGCCGTGGTCTCCCGGCGGCTACGTCTTCGCCCTGGCCTTCAGCGGCCTGAGCCAGAGCGCCCTTTTAACCTGGCATGTGGTCTGGTGGTGGCTGCACTCGGTCATCGTCATCGGCGCCTTTATCTACGTCGCCTTCTATTTCTCCCGTCTGTGGCATATCATCATTGACCCGGTAAATATCTTCTTCAGAGACCTGGGGCCGCGTGGCACCCTCACCCCCATTGATATCGAGGCGGCCGAAACGCTGGGGGCAGCCAAGATCGAGGACTTCACCTGGAAACACCTGATGGACCTGGACGCCTGTACCCGGTGCGGCCGCTGCCAGGACAACTGCCCGGCTTACCTCAGTGGCAAGCCGCTGAGCCCCAAGAAAATAATACAGGACCTGAAAGGCAGCCTGGTAGAAAGGGCGCCACTCCTGCTTAAAAGCAAGGGTAAAAATGACGATAAGCCGGAAGTAGAGACCAGAGCCCTTATTGGTGAGGTCATCCAGGAAGACGAGATATGGAACTGCACCACCTGCTACGCCTGCCAGGAGGCATGCCCGGTATGGATTGAGCCCATGATAAAGATTATCGAGATGCGGCGCAACCTGGTGATGGAGCAGGCCACCATCCCCGATACTGGAGAGGGTGCCCTCAAGAGCCTGGAGGCCCGCGGACATCCCTGGCGGGGAACAACCCTGTCCCGGACCAGCTGGGCGGAAGGGCTGGATATTAAGACCGTCTCTGAAGATAGGGACATTGACATTCTCTACTGGGTCGGCTGCACCTCGGCGCTGGAAGAGAGAAGCGTCCGGGTAGCCCAGGCCCTGGCCGGGCTACTGAAGTCCGCCGGCGTCAACTTCGGTATTCTGGGGGCCGAGGAGGTCTGCTGCGGCGACCCCGCCCGCCGCCTGGGTAACGAGTACCTGTTCCAGATGCAGGCAGAGGCCAATATCGAGCTACTCAAGAACTATGGTATCAAGAAGATAGTCACCGGCTGCCCGCACTGCTACCACACCCTGAAGCACGAGTACCCCAGGTTCGGGGGCGAGTTTACGGTTATTCACCACTCAGAATTCATCGCCGGACTGATTCGAGAAGGCAAGCTAACCGCGCCGGGAGGAGTTAGCGGTGTAGTGACCTACCACGACGCCTGCTATCTGGGCAGATATAATGCTATCTTCGCGCCGCCGCGGCAGATTCTGAAAAGCCTGCCGGACATCACCCTAGTCGAGATGGCGCGCAACCGGGAGCGCAGCTTCTGCTGCGGCGCCGGCGGCGGTCACCTGTGGCTGGAAGAGCAGAAGGCCGGCGAGCGTATCAACGAGATGCGCACCGAGCAGGCAATGGAAGCCAGAGCCAGCACTATCGCCACTGCCTGCCCCTACTGCCTCCAGATGTTCGAGGACGGCATCAGGGCAAAGGAAGCCGAGGAAACGGTCAAAGCGATGGACATCGCCGAGCTGTTAACCCGTTCAGATTGAAGGGAGCTAACCATGGCCAAGCAATATAAAGTCAGCATACGGGTAATAAGCCAGAAGGGCACCTGCGAAGTTGGGCACCGGACCGGCGACGAATGGATTATAGAAAACGAGACGCCGGCCGGCCTGTGCCCCTTCGCTTTTCACAACATTTATCCCCTAGTGACACCGCTGATGTTTGGCGGCTCATTCCCCTGGGAAGCCGACCCCGACGCGACCACGGCCGCCTGTCCGGATGCGGAGAACCCGGTGGTTTTTGAGCTCCGCCGTCTCCACGATTGAGGAGACCGGAACCGCCGGCATCAGGGCTTGCCATACTGGTCGCGGAGAACCCGTTTGAGGACCTTACCCATCGGATTCCGGGGCAGCTCATCGACGAAAGCGACTGACGTCGGTCGCTTATAGCTGGCCAGCCGCTGCCGGCAGTGCTCTATTATCTCCTCGGCAGTGGCCTTTTCTCCGGCCTTAAGCACCACGACCGCCCGCACCTGCTCGCCCCACTCCAGGTCGGGGACGCCGATTACAGCGACATCGTCAACGGCGGGGTGAGTCCGGGCGACTGCTTCAACCTCCTCGGGGGCGATATTCTCACCGGCGCGGATAATCATATCGGTAGCCCGTCCCGCCAGGTAGAAGTAGCCGTCCTCATCCATGTAGGCCACGTCACCGGTATGCACCCAGCCGTTTGCGTCAATGGTCTTTTTCGTCTTCTCCTCGTCCTTCCAGTACCCGGCCATTACCCGCGGCCCGCGGGCGACAATCTCGCCAACTTCACCCGGCGGCAACTCGTTACCCTCCTCGTCAAATATCTTCATCTCAACATCCGACATGGGCCGGCCGATAGAGGAAAGTCGCTTCAGCTTCTTCTCCTTCTCCTCCTCGCTCCCGGTTATGATATGGTCCTCGGGACTGAGCGTGGTAATGGTTGACGCCGTCTCGGTCTGGCCAAAGGCATTGATGAAGTTGACGCCGGGAAATACCTCCAGGGCCTTTTTAATAACTTCCAACGGCATGGGCGCCGCACCATAGGTGATAACCCTCAGGCTGGAAAGGTCGTTCTTACTGAACTCAGGGTGGTCAATCAATTGCTTGAGCATGGTCGGTACCATCATCGCCCGGTTTACCTTCTCCCCGGCCACCAGCCCCATCCACTCCACGGGTTCGAACTGGCGCTCCATAACCAGCGTCCGTCCCCCGTAAATCGCCGCCATCACCGCCTGAAGCCCGGCGACGTGGTACAGGGGAACGGTAAGAATATTTTTCTCCTCAATCTCGGGGTCGGGCGGGGTGACGTTCTCCAGGACGTAAACCCCGAAGCTGCTGTGAGACAGCATCACCCCCTTGGGGAAACCGGTAGTACCCGCCGTGTAGACCAGCATGGTCGTATCTTCGTCTTCTATTTCAGTAATAACGTCGTCGGCCGCTGCTGACGAGATAATGTCCTCGTAATAGAGCATATCGTCCTGCTTGCTCTCGACGGATATGTAGTTCTTAACCGAGGGCACGTTCGGCTTTATCGACCTTACCAGGTCTAGATAGCGGCCACCGACAAATAGGGTATTTGCCTCCGAGCTATTGAGCATATAGGTGAGCTCGTCCCCCTTGGCCCTGAAGTTCAGCGGTACGTAGATAGCCCCGAGCTTGGCAACGGCAAAATAGACCTCTACGTGCTGATTGCAGTTTACCTGTAGCATGGCCACCCGGTCGCCCTTCTGCACCCCCAGGTTCTTCAGGGCATTAGCCAGCTGGTTGGTCCGCTCGTTCAGCTGGCCGAAGGTGTACCGGTTCCCCTCGAAAACGATCGCCGACCTCTCGGGGCAGATGGCCACCGAGATATTGAGAAAGTCCGTAGTATTCATTAAATCCTCCTACATTTAGAGTTAAGTGGAGCGACCACTCATAACATAACCACCGAGCCTAGCTTCAAGGTCAAGCCCCTGCTCCAGGCTCAGGTCAAGCCCCCTGTTAATGGCCTGTTTGGCACAGCGGACTGCTGTCTGGCTGTGGGACAAAATTTTTTCGGCCAGTCTCTCCGCCGTCGGTAAAAGGTCACGGCGCGGCACCACCCGGTTGACCAGCCCCAAACGGCGGGCCTCGTCAGCCCCGAGCCAGCGCCCGGTCAGCAGCACCTCCAGCGCCCGGGCACCGCCGATGGCCCGGGGCAGGGTCTGGCTGCCGCCGGCGGCGGGGATTATACCCAAGCCCGGTTCGGGCATGCCGAATTGGGCATCCTCTGAAGCCAGCCTGATATCACAGCACAGGGCTATCTCTATCCCTGAGCCAAGGACATAGCCGTGAAGGGCGGCAATCAGCGGCTTGGTGACGCTCAGTAAAAGCCCCCAGACGTCTCTCTCCCAG
>DUEU01000086.1 GCA_011191985.1 Dehalococcoidia bacterium
AGTATAAACATTATATAATGCGAAGTCAACAGCTAAAATAGGAAATATTTACCAGTACTCTGCTACTACTCATCCTTCGCCTTTCTCTGCAACTCGTAGAGCCGGGTGATGGCCTCCAGCGGGGTGATGGAATTAATGTCCAGCCCTTTTAGCTCTTCGATCAGTGGTGACTGCTGTCCAAACAATTGTAACTGAGGCGCTACCATTTTTACATCACGGCGTTTTGTTTTAGCGGTATGCCCCGTTGGCGTCCGCTGGCTGTCACCTTCCAGTTCTACCAGCACCTCCTGAGCCCGGTGCACCACAGAGCGGGGCAGCCCGGCCAACTGGGCCACGTGGATGCCGTAGCTCTTGTCAACACCGCCGGGCAGAATCCGGTAGAGGAAGATGACCTCCCCACCCTCCTCGCTGACCGCCACGTTGAAGTTCTTCACCCGGGGCAAGAAACCGGCCAGTTCTACCATCTCGTGGTAATGGGTGGCGAATATTGTCTTGGCGCCGAGGCGGGGGTGGCTGTGTATATACTCAGCAACCGCCCGGGCAATGGAGAGACCATCATAGGTGCTGGTCCCCCGGCCTATCTCATCGAGGATAATAAGCGAGCGGGGGGTGGCATTATTCAGTATGTTGGCCATCTCGACCATCTCCACCATGAAGGTGGACTGGCCGGCCGCCAGGTCGTCCCTGGCCCCGATGCGGGTAAAGATGCGGTCAACCAGGCCGATGCGGGCCGAATCCGCCGGGACAAAGCTGCCAATCTGGGCAAGAAGTACCAGCAGGGCTACCTGCCTTAAATATGTTGACTTTCCTGACATGTTGGGACCGGTAAGGACGATGAGCTGAGTATCGGTGTTGGAGAGGTAGATATCATTGGGCACGAAGTCACCGGCGGTCAGGCCCCTCTCCAACACCGGATGTCGCCCCTGAGTGATGACTATCTCCTTGCCATCGATCAGTTCGGGCCGGACATAGCCATAGCGCACGGCGACCTCGGCGAGGCTGGAGAAGACGTCCAGGTTCGCCACAGCTTCGGCTGTGGCCAGTATCGTCTCGCTTGATGCCCCGACCTGCTGACATACCTGGCGGAACAGCTGGAACTCAAGCTCAGCAATCTGTTCCTCAGCATGCAGGATCAGTGATTCGTACTCTTTCAGCTCCGGGGTAAAGAAGCGTTCTCCGCCGACCAGTGTCTGCTTCCGAATATAATCCTGAGGCACCTGCCCCATATTCGTCTTGGAAACTTCAATGTAGTAACCGAAGACCTTATTATAGCCCACTTTAAGCGATTTAATGCCGGTCCGCTCCCGTTCCTGACGCTCCAGATTGGCCAGATACTTACGGGCATCCTTCGATGCCTGGCGTAATTTATCCAGCTCCGCCGAAAAGCCGGGCCTTACCACTCCACCATCATCCAGGCTGGCCGGAGGCTGCTCCACTATTGCCCCGGCAATCAAGGCCACGACGTCCGGACATGGCCTTAAAGCCTCACTTAGCCAGGTTACTGATGTGTGAGACTCGATTACCTTTTGAAGCCCTGGTACGGCCTCCAGGGCGCGTCTCAGGCTAACCAGCTCACGGGGGGTGGCAATATTGCCCTTGACGCGATTAATCAACCGCTCCAGGTCAACCACCTCGCCTAGCGAAGAAATAACCTGACGGCGCGCCAGACTATTATCATAGAACCACTGGATAGCATCCTGCCTCTTGACCAGCGCACTTACGTCAAGGAGGGGTTGGCCCAGCCACTTCTTCAGCAACCTCCCGCCCATCGCCGTCCGGGTCAGGTCAATAACTGATAGCAGCGAGCCGCTGACGTTTCCTGAGCGGCTGCTTCTAAATAGTTCCAGGTTGGTCTGCGTCTGCTGGTCCAGCGCCATGAATGAACCGGTGGAATAGGTGGCCAGCCGGGTCAGCTGCCCCAGTACGGCCTTCTGTGTTTCCTGAAGATAATGAATGATGGCACCGGCGGCGGCTATGGCCAGTGGTAGATTGCCACACCCGTAACCGTCGAGGGAGGCAACCGCAAAATGCTCCGTCAGCATCTTTTGGGCAGTCTCAGGTTCAAACCAGTAGTCATCAAGAGGAGTAACCCTGGCCGTTATCCCGAGTGAAGCCAGTTCGGCACTGGCAGGGCTAATAATCTCGGAAGGTTTGAGACGCTCCAGCTCAGCGCCGAGCCGGTCAATGGCGACCTGGGTAGTAGCGAACTCACCGGTAGTTATGTCTACATAAGCAATGCCCACCGCCTCCCCGCCCACGGCTACGCTGGCCAGATAGTTGTTGGCCTTACTATCAAGGAGACCGGGCTCGACCACCGTGCCCGGTGTCACCACCCGCACCACCTCACGCTCCACCAGCCCCCGGCTCTCCGATGGTTTAGTTACCTGCTCACATATGGCCACTTTATAGCCACGGTTAATCAGCCGGGCCAGGTAGTTATCAAGGGCGTGGTGCGGAATGCCCGCCATGGGCACCCGGTGCCCCTTGCCCATCTCCCTGGAGGTAAGGACTATCTCCAGCTCCCGCGCGGTAACCCGGGCGTCCTCGTCAAAGGTCTCGTAGAAATCGCCCAGGCGGAAGAGGACGATAGCCTGAGGGTATTTTCGCTTAACCCTGAGGTACTGCTGGCGGATGGGAGTGGCCCGCTCCTTCATAAGGGTTATTTTACTAGAGTTTCTGGCTAAAAGAAAAGGGACTTAATACATCAATACACTGACCGTTCGAGGGGAGTGGATGGGAAAGAAGACTTTTGGAGGGATGGGTAGGACTGGAAGAAAAACCCATAACAGGAAGGCTGGATACCCTTTGCTTTTTGAGTATCCAGCCTTACCCTGAGTCTTGGTAGCTGCTTTCGCAAGCCGTTGGTTCTTTCAACTGCGTTTCCCGTACCTCCTCTTAACAAGTTTCTAGTACCTTTACTTCTCTGCGGTTGCGGCCGCCAGCTTCTTCTCACGAACCGCCTTGGCCTCTCGAACCGCCTGGACAATACCACCGATGTTCAGGAACCAGACAAAGGCTGCCGGGAAGAGAATTACGGGTATTGCCACCACCAGGGCTACTATCACCTGCCACTCCATTTTTGTCACCTCCTTTTAATTTTTTCTGTTCCCTTTATTTCCACCCTTATAATAACACCCCACCCCCACCCCCAACTTCCGCCTTGATACCTATTTTTGACCTGCTGAAACACTTAAAACGCCCGCATTATCCTGTCGTTTTATGCCTAGCGGTTATAACCACGAACTAGGTATATATGCGTACTCAGAATAAGATTTTCAGCTACTACACCGAGGGCGGGTGGGCGGGAAAATCTCTTTTATAATCTACCTCACCCCCTGTGTCCCCCTCTCCTTCAAAGGAGAGGGGGAGGGATATGGCAGGGAGGCTTCGCCTCCCTTAAACCCTCTCTTTCACCCCGCCCCACAAGGCTATCATCAATACACCACCCCTAAATGGGCAGAGTTTGGGAAGAAGGGTTTCACCCTTCTTAAACTTTCCTTTAGTTATTTGAATCTCTCTCTTGAACCTCCCTTTAATTATCTAAACCCCTCATTAATTACCTAAACATACCAGTAGTTATCTGCACTTACCTTAAACCCTCTTCTTAAGCCCCTCCCCGGAGAAGCGATCCTATTTCAATAGCGCCCAGAAAACAATAGCAAGTATAACGAAGAGAACGACTCCAGCTATAATTAATATCATCGGCATACCATCAGAGAACAGTTAGCCCTGTAACTATTTGGGGTGTCTAAGAGGGGCGAAACCCCTCTTTTATAAAAATATTCCCCTTCCCCTTCGTAAGGGGAAGGGGATAAAGGGGATGGGATTGCCACAATCACATAAGGGCGCAGCCCGTTCCCACTATTGGAAATCCCGGAATAACTACTTGCCATTGCGCATCATCTCTATAAAATTTTCAAAAAGATATACATTGTCCAGGGGGCCGGGGGAGGCCTCGGAGTGGTACTGGATAGCAAATAACGGCAGCTCTTTATGGCGCAGGCCTTCTACTGTGCCATCGTTAAGATTGATATGAGTTACCTCAAGCTCGTCGCCGATAGTGTCGGGGTCAACGGCATAGCCGTGGTTCTGGGCAGTGATGTGGATGCGCCCGTTGGCCAGGTCGCGGACGGGGTGGTTGCCGCCGCGGTGGCCGAACTTGAGCTTGAACGTCTTACTGCCGAAGGCGCGGGCAATGAGCTGGTTGCCCAGGCAGATGCCCATTATTGGCCTCTGGCCGACAAGCTGCCGGACGGTGGCTACGATATCATCCAGGACTTCGGGGTTGCCGGGGCCGGGGGAAAGGAGAATGCCGTCCGGAGCCATCTTGAGGATTTCCGGGGCGGAGGTGGTGGCGGGGACTACCGTCACCGTAACCCCCAGGCGGTTCAGGATGCGCAGTATGCTGTATTTAAGGCCGCAGTCAAGGGCGGCCACTTTACATAAAGGTTGAGCAACCCCTTCTGGCAGAACTGCCTCCCACTGGTAGGGAGTAGTGGTAGTGACCTGCTGCACATAATCAGTCTCGCCGTAGCCGGGCGACTTGCGCAGTATCTCTACGGCCTGCTGTGGCGTTTTATCGCTGGTAATCAGTCCCTTCATTACCCCCGCCTGGCGCAGCCGGCGGGTAATGGCCCGCGTATCCACGCCGCTGACGCCGGGGATGTTATTCTCGGCCAGGTAATGGTGCAGGGTGCTGTCACTGAGATAGTGGTTTGGCTCCAGGCACTCCTCCCGGACGACGAAACCGCTGACCTGTATTCGGGCTGATTCAAAGTCCTGGTCATTGACACCGTAGTTACCGATGAGGGGGTAGGTGGGGACGACAATCTGCCCGGCATAGGAGGGGTCGGTGAGCATCTCCTGATAGCCGGTCATGCTGGTATTGAAGACCACCTCACCCAGCGCGTCGCCATCGGCGCCAAAGGCGTCGCCTTCGTATACTGACTCGTCTTCCAGAACTAGAATCGCCCTTTTAGCCATGTTTAACCCTTTGTTTTTAACTTCAGCGCGTTGTCATGGTAGACAAGATTGCCCCCGTAAACGGTAGCCATCACTTTACCTTTGAGCCGGGAGTCAGCCAGAGGGGTATTCTTACCTTTGGAGGCAAAATGACGGGTATCGACCACCCATTCTTGCTCCGGGTCAAAGATGGTTATATCGGCTGGAGCGCCGACAGCCAGTGTCCCCAGCTGGCCGTGCTCATCACCGATAATCCGCGCGGGTTCGCTGGTCAATTTGGCAACGAGGGTGTTCAGACTCAAATATCCCTGGTGCATCAGAGTCATCAGGCTGCCCAGGGCCGTCTCCAGGCCGCTGATGCCGAATGGGGCAAAACCAAACTCGCACAGCTTGTCTTCTTCGGTATGGGGGGCATGGTCGGTAGCGATGATATCAATGGTGTTATCATTAAGCCCCTGAATCAGGGCTTGAACATCCGCCTGGCTGCGGAGGGGCGGGTTTACCTTGGCATTGGTATCGTAGCCCAGCACCTTTTCCTCGGTAAGGGTCAGGTGGTGGGGGGTGACCTCGGCGGTAACTTTTATTCCCTTTGCTTTGGCCCGGCGAACAAGCTCGACGGAGCCAGCCGTGCTTACGTGGGCAACATGCAGCCAGGCCCCGGTCAGTTCGGCCAAAGCTATGTCGCGGGCGACCATGCTTTCTTCGGCGGCATTGGGTATCCCCTGGAGGCCCAGCCTGGTGGCTATGATGCCTTCGTTAATCTGCCCGCCCTCGGTCAGGGTGGTGTCTTCGCAGTGGTCAATGATTGGCCGGCCAAAGCCCCAGCTGTATTCCAGCGCCCGACGCATCAGGCGGGACCTGACGACGCAATTGCCATCATCGCTATAACCAATCACGCCGGCCGAAGCCAACTCGGCCATCTCAGCAAGCTCTTCCCCCTCTCTACCTTTGGAGACACATCCTATCGGTAAAACACGGATAACACCTTCCTCAACAGCCGTTGATTTTACATAATCTACCGTCGCCTGGCTGTCTAGTGGTGGGATGGTATTGGGCATACAGCAGACGGTGGTAAAGCCACCTTTGGCAGCAGCCCTGGTGCCGGTGGCAATGGTCTCCTTCTCCTCAAAACCGGGCTGCCGCAGATGACAATGGAGGTCAATAAAGCCTGGGCAGACGACTAGCCCCGCCGCATCGATGATATCGCTGTCGGCAGAAGGTGAAGTATCCCCTTTCTTACCCAGCCAGGAAATTACCCCGTCGCTAACGAGCAGGCTGCCCGTGTCGTCTATCCCCTGGGCAGGGTCAACTATTCGGCTACCCTTGATGAGCAGTGGCTTCATATGCTTTTACCTCCGACCAGCAGGTAGAGCAATGCCATGCGCACGGCCACGCCGTTGGCTACCTGCTGGTCGATTACTGATTGCGGGCCGTGAGCCACCCCTGGGGAAATCTCAATGCCCTCGTTCACCGGCCCCGGATGGAGGACCAGGGCATCAGGTTTGGCCCGGGCCAGCCTCGATTCATTTAGCTGGTACAACTGAACATACTCGCGGAGGCTGGGCAGCAGGCCGCTCTGCTGTCTTTCCCTTTGCAAGCGCAGTGTCATCACTGCATCGGCACTCTCAACAGCACGCTCAATATCAGGCTCCAGGCTGACCTTAGGGAAGTGTTTCTGCTCATGCCCCAGACCGGCCGGCAAAAGGGTAGGCGGGGCACACAACGTCACCGCTGCTCCCATCGTCGTCAGACTCCATATGTTGGAGTGGGCGACCCGGCTGTGCAGAATATCCCCGATAATAACCACCTTCAGACCTTTGATCTTTCCCTTGTGTTCCCGGATGGTATACAGGTCGAGGAGGGCCTGGGTGGGGTGGGCATGCCAGCCATCCCCGGCATTAACTATGCTCGCCTCCAAATATCTGGCGGCGAGGTAGGGCGCGCCTGACTGGGAATGCCTTATCACCACGACATTGGCGCCCAGCGCCTGCAGCGTGCTCAGGGAATCAATCAAAGATTCCCCTTTGGTGACGCTGCTGGCCGAAGTTGACAGGTGGACAGTATCGGCACTCAGGTTCTTGGCGGCCAGTTCGAAGGAAATCCGAGTACGAGTACTCGGCTCATAGAAAAGGGTGACGATGGTCTTACCCCGCAGGGCCGGCACCTTCTTGATCGGGCGGGAAAGGACTTCCTTCATGGCATCGGTGGTGCTGAAGATAAGCTCTATTTCCTGTGGGCTGAAGTCATCAACGTCAAGTATATGGCTGTGTCGCCACACCGGTGTCTTGGCCGTAGCATCGGGGTTTTTCGGGAGGGCAGGGGCTTCTTTCTGGCGGAGTGTGCTCATCATGGTGCCTCCTTGGGTGCTGGTGCGTAAATAATGGTTACCTCATCAACGCCGTCGGTCTCCTCAAGCTGTACCTGTATCTCTTCATCCCTTGAGCTCGGTATGTTTTTGCCGATGTAGTCTGCCCGTACCGGCAGCTCACGATGACCACGGTCAATGAGAACCGCCAGTTGAATATCCCGGGGCCTGCCGAAGTCCATCAAGGCGTCCATGGCAGCCCGGATGCTCCGTCCGGTGTAAAGGACGTCATCAACCAGCACCACGGACTTGCCGTCAATATTGACCGGGATATCGCTGCGCTGGACGATGGGCTTGAGCTCCAGTGAGGCTAGGTCGTCACGATAGAGGCTTATATCCAGAGCACCGACCGGTATGCTCAGGCTTTCATAGCTCGCGATATTAGCCGCCAGCCGTTCTGCCAGCGGCACGCCCCGGGTATGCATACCGACCAGTACCAGGTGCCCCAGGACCTTGTTTCGCTCAATAATTTCGTGAGCAATACGGGCCAGGGTGCGCCTCATGTCCTCCGGGGTCATCACCGTCTTTTTGGTCAAAATAATACCTCTTACCTTGGCCGGCAAGAGGTATTGCTCTGCAACTTCGCCTTTTCCCTTGCCAGCCTCACCGGACTGACTTAAAGGTTTGTATTCATCTCTATCGTTTTCTAGTATTATACCACCAAACTTTAACTATTACAATATTTAAACGACAACCCGGTAAATCGGGACGGTCACCTGATTTATGAGACGTATCTCAGATAAAATATCTCTGCCTTTACCTTGGCAATATAAAGCGCTATAATAGATAGGCCTGATTGGTTTCCTCAATGAAGCAGGAGGTGTAGCTTGGCTTCCTTATATATAACCTCTGTGGACGACGGGGCTGGTAAAACCACCATTGGCGCCGGTCTGGGGCGGCGGTTGCGGGATAGTGGTAAGAAGGTCGCCTTTTTCAAGCCGGTCATCGGCCGGGTTGACTCACCACCGACAGGAACCGCGGAACCTGACGCCCTTTTTATGAAAGAGCTGCTCGGGTTAGATGAACCGATAGAGAGCATGAGCCCGATCATAGCCGACTGGAACCAGCTGCCTGGTGTCCTTAAAGAAGCCTATACCAGGGTTGCCTCGGGCAAAGATGTTGTCATCAGCGAAGGCCCCTGTGAGTTAAGCATACTGGGGGCGCTGGAGGCCCGGGTAATCGCCGTTGAAAGCTATTCCGCGCCAGCACCCGTGGTGAAATATGTTGACCACTACCAGGGCCTGGGAAAGCATTTGCTTGGTATTGTGTACAACGGAGTACCGGCCGGCAAGCTCGACCAGGTACGCAGCGAAGTCACCCGCCAGCTTGAAGGCAGCGGCATAGACGTTCTGGGAGTGCTTCCCGAGGACCGGGCCCTGCTTACCCTGACCGTCGGTGAGCTTGTCCAGTGCATTCAGGGAAAGATGTTGAGCTCCAGTGATCAGTTGGCAGAACTGATAGACGGCATCATGGTAGGGGCCATGACTGTTGACTCCGGCCCGATTTACTTTGGGCGTAAGAATAACAAGGCCGTGCTGGTCAGGAGTAACCGTCCCGACATGCAGCTGGCGGCTCTGGAGACATCGACGAGGTGTCTTGTCCTTTGCGGCGACACACCGCCCATACCGGCGGTGCTGTATGGCGCCGAGGTTAAAAATGTGCCCATCATTCTGACCGAGAATGATATTGCTAGCACCATGGATAATATTGAAGCGGCCCTGGTCAGTAATCGGTTCCATCAGGAGAAAAAGCTGCCCCGGCTTACTGAGCTTTTGGGCCAACAGTTAGACATTCCGGCGGTATATAAAGGGCTAGGGCTGGTTGCCGGCTAGGAGAGAAACCGTCGAAAAACTTTACCGGATGCTTGACAGCTGTAGCCATTAGAAAGGGCAACAGGGCAGCACTTTTTCTCCAATGGTATTGCCAAAACTCTTACGTTGTTATAGAATGCCGTTTGTGACTTGAACCCACATGACAGTCCCCTGATTTGTCTTAGGGGTCAGGGAACCGGGTGAAATATTCTAAGGAGGGTAGGTGATTGAATGCGCTAGGAAAACATCTGCTTTTGGAACTGCAAGGCTGTAGCGAGGAGGTGCTGGATGACGTGAGCTTTCTCAGAGACGCCATGATGTCAGCGGCAAAAGAGTGCGGGGCCACCGTAGTCGGGGAATCATTTCACCAGTTCAGTCCTCAGGGAGTGAGTGGGGTAGTTGTTATTGCTGAGTCTCACCTGTTTATTCACACTTGGCCGGAATATGGCTACGCGGCGGCTGACATCTTTACCTGCGGCAATTCTGTTCAGCCAGAGACGGCGGCCCAGGTCTTGCTGAGAAAGCTTGGTAGTAAGAATCACTCAATGGTAGAAATGCGAAGGGGGATATTGGACTCCCCGCGGAGTGGTTTGGATTAACAGTTATGGATAGCGACCCTGATAAATGGTTTTATGACAGAGTAAGCCAGAATCTGATTCAACTGCACAGCATTGAAGATGTGCTGCATAGCGGGCGGACCAAGTTTCAGTCGGTTGAAATCATCCGCACCGGAAGCTACGGTTTGTGCCTAGTGCTGGATGGTAGGATCCAGTCCAGCGAGATAGATGAGTTTGTCTATCACGAGGCCTTGGTTCAGCCGGCAATGATAGTCCACCCCTATCCAGAAAGGGTCTTCATCGCTGGAGGCGGTGAAGGCGCTACCTTAAGGGAGGTATTGTCTCATAAGACCGTAACCCGGGCGGTGATGATTGATATTGATGACGAGGTGGTCGCTTTATGCCAGAGATTCATGCCCGATTTCAGCCGCGGCAGCTTCTCCGACAAACGAACCGAACTGTACCATCTTGATGCCCGGGACTATCTGGCCAAATGCCGGGAGCAATTTGACATAATGATTATTGACCTGCCAGAACCAATGGAAGAAGGGCCGGCTTACTTGCTCTACACCCGGGAATTCTACGAACTAGTCCGGGACAAGCTCGGTGATGATGGTATCATCTGTGTCCAATCGGGCTCGGCCAGCTTTAACGAGTTGCTAAATTTCGCAGCCGTATATAACACGCTCAAGAGCGTTTTCCCCATCGTATGTCCCTATCAGGTGGATGTCCCTTCCTTCGGCGGCCCGTGGGGGTTCTGCTTTGCTTCATCGAAGCTCAACCCGGTGGCGATTTCACCCGCCGAGGTAGACAAGAGGATATCAGACCGTGCGCTTGACGGTCTGAAGCTCTATGACGGGCTGACCCATCAGAACATGTTCTCCCTGCCGAAACACATGAGAAGTCGCCTTAACGATATGACCAGGCTGATAACCGATAAGGAACCGCTCTATATCTACCACTCCTAGCCTTTGTTACCTCTTAATAATTTTTCTCCTCAGGAACATACATCTTGCCCTTTTTACTTGGCCTCATTGCCTTGGCACGTGTTTGCCTCTATTTTCAGAACCGATTGTATTGGCCAAATAGCAAAATCACCCGTTTGGGTGATACCCATAGAGCTAAGGACTAAAGTACTATTGTGACATGGGCTCAGTAACTGGATAATTAACATAGAACACTGCTTGCGCCCGATATATTTACCCAGTGAGGCAAGGAAATGAATGTGGAACGAGATATTCTGGAAGACGTTCAGGCCGTATGTAATGAGGCTATCGGCGGTATAAGCATCGAGGAGATGCTCCGGCTGGCTGTGGAGAGGGGGGCCTCAGACCTCCATATAACGGTGCCTTATCCGCCATCGGTACGCATTAATGGTGTCATCGTCCCTGTTGAAGACGCACCCCCGGTAACACCTGAAGATGCTGCACGGATATTTGAAGTCATCACCACCGAAACCCAGCGGCGGACTTTCGCTGAACAGCTTGAGCTGGATTTCATGTGCTACCTGCCCGGACTGGCCCGTTTTAGAGTCAATACCTGTCTGCAGCAAAGCAGCCTGAGTATATCCTTCCGCATCATCCCGTTAGAGGTGCCAACCGTCGACGATTTAGGCTTGCCCAAGGTCTGCAAGAATCTGGCGATGAAACACCACGGCCTGGTTCTAGTCACCGGGCCTACCGGCGTTGGTAAGACGACCACCATGGCGGCTATGATAAGGCACGTTAATGAATGCAGTGCCCGCAAGGTGATTACCATTGAAGACCCGATAGAATATGTGCACGGTCGGGGCAGCGCCATGATTGTCCAGCGTGACCTGGGCAGCGATACCAAATCGTTTCATGGCGCCCTGAAACACGCTCTGCGGCAGGACCCGGACGTCATCCTTGTCGGCGAAATGCGTGACCTGGAGACCATATCGGCGGCCCTGAGTGCAGCCGAAACCGGCCATCTGGTCATCAGCACGCTGCATACCATCGGTGCCGCCGATACCATAGAGCGCATTATTGATGCCTTCCCTCCCTATCAGCAGCAGCAGGTCCGTCTTCAGTTGTCGCTGGTCATTGAGGGTGTCCTCTCCCAGATTCTGCTACCCCGGGCCGACGGCAGTGGCCGGATAGCCGCCTTCGAGATAATGCTGGGAACATTCGCCGTGCGCAACCTTATTAGAGAGTCAAAAATCCACCAAGTGAATTCCATCCTAGAGATGGGTTCCACTAGCAGCATGCACACGCTGGCTCAGGATCTCAAGCGGCTGGTGACGAAAGGCGAGATAAACATAGATGCCGGTCTGGCCCAGATGTATGGGCTACCCGAAGAACTCATCAACTGCGAAGACTATTTCTGACCCGGTCCCCGCCTGAGACATTAGACCACTGTCCATTTTAATCTGCCAAAGGATTATCTTGTCTCCTATTAGGCTGTTAATGTGCCGAAATACCCACGTCTTTGCCTTACGGGGCTTCCCTTATTTTGGACTCCACCCGGGCCAGCGTTTATAATGGAATAGGTGGATATTCTCAAGGAGCTCAATCCGGCACAAAGAGAGGCCGTGGAGGCAATCGGCGGGCCAGTGCTGATTCTGGCCGGTCCCGGCAGCGGCAAGACCAGGGTGATTGCCCACCGAGTCGCTTATCTTATCAAGGTCTGCGGGGTCAGCCCCCGCCGCATCATGGCGGTTACCTTCACCAATAAGGCCGCCCGGGAGATGGCGGAAAGGGTGCACCGCCTGGTCAGTGGTTCGGCAAGGGACTTGACCATCGGGACCTTCCACGCCATCTGTGCCCGTATCCTGCGGCGCGACGGCCGGGCCATCGGCGTTGACCCTGGCTTCGTCATCTATGACGATGATGACCAGATTACCGTAATCAAGCGCAGTATCCAGGAGATTGGCCTTGACCCCAAGCAGTACGCCCCGCGGGCGATAGCCTCGGCCATTTCCGCCGCCAAAAGCCACATGCTGACGCCGGATGAGTACCTCAAGAATGGCCGCAGCTATTTTGAGGAGGTGGTGGGCAGGGTATACGAGCGCTACCAGCAGCTACTAGCTGGCAGCAGTGCTCTGGACTTCGATGACCTGTTGCTGCAAGCGGCCCGGTTATTCAAAAACCACCCCGAGGTTCTGACTAAATACCAGGAGAGGTATCTGCATATTCTGGTGGACGAGTTCCAGGATACCAACCTTACCCAGTACGAGCTGGTGAAGCAGCTCAGTGGGAAGTATCGCAACCTGTGCGTCGTCGGCGACCCCGACCAGTCAATCTATTCCTGGCGCTTTGCCGACCCGCGCAATATCCTGAGCTTTGAGCACGACTATCCCGAGGCCAAAGTGGTGCTGCTGGAGCAGAATTACCGCTCGACAAAGGCCATCCTGGAACTGGCCTCTCACATTATCTCGGCTAACCAGCAGCACAAGCCTATGAAACTGTGGACCGATAACAAGCCGGGCGAGCCAGCTACGGTGGTCGAGGCATATACCGAGCAGGAGGAGGCCCAGTTCGTGGTCGCCGAGGTGGAGCGGTTGGCCGGGCAGGAGGGCTTTAACCTGGGTGATTGTGCCATAATGTACCGGACCAATGCCCAGTCACGGGCCATCGAAGAGGCCTTTATCCGCTACGGGACCCCGTACAAACTGGTAGCCGCTACCCGTTTTTACGAACGGCGTGAGGTCAAGGATATCATTGCCTATCTGCGGCTTATCCTAAACCCTCACGACACCGTCAGCCTTTTCCGGATTATAAACGTCCCGGGGCGTGGTATCGGTCAGCAGACCCTGGCCAAACTGTCCGGTCTGGCAAAGTCCAGCGGTCTCTCTGAATATGAAGTGTTGCGGCAGATAGACCGGCCGGACAAGAATTTTTCCCCCGCCCATATTGCCCGGGCGCTGGCCCGTTTCACCGATCTGGTGGAAGACCTGATTGACAGCAGTCACCGGCTGAACCTGGTTGATTTGTTTGACCTTATCATCAAGAGCACCGGCTATCAGGAATATATACTGGGTGAGCCGGATGGCGAGGAAAGGTGGGAAAACATCCGCGAGTTGCGTACCGTGACCCAGCAGTACCGCGATATCAAGGCGCGGGATGGTCTGGCCGCTTTTCTGGAGGGGGTGACCCTAGTATCCGATGTCGACGCGCTTGACGGCGGTGGCGATGCTGCCACCCTGATTACCCTGCATCAGGCCAAGGGGCTGGAATTCCCGGTGGTCTTCATTGTCGGCATGGAGGAGGGCATCCTGCCCCATATCAAGTCGTTTGACGACCCCGCTCAGATGGAAGAGGAACGGCGATTGTGCTACGTCGGGGTGACCCGGGCCAAGCAGAGACTGTATCTGGTCCGCGCCTTTCGCCGTAGCCTGATGGGAAGCAGCAATCTCAATCGGCCATCACGCTTCCTGGAAGAGCTACCCCGGCACTTGGTAGCCAGTGGAGGTCTCAGCCGAGGGGAGGGCCCGGAGGTATACTCCTGGAACCAGGCCCCGGCGGCTGACATTAATATACCGGAGCTGAAGGCCGGAGACCGTGTCCGTCATGCCGCCTTTGGGGAGGGAGTAGTGGTCAGCTGCCGGCCGGTCAGGGACGACGCTGAGGTAGTGGCCGTTTTTAACGGGGTGGGGCTGAAAAAGCTGCTGCTCAGCTTCGCCCAGCTGGAGAAGATGGAACCATGACCATCAGGGTTCTGGATAAGGAACTGGTGATGCGGATTGCCGCCGGCGAGGTGGTGGCACGACCGGCCTCGGTGGTCAAAGAGCTGGTGGAGAACTCGCTGGATGCCGCTTCAAGCCAGATTACGGTTGAGGCCAGGGGTGGTGGGGTGGGCTTGATACGAGTAACCGATAACGGGACGGGTATCGCCGCCGGTGAGGTGGAGCTAGCCTTTGAGCGGTACGCTACCAGCAAGATTGGCGAGCTGGATGACCTGGAGTCGATTACCAGCCTCGGTTTTCGCGGCGAAGCGTTGCCCAGCATCGCCGCCGTAGCCGAAGTAGACGTAGTCACGGCCACGGCCGGGGAGACAGCCGGGGCCTATATCAGCCTTAAAGAAGGGGCTATTACCCAGAGACGGAGCCAAGGACGCTCTCAGGGGACTACTGTTACTGTGCGCAACCTGTTCCGTAACGTGCCGGCCCGGCTGAAGTTCCTCAAGACGCCGTCCACGGAGAATAGCCATATCGCCAATGCCGTCAGCCAGTATGCGCTTGCCTTCCCCGAGGTGAAGTTCGTTTTGCTTCTTGAGGGTAAGGTAGTGCTGAGGACTCCCGGCAGCGGGCAGATGATTGACAGTGTCAGCGAAGTCTACGGGCTGGAAGTGGCCGGGAATATGCTGGAGGTCAAGGGGACTGCGGACTCGCTGCCCGGTGTGACCGGTGCGGTAAGCGCCCCGGCCCTGAGCCGTTCCAGCCGTAATTACCTCAGCTTTTTCGTCAACCGACGCTGGATAAACAGCCGCCTGTTGGCCAGGGCCGCGGAGGAGGCATATCATGGGCTGCTGATGGTTGGCAAGTACCCCATCGTCGTCATCAATCTGCGGCTGTCGCCGCAGCAGGTGGATGTCAATGTTCACCCGACCAAGAACGAGGTCAAGTTCCAGCAGGAGAACGTCATCTTCAGCGCTGTGCAGAGGGCGATACGCCAGGCTCTAATAGAGCAGGCTTTGGTTCCCCGGATCGAGCCCAAATCACCGGCGACGGCTGCTCCGGCGCAACCAGGCCTGCCGATACGGGCCTTGAGTGGAACAGGCCATGCTGCCTCCCCCGTGTCGCCACCGGAAGCTCCGGTGGAATCCCAGCTGCTCCTGCGCATACTAGGACAGCTGGCCAGCACCTATATAGTCGCCGAGGGGCCTGACGGCCTGTACCTTATCGACCAGCATGCTGCCCACGAGCGCATCCTATTTGAGCAGATAAAGAGGCAGAGAGCACAGCAGGAAATCGAGGTCCAGGGACTGCTGGAACCGGTACCCATTGAGGTCACTCCCAAACAGGCTGAAGTACTCGAAGAGCACTATGCAGACCTGGCCGAATTTGGGTTCGCCCTTGAGCCCTTTGGCGACAGGACCTGCCTGGTCCGTACCGTGCCGGCTCTAATCCATGGACGGGACTGGAAGGCATTGCTGACCGAGCTACTGGATTCCACAGAGCACAAAGGTGACTGGACGGAAAGCGTGGCCATATCCATGGCCTGCCATGGTGCCATTAGGGCCGGCCAGACATTGGCCGACAGCGAACTGCGGGAACTGGTCCGGCAACTGGAAGATCTGCCACTGCCCCGTACCTGCCCCCACGGGCGGCCGATAGTGATCCACCTCAGTTTGGGGCAGTTGAGCAAGGAGTTTGGCCGCAGCTAACCCGACGCCGGTGCCGGCAGGTGAATAAGTTCCCAGCGCACCATGCCGTCCTCAATCAGCTGCCGAATCTTTCTCTCCTGGGGAGTAAGCTGACCCGTCTTACCCGTTTTTACCTCGATAATGACTATTTCCTGGGGGTCGCCACCGGCCAGGCCGGGGAAGACTATCAGGTCTATCGGGCTACCGATAAAGCGTGCCTCGGTGGGGTCATATTGAAAATCGGGAAGGTAAGGCACCATCTGCTCGGCGAACTTGCCGCCCAGCACCGCCCGGCTCTGGGCGATCGCCTCCTGCCTTATTTTCTCCCTATCCGCCTCCAGTTTCTTTACCAGAACGGCACGGGTAAGGTGATAGGTCAGCCAGATAGCCAGGATGGCGATAGCCACGATAACGGCAATCAGAACTCCAGAATCCATGGTAAACCTGCCTTCAGCTATATTTCAGGCGGCCTTTCAGGCAGCACCGAATAAGAACGCTTCTCGAAGGACTCTAGCTGCTACCGGGCTTCACCAGGGGGACATGGGCGGCACATAAAGGGCAGTCCTGGGCATCGTAGGTCTCTACCATGGAACGAAGGCAGCTAAACAGGGGGACACCGAACTCGGCTGGTTGCTCGGAGCGGTCAACCAACACGCCGACCCCGACAACCATGCCACTAAGCTCCTGTACAGCGGCGATGACTTCTCGTATCGAGCCACCAGTGGTGAGGATGTCATCGACAACAAGGACGCGCTCGCCGGGATTGATGGTGAAGCCCCGCCGGAAAGCCCGTTTCTCGCCCTCTTTTTCGGCAAATATGCCGCGCACGCCGAGCTGCCGGGCCACTTCAAAAGCCAGTATTATGCCGCCGGTGGTCGGGCCGGCGATGACCTGTATCCGCTGTTCTCTAAAGTGTTCCGAAATCAGGCGACAGAGCCGCTCGGTATAGTGGGGGTACTGCAATATGCGGAACTTCTCCCAGTATAGCGGCGAGTGCCGTCCGGAGGTGAGCAAGAAATGTCCTTTGAGCAGCGCCCCCGCCTCTTGAAAAATAGCCTCCGTGTTATCTGCCACATCATCCTCCTGGTCAGGCCCTTGCGCCTGGGTAATGAATACGATTGCCACCTGACCATCGCCGCAGAGTCTGGCCGCTGGAATAACACGGCATCCCCGTTAATGGTATAAAGGCGACCAGCCATACATCAGGGCAGCCATTTGCTGCATCGTGTAGTTATTAGCAACAACTCCCCACGTGTCGGGTGGCCAGACCGATAACCAGGCTTTGCCAATTATGTCCTTACGAGGTACCGTCCAGCCGTTGCGGGAATCGCTGCTTATATTGCGATTATCACCAAGAACGAAATACTCGTTTTCCGGCACTTGTTGCAGGGCAAGAGTGTAGCTCGGTGGCTCCTTGATATAAGACTCAATTAGTTTATTACCGTTTACATAAACAGCGCTGTTCTTTACCTCAACGGTGTCGCCGGGCAGGGCAATCACCCGCTTGATATAAGGGGGTTCGTCCCGGGGTTGGTCAGGGGGATACAGGACGATTACGTCCCCCCTGTCCGGTTCATGGAGCCGATAAACAATTTTGTTGATTACCAGCAGGTCATCGTTATGAAGATTGGGCTCCATGCTTTGGCCGACAACGACGTAAGTCTGGACGGTGGTCTGGAGCAGGAAAAATATTACCAGTGCCAGAAGGAGGGTCATTAGAAGCTCGCGTACAAACGACTTCATTGACTAATCGTCCTTGCCGGATTCACGATTATTATACCCCATTTACCGTCTTCATTCCAGTCTGGGCTAACTAAAAGCAAGCTGGTTCGTTATAATAAACAGAAGTACCATAAACTAATGATTATTAACGGGTGCCATGGACGGCAAATAATTATTGTGGTTTAATCGGGGTGGTGGCCCGTAAGAAACAGGTTGCCTGAGTATAATTCCTAGAGAGGGGGTAATAAATGAAGAAGGTTTGGATACTAGTCGTATGTATATCGCTACTCGCTCTGACACTGGCGGCTGTCGGCTGTGAGACCGGACTACCCGCCGGTAGCGCCCCACAGATAAACGGGGGGAACTTCATTCTCAGCCAGCAAAACACCGGGATATGGGTGACCGGGGAGGGAAAGGTCAGCGTAACCCCTGATGTCGCCATGATTAACCTGGGCGTGGAGGCACAGGCAAACAAAGTGGAACTGGCCCGGCAGCAGGCAGAGGAAGCCATGACCGCTATCATGGCCGAGCTTGAAAGTTATGGTGTCGCCGAAGAGGATATCAAGACGCAGCGGTTCAGTATCTATCCGGTGAGAAGGTGGGAGAAGGACCAGGAAATATTAATCGGCTACCGGGTGACCAATATCGTTACCGTAAAAATCAGGGAGCTAGACGATACCGGGGCCATTATTGATGCCGTTGTCAGCGCCGGTGGCGACTACACCAGGGTGAACAGCGTCAGTTTCACCGTGGACGACCCTACCGAATACTACGAGGAAGTCAGGGAAAAGGCCATGGAAGATGCTGAGAACAAGGCAGAGCAGCTGGCCGACCTGTCCGGTGTCAGCCTGGGTAGACCGACTTACATCAACGAAGGCAGCATCTACGCGCCGGTTACCCGTGATATGTACTATGCTGAAGCCGGGGCGCCAGCCCCAGAACCCACTACCCCCATCAGCCCCGGAGAAACCGATATCCGGCTCACCGTGCAGGTGGTATACAGCATACAGTAGCCAACGCGGGCAGCAACATGGCCTGCTCACTGAACAGGAGGCTAGGGCCATTACCGGCCTCCTGTTCTTGTATTATTTGCACTTTTTTAAAACGTGGTGCTAGAATGGCAGTAGCATGGAATATATGGAACAGGCGCTCTCGTTGGCCAAGCTGGCCCTGGGGCAGGCCAGCCCTAACCCGGCCGTCGGCGCGGTAGTGGTTAACGACGATACGGTGGTCGGCCAGGGTTATACTCAACCGGCCGGTTCGTATCATGCCGAGATTATGGCGTTACAGCAGGCCAAGGAAAAAGCAAGGGGAGGCGCACTGTATGTGACCTTGGAACCCTGCTGCCATTACGGGCGGACCCCACCGTGTACACAGGCCATCGTCAAAGCCGGTATTGCCGAGGTACATATGGCGACACTTGATGCCAACCCGCTGGTCTGCGGTCGGGGTAAAGAAGAACTGGAAAGAGAAGGTATCGCGGTACATGTCGGTGAGCACGAGGAAGAGGCCCGCGAGATTGTTGAGACCTACACGAAGTTCATTACTACCGGCCGGCCTTTCGTTACCGCCAAGTTTGCGGCCAGCCTGGATGGTAAGATAGCCACCAGAAGCGGTGATTCTAGATGGGTCAGCAGCGAGGAATCGCGGAAGTATGTCCATTATCTGCGTTACATAAACGATGCCGTTATGGCCGGTGCCAATACCATCCTGATGGATGACCCCCAACTGACTACAAGGTGCTGCGGTGGTCGCGGCGGCACGGCCAAGAAGCAGCCACTGCGCGTTGTCGTCGACGGCACGGGACGAATACCGCCGACCGTCCGCCTATTTGCCGAACCAGGCAGTACTCTTGTTGTCCGGAGTAGGGAGGTTACGTCAACGGAAAAGGTAGCCTTTGGTAAGGTGGACGTCGAATTGCTGGAACTACCAGCCGAGGAAGGAATAGTGGACCCAACGGTCTTACTGAAGGCCTTAGGAGAACGGGAAATCACCAGTGTTCTGGTCGAGGGTGGGGGAATTCTCCTCGGGTCATTATTCGACCACGGGCTGGTGGATAAAGTGATTGCTTTTATCGCCCCCATTATTGTTGGCGGCGCTGAAGCCAGGACGGCCGTGGCCGGTCGAGGGTTTGACCGTATAGCGGATGCTTTTAGACTGCAACGGGTCCGGGTGGAAGCCATCGGCGAAGACCTGGTGGTCAGCGGCTATATTGAGAGGTAGCGGTGTTTACTGGAATTGTACAAGAGGTCGGCACGGTGAAGTCGGCACCAAGGGGTGGACTGAATATCGCCGCAGATATCCTGCCACGGAGGATGGAACTTGGTGGTAGCGTTGCCATTAACGGGGTATGCCTGACAGTGACCGATTTTGAGGTCGGCTCCTTTTCGGTTGATGTTATGCCGGAGACACGGCGGCGGACGAACCTCGGGTTACTCAAGAACGGGGATAGAGTTAACCTGGAGCTGCCGCTGACATTATCGGGCCAGGTAGGTGGCCATCTGGTGCAGGGGCACATTGATGACACGGCCCGGGTAGCCTCTGTGGTACGCAGCCTGGGAGAACTGAATATCAAGCTGGAAACTTCCCCGGAGTTGATGCGCTACGTGGTCGCCAAGGGATTTGTGGCCGTCGATGGCATCAGTCTCACCGTGGTAAGCCGAGACGCCAGTTCTTTCCTGGTGTCTATAATTGATTATACGCGAAAGAATACGATCCTAGATGACCGGCGGGTGGGTGACCTGGTGAACCTGGAGGTGGATATTATCGCTAAATATGTAGAGCAGCTTAGCCGGGAGCCCGGCTCAGGCATAACTATTGAATTTCTGGAAAAGCACGGGTTCCCCGTCGGTTAGGTACTCAAGGGAGGCAGGTATGGGAGTATCATCCGTTCCTGAGGTAATAGAAGACGTTAAGGCCGGTAAGATTATCATTATCGTCGATGATGAGGACCGGGAGAACGAAGGCGACCTGGCCCTGGCAGCCGAGAAGGTCACCACCGAAGCCATTAACTTCATGGTCAAGCATGCCCGAGGGCTGGTATGCCTGCCGACTACTGGCCAGCGCCTGGAGGAATTGCGGCTTCGGTTGATGGTAGATGATAATACTTCCAAGTTCTCCACGGCCTTCACGGTCTCGGTGGATGCCAAAAAAGGGACGACTACCGGTATCTCAGCCGCCGATAGGGCAACTACCATAAAGGCGGTGATAGACCCGGCCACCAGACCCCAGGACCTAGCCCGCCCGGGCCACATCTTCCCACTTCGGGCAAAGGAGGGTGGCGTCCTAGTGAGGGCAGGGCAAACCGAAGCCATGGTTGATCTGGCCCGTATGGCCGGTCTCTATCCGGCCGGGGTCATATGTGAGGTCTTAAACGAGGATGGTACCATGGCACGTCTGCCCCAGCTGGAGAAGATGGCTGATAAGTATGGCATCAAGATTGTCACCGTGGCCGACCTCATTGCCTATCGCGTTCGTCACGAGAGGCTGGTGCACCGGGTAGCCGAGACCAGTTTACCCACCGAGTACGGCGAGTTCACCGCCATCGCCTATAAAAGCGATATGGACCCCGATGAGCATATAGCCCTGGTGATGGGTGATATCCTTACCGAGGAGCCGGTGCTAGTCCGGGTACACAGCGAGTGCGTTACCGGTGACGTGTTTGGCAGCCTGCGCTGCGACTGCGGGGAACAGATGAGCTTGGCAATGCAGAGTATTGCCAAGGAGGGACGGGGCGTCTTCCTTTACATGAGGCAGGAGGGACGGGGCATCGGCTTGCACAACAAACTCCGCGCCTACGCTCTTCAGGATAATGGGCTGGATACCGTGGACGCCAATCTCCAGCTGGGCTTTGCCCCGGATCTGAGGGACTACGGCATTGGCGCTCAGATACTGGCCGAGCTGGGGTTGCACGATATCCGTCTGCTCACCAACAACCCCAAGAAGGTAATTGGCCTAGAAGGTTACGGGCTAAAGGTAGTGCAGACAGTGCCCATAGTTACCAGTCCCACTCCCTACAACCGCCGTTATCTGGAAACGAAACAGAAAAAGCTTGGCCACCTCCTGGGGATTGCCGACGGGACCGACATCACCGATTCCCAGGTTGACGATAAGGCGAGGAGGACATAATGAGCAAGTCGTTTGAAGGCAGCCTGTTAGGTAAGGGGCTAAAGCTCGGCCTCGTTGTCTCCCGGTTTAATGAGTTTATCACCAACCGTCTCGTTGATGGTGCTCGGGATGCTCTGCTGCGCCATGGTGTCAGTGAGCAGGATATTGAGATTGCCTGGGTGCCTGGCTCTTTCGAGATTTCACTTATCGCCAAGAAGTTAGCCGAGACCAAGCGCTTTGATGCCGTTATCTGCCTGGGTTCTGTCATCCGCGGCGATACACCACACTTCGAATACGTAGCCTCTCAGGCTACCCGTGACATCGCCCGGGTCAGTCTGGAAAGCGGGCTGCCGGTTATTTATGGGGTAATTACTGCGGATACCTTGGAGCAGGCTATCGAGCGGGCAGGGGCTAAAGCTGGCAACCGGGGTTTTCAGGCTTCTATGAACGCTATCGAGATGGCCAACCTGGTCAGAAGCCTAAGCTAGACAGCCATTGTCGACAGCGTAGATTCTTAACCGGAATCAGCTGCGGCCGGGGTGGGTAACCGACTATTACTTTCCAATGGCCATTAAGCGACGATTTTGTAGACCTTATCTCCCCGCCTCACCCGGTCACTGACCTTGATGCCGATAGAATCGCCGGGCTTGGCCTCGTTGACATTGACGTTGTTGATTTGCATTGACTCAACAGTCAGCTGCATGTCTGTCGTGTGGCCAACGATATGGATGCTGTCGCCCGTTTTTAAAGTACCCATCAAGTCAATGCCAGCTACCACCGGCCGGGCAAAGAAATCCATAACTGTGCCAATCATCTCCTCTGCCATCTGAAACCTCCTCCATAATTCAGTACACCATGGGCCTATAGACTGTTTTTGGCACTAGTATATTCCATGCCAAACCATAATTCAATACTTACGCGAGATTTCAGACAGGGTACACCGCAGGCACAGCTTTGACATGCTGTCTTCGGACATATATAATTTAAGTTAATCATCTGGAGGTAGCAATTTTGGCACAGGAGAACCAGCTAAGCACGGCTACAGAGGAACAGGTAACCGAGATCGAAAGAATCAAGCGACGTCTGGATATGCTGGACCAACGCCTGGATAATATCGATTCCATGGTCACCGCCGTTGCCGAACGGATGATGAGACAGCCCATCAATCTGCGGATAGTCTGCCCCTACTGCAATAAGGAAATAGAGATCGGCCTTATCGGTAACGAAAAACCGAAGTGATTACGTCCTCCGTCTGGCCTGGGCCAGACGGCGACATCTTGAGACAACGGTACTCGTTTACCGGGATGGCAAGTTGCCAATGTTGCTGCGCTTTGTGTTCGGCCTTGGCCTTTTAAGACCCGGTGAAATAAGAGCTTAAATGATTGAACTTATTGTTATCGTTATCTACTTTCTGGGCATGATCACCGTGGGTCTGGTCAGCCGGAGGCAGGCGAAAAAGGCTGACGATTTTTTTGTGGCCGGGAGACAGGGCTCCACCTTATTCATTACCGGCTCGTTGCTGGCCACCATTATTGGTGGCTCGGCCATTATGGTTACCACCAGCCGAGGCTTTACCTGGGGCCTTACCGGAGTGTGGTGGCTGCTGGTCGGTAGCATTGGGTTGGTCGTCCTGGGTATATTTCTTGCCCGGAAGGTGCGGAAATTCGGTCTCTACACCTTGCCGGAATTGGTTAAAGAGCAGTATGACGGCCGAGTAGCTATGGCCGCTTCGATACTGATTGTCATCGCCTGGACCGGAGTCGTCGCTGCGCAAATTATTGCCGCCGGCAAGATAATGGCCATTCTCGGGTTGGGCAGCCCCACCCTTTGGATGGTGGTTATTACTGCCGTATTTATTGCCTATACCGTACTGGGCGGCCAGCACGCTATCATCCGAACCGATAGCCTGCAGGCGGTGATAATATTTGCCGGCGTCTTTGGTGTTCTGGCGCTGTTGCTGTCACGTTTTGGCGGACTGGGCGGTTTATGGGATAGCCTACCTTCAGAGCGTCTATCTTTTCCCATCAGCCCTCAGTTTGGCACCTATGACCTGGTCTCTCTCCTCTTGCTGGTCGGCCTGACTTATGTCGTTGGCCCTGATATGTATTCCCGGCTGTTCTGTGCCCGTGATGGCCGGGTAGCCCGGTCTTCAGCGCTGTGGACAGCCCTGCTTATTATCCCCTTTGCCTTGGCTATTACCGTAATTGGCGTGGGGGCATCGGCCATGTACCCGCAGATTACCCCGGACCAGGCCTTCCCCATGGTGATAAAGGATATGCTGCCGCCATTTCTAGGTGGTCTGGTCCTGGCGGCTCTGCTCTGCGCCTTCATGTCTTCGGCCGATACTACCCTGCTCAGTGCCAGCACTATCCTGACGGTGGACGTCGTCGCCCGGTGCTGGCCGGCAATCCATCAGAAAAAGACCTTGTCTCTCACTCGATATGGAGTGGTGCTTTTGGGAGCTATTTCCCTATTCGTGGCACTATTCGTTCACGGGGACATATATGATGCGATTTTCTTTGCTTACAGTATTTTTACGGCCGGCGTTATCCTACCCGTAATCGCCAGCTTTTATAAGAATAAATTGAAAGTAACCTCCCTGGGCGCATTAGTGGCCGTTATTGGTGGGGGCGGTACCGCTCTCATCAGTAAACTACCGGCCGTTATGGATGTCAGCCGTGTTCCGGTTATCGGTATTCTGGCTGGTATACAGTACCTCGACCTGTGGGCACTGGCAGTCAGCGCCGTGCTCCTCTTTGCCGTTAGTTTCATTGAAAACGGGCTGAAGCACCGCCGCTTGACGCTGGATTAGGCATTTAGTAGAATTATTATAGCAAGGGGGCGGTTAGCTCAGTTGGTTAGAGTACTGCGTTGACATCGCAGAGGTCACTGGTTCAAATCCAGTACCGCCCACCATGTAAGCAGTTTACATAATGAGGAACTGCCACTAAGAGAACTACTGGAGACCTTATTGGGGCCTGAGGGGAGGCGGAGATTGACACTTAGACAGCTCCAGAATGATGCCCTCCTGAGTATACCCTTGACGATAATCCTCAGGATAGTCTCTCAAAAAGCTCTTTTGATGGACTATCCTATAGAACGTACCTTTGCACAAAAAGATGGAATGTTTAGCGAGTCACCTTCTGGCTGATTGTGCTAACCCTTTAACCCTCAAATACTCGCGCAGCAACTCGGCCGTCCGCTTGGTGAATGGGTTTTTAACGCATCTAATCACCACAAAAATAGACCAGTGAATTACACCGGTCTATTTTTTATAATTTGCAGTCTTCTTTTCATTGTGAAACCCGGCTACAAACGCCAGTATCGAGTTCAGGTCCGGGTATCATCTGCTACCGTAATTACCGAGGTGATTCAGTATGCCGAGTTCCTGGCTCAAGGTCTCATCGCCAATCGCCGTCATTTCCTCTTTAAAGTAGCCGGCAAACTCTCGAAATAGTTCCCTGTAAGGCTTGGAGACCGCCAGCGGAATTGATTGCCGTTCCCATTGCCCCAGAGACGGCACGATTGGCGGTGGGACGACGATACCCACCTCATTATCTACCCTCGGCTGCCACGGAGTGCTTAAATGGGCGTGCTCCCGCTCGTCGATAAGCCAGTCCTGTAGAAGGTCGGCGTACCGGGAGAGTAACACTCCCTTCCTTATTCCCTGGTTGTCAAAGAACTCGGGAGGTCTCTCATCCAAGACGATGCTGTCTTCGGTACCATCACTCTTTCCGTTACGGTCTTCATAGCTGACTTTCAGCCGCAGGCTGTTTTCGGGCGCCGTTTTTTTCAACTTCAGTAGTACCAGACCGCCCTTCGTTTCGCCAGCCTCTTTTTTGGAAGGGAACAGGGTGTTAACCCTCATCAGTTCCCCGGTAGCTTCGTTAGCTTCGGGGCTACCGTACACCTTTTGGATTTCCCAGCCATCGGCCTCGAGTGCCAGTTGTAGATTGAAGACCAGCGGGGTAACCATGTACTCGAATTCATCGTCCATCCGCTCCCGGAACTGCTCGGCGGAGTGAACCGAATAGTAGTTAGCCCCCCTTATCTTGGTGATAATCTCGGTAAGCTCGGTATTAAAATCAACGCCGATGCCAATCAGGGTGGTGTAGATATTACCGTCTGCATTGTCTCGGGTCATACCGAGCAGCCCCTCTTCACTCGTTTCCCCCAGGTTGGGCATGGCATCGGTCAGAAATATAATCCGGTTCTCGTATTCAGACTGGTTACTGCCCCGAAACTCTCCGAGCAACTCGGTCGCCATCTCCATGCCAGCAGAAAGCCGGGTGCCCCCGTCAGCCGATATCTCCAGGATATGGTCTTTGATGGCTCTCATATCCGTCTCGCCAACCAGGTTCAGCGGCTTGGCCAAGAAAGC
The DNA here is from genome assembly GCA_011191985.1 of Dehalococcoidia bacterium. GTDB lineage: Bacteria > Chloroflexota > Dehalococcoidia > Dehalococcoidales > W111 > W111. The sequence goes on from DUEU01000086.1 coordinate 26,230, forward strand.
GTTGTCATTGAAAAGTACCATGCCCAAACGGTCATCATCCCCAAGGTGGTCAAGCAGCGCCACTACGGATTCGGCGGCTATTTCAATCTTGGTCTTTTCCAGATCTTCACCGGTTACTTCAAGCTCAACTCTATTCCCGAACTGGTCATAATAGTAGCTGTCGAAAGGAGACGACATCGAGCCCGAGATATCCAGGACGATGACTAGGTTAAGCTTCTTGCGGTGAAAGTCGCTCTCCTTTATCCCGGAGTTAAGGCCAACGGAAAGGTAATACTCTGCCTCCCCGGAGAAGGGGTCTCTGGTTACTGCGTAGCTGTAAGAAGGACAGAAAAGCTGACGGCATTCTTCCTGCTCGCCGGTGTTAAAATAATAGCCGTAAAAAAGCCCTTCATAGGTGATGTCAGTGAGCAGGGGCAGGTAATCGTTCTTAATATTCTCCCGAAAACTGTTGATATCTTTTGCCCCGCCGGTAGCCAGGCCGATTTGAGATGGGCTAGACGAAGGTGACAGCGGTGCCGGTGTCGGCGCCGGCACCGGTACCGGAGTTGACCTCCCGCTCTGGCTGGCTTCAGGATGGTAACTCCAGTCATCAATCAACTGGTCTTGCCCCGTCTCGCAACCGGACAGAAAGGGAAGAGACAGCAGAGAGACGAGTATCAACATTACAGATAAGCGCGCGGCCCGTTTACTTAGCTTCGCCATTTTCTGACCTCCTTCCCAGAGACTACTCAAGTGATATGCGGAACTCCCAGGGGCCTTCCCGCTCGCCGAGTTTGGTTATAATAAAGGTAAGCTCTTTGGCGTCGCTGGGCACCGGGTCAAGATTATCTTCCCAGGTATGCCGCATTCCGTTGTCCAGAAAACGAATTCCCGACAGTCCGGCCTGTTTTACTGGCCTGCCGTCTATACTATATTGTGCCTCGGCATGAAGCTTCATAAGGTCCGGCGGCGGCAGCATGGGACCTTGGGGAAGGTTATAACCCGGTGGAGTGTTAAAGGCATAGATTGTCATGCCGGTGGCTGTCATCTCCACCCGCTGCAGGGTAATAGTAATCCCGTTAACAGTCTGTGACTGGTTCAGGTCAAGACTCTTTTCTATAGCCCCCTGAGGGTACTGAATCAACACCTTGGTAGAAGTACCCTCGCAACCAAAACTTATGCCATTAATACGAAAGTTACTTATGATGATGTTGAGATTGTAATAGCCCGGGGCTACCAGCTGCCCCTTACTGTTACGCTGGTTCCAGGCTAGGGTATAAGTCACTTTCTCGCCCGGTTCTAATTCTACCTCTCCAGAACCGGCGGCAAATGTCTGGACTACCTCTTCCGGCCGGGACAATATTAGCTCTATCTCCGGCGGATAGGGGCTCATTATTATCGGTTCTGAACTAACGTTTACCAATGAGAGCTCTACACTGACCGGCTCTCCCGGCAGGTAGGCATCCTTATAAGGGGTCACTGTCAAATCAAGAAATGGATTGGCTACCGGTGAGGTTGGTATTGGAGCCGGAGTTGGAGCAGGTGATGGAGCTGGCGTTGGAGTCGGGGTCGGTGTTGGTGTTGGCACCGGAGCCGGCGCTGGGGCTTCAGGGAGAGATACTCTGCCCCAAAACCAGACAGTACCGACCAGCGCCAGGACTACCACCAGGGCGGCGGTCGCCACCGCCCGCGACACCGCTGATTGAGGTATCAGCCGTTTCAACCACTTCCAGAACCGGTCGTCATCCGTCTCCAACCGTGTTCGCAGTAGATCCCATGCCTTTGGTGACGGACTGACATCAGCAGCCGTTTCTTTGAGCGCCTGACGGAGTCCCTTTTGAATATCCGCCAATCCCGTCAGTTCCCTGCGGCAGTGCTCACAGACAGACAGGTGTGCCTGTATCAACTCTTGCTCCTCGTGAGTCACCTCACCATCAAGGTAGGCTGTCAGTAATGTGTTTATATCCTTACAGTCCATACTTCCTCAACCCCATCTATGTTGATACCTCAGATTGCTGATTACTCAGTTGCGACCGCACTGACTTGAGTGCCTGGCTGATTCGGGACTTGACCGTCCCCAGCGGAATGCCCACTATATGGGCAATCTCGTCATAGGAAAGGTCGCTAAAATATCTCAGGACCAGTACTGAGCGGTGTTTGCTGTCTAAGGAATTCATTGCCTTTATCAGCCTCTCGTACTCCGATCTGGTCACCAGAATCTCCTCTGGTTGCTCTCGGTGTTTCATGTCTGGCCAGTCAAGGTTTTTCTGTTCCATTGATAACAGGGGCGGGTGCCTCCGTCGCTGCCGGCTCGTGCAGTGGTTAACAGTGATTTTGTGCAGCCAGGTTGTCAGCTTTCCTTTCTCAGGATTAAAGGTATGCCGTGACTTCCACACCTTCAAAAAAACCTCCTGGAGTACATCTTCTGCCTCCTCCTTTTTGCCAGTCATCAGGTAAGCTGTCCTGAAAACCAACTTCTGGTATTCCCGGAAGATAGCCTCAAAGGCATGTATGTTGCCTGATTGCCACTCCTCTATTAAACCTGTCATTCTGGTACCACTATATAACTATACGCAATTTGTCGCAAAAAGGTTCATTTTATCCTGGTAAGGCTATGAAAGATAACAACTGCGATTGCCATAGTATTGTAAATTATCCAAAGTGAAAGTCCGAAGAAGATTTTTTACATGGTCACAAAAAAGTAAGTTGTGTAATCGTCTTCCTATCTGTGATAGTATTATGATACTGTTGACATTTACGTTATGGATGTTATATCGTACATATAAATCTGTAAGTGGAGGTTAAGCAATGCAAGCCTACTGTGTGAAATGCCGTAGTAAAAAGGAAATGAAAGACCCCAAAGCTATTACCATGAAGAACGGCCGTCCGGCAACCCAGGGGACATGCCCTAGCTGCGGGACAAAGATGTTCAGGATAGGCAAGAGCTAGGACAGAAACCCTGACTACCAAAACGGTCGGAAATGCTAGCAGCTAATTATCGCCAGCATTTCCTTGCGCTTTGTAAGTTGTTGTGTATCTAACGGCAAAAGACAAAGCAAGCATATGGGGTATTGACATGTAGGCTCGTTCTAGTGCAGCCGTTCCATCAAATTAGGCAGCCTATCTTCTAGATATAGCTTTATTGCCTCATCAATAGTGCCGACGTCGGTAACGATGGCCTGGATATTACGGCTTTTGAGACTTTCATAGGCGCCCCAGCCCATGCCGCCGGCAATAAGCACCTGGCAGTCAGCAATATTCTCCATCATGCTGGTATGCCTTACCTGTGCGCCGGCATCGTAACCATGCCTTTCACCGGGGGCTAACTGAGTGTGGTGGGCGGCGAATGTATGGTGTCCGGTCTTGTCCCTCGTCTCTTTGCTCACAATCTTACCGCCTTCGACCGTGGCAACAAGATACAGCGGTGCCCGACCAAAGTGCTGGCTGATGGCAATTCCATCTTCCGTTATGGCAGCGATTTTCATGGTTTAATCCCTCCGTTCATCTCAGTCTACTTCAAGCTCGTAGTCGGATTTGTCATCTTCAAGATGTATTTTGAGTGTTACCTGCTTCCCCTCAGCAAGGAATCTCTCCGATTCATCACGTAGCTTTTTTGACTCGGGAGATTTGAGGAAAGACACCAGCATCTCAAACCTCTGCTGAGTCTCTTTGTTGTCTTCCTCATCAGTTAGAAGCACTCTAAGACAGTTGTTAAGTTCCTGCTCGGCCAAGCATTTTATGCATTTACCCGGTATATCTTTAGTGGAATATCTAGGACTAAGATCAATCGTCTCCATACTAATGACCTCAACTTAGCATCACACAAACATCGTGCACTACTTTAATCATGTCCTGCATAGCGTTGCCCCCTTAATGTCTCTGACATCCTCTGTCTGTAAGCACGCTAACGACGCTTGGGCAGCATTCCCTCAGCACGGAACCATTCGACGTGATCGCGGATAGACTCCTGCCAGGGTCTGCTAGTAAAGCCAAGTTCCTCACGCGCCCGCGCTGAACTCACCTGAGAGTTACTTCTTAGCACATCGATAGAATAAGCGGTGAAAACGGGCCGTCTTCGTATTAATCGGTAATATACACTCGCAAGCACCCCAGCAGCTCGAGCTATCGTAGAAGGTATTTCATAAGTAGGTGCCGGATATCCGATATTCCGTTCCAGTT
>DUEU01000087.1 GCA_011191985.1 Dehalococcoidia bacterium
GGTAACAGCGCTATATGGGACTCCCGTAGCCTATATTGACGGCGTTATGGATTCCCAGTGGGGAGAATACCCTGACTACCTGCCGGAACGGGTTCAATATCTGGGCGCACAGTTAAATCAGGCCCTTGATAAGGCCGAAGAAGTCCTGGGCATTAAGGTAGCCCCTGATGCTTGGGAAAAGTCTCAGGAAGGTGGTCAGGCGTATGTCCGCAACTTGTTAAAACTGCTCGACCTTATGAAAGCCGACCCAGTCCCGGTGGGTTTGGCCGAGCTTGAGCTACTGGAAGCACTTTGGGGCTCCTCAACAGGCCGGGGCATACATGAGGGAATCAGGGCCATGGAGATCTTGATTCACGAGCTGGAAGAAAGGGTTAAGGCTGGCACAGGTGCGATGGAAAAAGGAGCTCCGCGAGTCATGATGGGGGTTGGAAATACCGTAGATCCAAGGGTAACACGCTTAGTAGAAGATGCAGGGTTGGCTGTCCCGTTGACATTTGTATTAGCTTGGGTCGGAGGCCCCTCAGTCAAACCTAAGGGTACTTACACTACGCCGGGTGAGGTGATGGCTGACTATGAGTTAGCCGCGGCAAACTTTCACGGAACCGATGCCGTAATCAAGCGGTTCGAAGAGAGTGCCAAAGTGATGAAATTGGACGGTTTCATTGTGAATTATCCATATAACTGCCGTCCCGGGGCATTAACATCCCACAATCAAAAGAAATATCTGGAGGAAAAAACTGGCCTTCCTGTCCTATCTCTAGAGGAAGATAACTTCGACAGCAGGGCTTACAGCGCTGACTCCCTGAGAACCAAAGTGGAAACATTCGCAAACATGCTTAAAGCAAGGAAGAAATCAGCGATGGCCTGAAGAGGTTATTCTGCTCAGGAGTTTTAAACCTGAATAGAGAAGTATGTATTCTACTGATGCTGGAGAAGGATCGGGGGTATTAGAAAGGGGCATAGGCATGTTAGTCGCGGGGGTTGATGTAGGGGCGGCAACCGCCAAAACCGTCATCTTGGGAGATAGGGAGATATTAGGTTACGCTATCAGGCCGGTAGGTCGTGACGTTAGACTATCAGCAAACAAAGTAACCAAAGAGGCGCTGGATAAAGCCGGTCTTGCGATCTCTATAGGTGATCTCAATTACGTTGTCTCTACAGGTTATGCCAGGGAGTCTATTGAATTTGCCAATAAAACAATTACCGAGATCATCTGCCATGCCAGGGGGGCTCACTTTATGATACCTTCCACCGGGTTCATCATTGATATAGGTGGCCAGGACTCGAAAGCCATCGAGGTAGACCCGGAAGGCAACGTCACTAATTTTGCTATGAATGACAAGTGCGCTGCTGGAACGGGGAGGTTCTTGGAGGTTATGGCTCGGGTTCTTGAAGTCGAATCTGTTGCTGAGATGGGGCCACTGGCTCTCCAGAGCAAAGAACCTTGCCGCATAAGCAGCACTTGCACTGTTTTTGCTGAAACAGAGGTGGTTGTTCTTCGTGCTGGAGGAAAAGAGGTAAAAGATTTGATAGCTGGAATACACCAAGCAGTGGCATTGAGGGTAGCGGCTATGGCATCCAGTCTGACTTTCAAGCCAGATGCGATCTTTACCGGTGGTGTAGCCAAAAATATTGGGGTAAAGAGGTTTTTAGAAGAAAGAATTGGAGTGAAGTTCCTTGTACCGGATGAGCCCCAGATCATTGGAGCCCTTGGGGCGGCCCTGCTTGCACAAACGGAGCTTGCCAAGCAACATTGAAGTGGAGTTGATTTATAAGAAGTTGCTCTTGCGTGTCATCTGAAATTGGCCCCAACATATGTTGTATGTTCGGGCCTGATGAGAGGAGCCCCCTTTCCGCTGAAAAGTCGTGAGACTTTGGCGATTTCAGCTTAAAGGCTTTCATGCCAAATATGGCTCTACAATGTGCACGATCTTTTCAAGCCCCAGCTCACTAAGTTTTTCCTTGGTTGGTATTCGCTTTTCAATATCCCAACCTTGCTCAGTATAATAGTCACGCATCCACTTATATATTTCATCTTTAGTGCAGAAGTATTTCCTCTGGATAGCAGCATGTTTTGAGGCTGCCTCTATTGCCCTTTTCACCTAGTTCAGCTTGAGATACAATATGGGCAGAAAGTAGAACCGCATAAGATTCGAGTTGTCATGACCACTTTTGGGTGGAGACAATACCAGAGTTTTTCGAGGGAGAATTATTGATAGAAAGCTCTTCCACCAGATGATTCTAGCCGAAGAGCTCGAGAAGCGGCAGGTCGAGCTGGAGAGGCAGCTTATGCAAACCCAGGAGGAACGTATCAGAAGTCTCACGGAGAAGATTGGCAAGGGGTTAAATAACTTAGATTTCGGGGGCAAACAAGAGTTGTTTAGGCTACTGGTTGGAAAGGTGATATACGATGGCCAAACTGTCGAGATTCAAACCATTATCCCAATTGGTCAGCAATTGTATCCACTCCACCAAGGGGATTGAGAGAGACGGGGCTCTAATTGAACAGTATTGAGGTTATTGGGCTGGGGGCGCTTAACATGGACCACGTGTTCCGGGTAGAGCGTATCCTCGACGATGGCGAAACGGTGGTGGACGACACTCTATCATCCCCGGGCGGCTCCGCTGCTAATACCATCTGCGGGCTGGCCAGACTGGGTGTGCCGGCCGGGTTTGTCGGCGCTATCGGTGATGACGCCGAGGGACGGTTAATGCTCCAGGATTTCGAGCAGGTCGGTGTGGATGTGGCGTACGTCAGGGTCAAGCCGGGGACAAAGACCGGCTCGGTGCTGTGCCTCAGCGATAGCCTGGGGCGGCGCTCTCTCTATGTTGTCCCCGGGGCCAATGACCGGCTGACTGCCGACGATATTGACCTGGACTATGTCGACCAGGCAAAGATATTGCATATTTCTTCGTTTGCCGGCGACCGGCAGCTTCAGGTGCTGCGCGAGTTGATGGAGAGGCTGGACTTATCGGTGGACGTAAGCTTCACCCCCGGGGCGTTGTTTGCCGCCCGGGGTATTGAGGTGCTTCAGCCAATACTTGGGCGGACTCGCCTTCTCTTCATCAATAGCGATGAGTTACGGCAGCTGACCGGGCAGGATGTCATACCGGGGGCGGAGACCTGCCTCAAGCAGGGCTGCCGGGTGGTGGTGGTGACCCTGGGTAAAGGGATGGTGCTGGAAACGACCGGAGGGACCAAGGTGAACACTGTTGCCTATATAAAAGATGCTGAGCACGAGTATGTTATTGAACACAGCGTGCAGGGTATCGCTGCCGAAGCCGATACCATTGGTGCCGGCGATGCCTTCGCCAGCGGTTTCCTCTATGGTCTGCTGAATGACAAAGGGCTTGACGAGTGCGGTCGTCTCGGTGATATCACCGCCCGGTTTGCCATTGGTGAGTTAGGCGCCAGGCAGGGCCTGCCTACCTCAAGCCAGCTGTGGCAGCGCTATGATGAGCTTTTTTCGGGTGGTTGACTGCCTTTTGCTTCTTCTGTTGCCTGCTTGCCCAGTACCTCGTCAACGAGGCCATATTCTACAGCGGCTTCTGGATTGAGGTAGAAGTCACGGTCGGTATCGTGGATGATTTTATCCATGTTCTGGCCGGTGTGTTTGACCAGTATGCCGCGGATAATATCCTGGATGCGCATAATCTCGCGGGCGGCAATCTCGATATCGGCGGCCTGGCCCTGGGCGCCACCGAACGCCTGGTGCATGTGGATGGTGGAGTTGGGTAAAGCGTAGCGTTTGCCTTTGGCACCAGCGCAGAGGAGTACTGTCCCCATGCTAGCCGCCAGTCCGACACAGATTGTAGAAACGTCAGGACGTATAAGCTGCATGGTGTCGTAGATGGCCAGCCCGGCGCTGATAATACCGCCCGGTGAGTGGATGTAGAGGCTTATATCCTTGTCGGGGTCTTCGCGGTCGAGATAGAGAAGCTGGGCAATAATAACATTGGCCACCTGGTCGTTGATGGGCATGCCCAGCATTATGATACGCTCGCGCAGCAGCAGCGAATATATGTCAAAGGCTCGCTCTCCACGGGCACCGCTTTCAATTACCATTGGTATGACGTTCTTTGGCTCGATGTTCATCATGGCTCCTCCCTTTTCCGGCAACGTTCCCTTATATTTTAGGGGTAAACCGACGTACAGTTCAAGCCTCCTTGCTCGAATCTGTAGCGATATCTACCAGTAACTGTACCGTCTTTCTGGTGACCAGTGAGCGCCGGATTGCCTCGCGGGATTCCGGCGTGCCCAGGAACTTGCTAAATTCCTCGGTATTCTCGGTGACGTTCTTCATCAGGTTGTCGATCTCGGCATCAACCTCGGTATCGCTGGCCTCCACCTTTTCCGTCTCGGCAACCTCGCCCAGTATCAGGGAGTTGGTGACCCGTTCCTTAGCCAGCGGATGCAGCTCGTCGCGCAACTCTTCCTCTGTCTTGTTTATGATTCTGAGGTACTCCTCCAGCTTGTCCGTCATCTGCCAGCGCTGCAGTTGCTGGTTAATCATGCGGTCAATTTCCGATTCGACCAGAATCGGCGGGAAATCTACCTGCGTTACCTCGGCCACGGCCTTGATTACCTTCTCCTCGAGGTCGGCTCGGGCCTTTTCTTCAGCCCCTTGTCTCAGGTTGACGGTAACCTGCTCCCGCAGTGCATTCAGGTCCTGGTACTCTTGGTTGACGGCCTGGGCGAATTCGTCAGTCAGTTCGGGGAGTATCTCCTGCTTTATCTCTTTGATTTTTACCTTGAACGAGGCCGTTTTGCCTCTCAGTTCTTCCCGTGGGTAGTCTTCATTAAGCTCAATCTGGAACTCCCTTTCCTCATCCACCGCTGCCCCGACCAGTTGACCGCTGAAGCCCGGTGCCGGGAAGACCGCTTCCGGGACGAGTTTAAATTGGGCCCCCTCTCGATTGAAGAACGGTTCGCCGTCAATGCTGCTCTCAATATCCAGAATAACCATATCACCGGACTCCGCGGTGCGCTCCACCAGTTCCCAGGCAGCCTGCTGGTGGCGTAGCTGCTCGATGACGGCGTTGATGTCGTCCTCGGTCACCGTTACCGGCTCGGGGGTCACCCGGATATTACGGAATTCGCCGAGTTCCACGGTCGGTCGCATCGGGACAATCGCCTTGAAGACCAGGGGGTTGGTCTGGGTTATCTCGATAGACGGCTGGGCGATAGCCTCAATCTCCTGCTCCTTTATGGCATTGGCGTAAGCTTCTGGGACCAGCGTGTTCAGGGCTTCGTCAAGGAGACTGTCTTTACCGAGGTAGCGCTCCAGCACCGCCCGGGGGGTCTTCCCTTTGCGGAAGCCGGGGACGTTGGTTTTATTGACCAGGCGGTGATAGGACGTCTCCAGGGCCTTTTCGACCTCGGCTGGCTCCAGTTCTATGGTCAGATACGCCTGACAGTTCTCGGTTTTCTCCCTGGTTACGTTCACTCTTCCTCCCTTAAACGCAAGTGCAATTCGGCCAGTTGTTCTTCGGTCACCGCTGACGGGGCATCCAGGGTCAGGTCGGTGGCGCTCTGGTTCTTAGGGAAGGCGATTACTTCCCGGATGGTCTCCTCACCAGCGAGCAGCATCACGATACGGTCGATACCGGGGGCGATGCCGCCGTGCGGAGGGGCCCCATACTCGAAGGCCTCGAGTAGTGTGCCGAAGCGTTCTTTGATATCATCATCGCTGTATCCCAGCAGGCGAAATATCTTTGTCTGGAGTTCGGCAGTGTGGATTCGGATGCTGCCGCTGGCCAGCTCAAGGCCGTTGCAGACAATGTCATAATGCCGGGCGCGCACTTTCTCCGGGCTGGTATCGAGCAGCGGAATGTCGGCCGCTACTGGCGCCGTGAACGGGTGGTGCTCCGATCCCCACCGTTTTTGCTCGTTATCCCATCTCAGCAGGGGAAATTGCTCAATGAAGGCAAAGGCGAACGTGTCGGGGTCGGCGAGATTAAGACGGCGCCCCATCTCCAGACGCAGTTCTCCGAGTACCCTGTTGACCAAGTCCGTCGGGCCGGCCACTATGAGCAGCAGGTCTCCCGGGCGGGCCCCAGTACGGGCGGCCATCTCCCGAACCTGGTCTGTGGTCATGAATTTGGCGGCGGCTGATTTCACCATATCCATGGTCAGTTCTTCGAGGCGGTCTTCGGTTGTGCCCAGTGCTATCGTCAGCAGACCGCCGGCACCGAGGGTCTGTGCCAGTCTGTTAAGTTCGTCGATCTGGTGCCGGCTGTAGGCGCCGCCGCCGGGGGCACAGATACCCTTGACCCGGCCACCGTCGCTGATGGTGTCGCGAAAGAGGGTGAAATCGGAGCGGGCAAAGATATCCGACAGGTCGGTCAGTTCCAGGCCGAAGCGCAGATCCGGCTTGTCGCTGCCGTAACGCTCCATGACGTCGGCATAGGCCAGGTGGGGGAAGGGCGTAATAACCTTAATTCCCGGCTTCACGGCGGCTACCAGGGCTGTAAAAAGCTCTTCCATCAAGTCCAGGATGTCGGCTTCCTCGACGAAGCTCATTTCCAGGTCAAGCTGGGTGTGTTCTGGCTGCCGGTCGGCCCTGGTGTCCTCGTCGCGGAAGCACTTGGCTATCTGGAAGTACTTTTCCACGCCGGCGACCATAAGCAGTTGCTTGAGCTGCTGCGGCGACTGCGGCAGGGCGTAGAACTTACCGGGATGTATCCGGCTGGGCACCAGGTAATCGCGGGCGCCCTCCGGGGTGCTTTTAATCAGTATTGGTGTTTCCACCTCGATAAATCCCCTGGCATCCAAGAAGTCGCGGATAAATTTGACGACCCGGTGGCGGAGAATGAGGTTATCCTTCATGCGGGGCCGGCGTAAATCGAGGTAGCGGTATCTGAGGCGTAGGTTTTCGTCGAAATCGTTTTCCCGGTTGATGTAAAAGGGCGGTGTCCGGGCGGTATTCAGTATCTCGGTATCGTCGGCGATGACCTCAATTTCACCGGTGGCTAGGTTCGGGTTCTCGGTTCCCGCGGGGCGGATGGCGACCTCGCCACTGGCCCTTACTACGTATTCGCTGCGCATTTCACCGGCGATATCGTGGCTGGCTCTGGCTGTCTCGGGGTTGAACACCACCTGGACTAGACCTTCCCGGTCGCGGAGGTCAATGAATATCAGCCCACCGTGGTCCCGCCGTCGGTCTACCCAGCCGGCCAGGGTTACTCTGGTGCCGACGTGCTCTTTGCGCAGTTCGCCGCAGTGGTGAGTCTTGAGCAAGATTGCCTCCTGAGGGGATTATAGCCTATAACTAAAGCAGCCTTCAACTTGGCATGAAGCGCTCTTCACTTCGCCGGGTATTTCACCCCGATTTGACAAAGAAATACGAGTACTATATAATATCGCCATTCACAAAACGATGGCATATACGAGGTAGGGGTATATAGTGCCGAACTGGAAAGGACAGCTTAGCTTTACTCGAAGGGTTTCTCTGATGATGATGCCCGGGGCTTGGCATGCCGCCAGTTCGGGTATCATGCGAACGTAATTTCCCAAGCTGGCGAATCACTAGGCCAAGCCCAAGAGCATTAGCTTCTTGGGCTTTTTGTTATTATATTTGATGAGGTTGACAGCATAGAGTTTAAATAATAACATCTTGGGGGGCTGAAATATGGCGAAAACGATTGGGGAAATAAACGAGAAGATAAAAGCGGGCAAGGCGGTGGTCGTTACCGCCGAGGAAATAATCGGTATCGCCCGGCAAGATGGCATGAAGGCGGCGGCGGAAAAGGTGGACGTGGTTACTACCGGCACCTTTGCGCCGATGTGCTCATCCGGCGCCTATTTCAATATCGGGCATGCCAAGCCGCGCATTAAGCTTGGCGGTGGCCGGGTTTATCTAAACGACGTCCTGGCTTATGCCGCATTTGCCGCCGCCGACCTGTTCATTGGGGCTAATGCCCTTCCTGATGATGATCCCCGCAACCGGGTGCATCCCGGCGAGTTCAATTACGGCGGTGGCCATGTCATCGAGGAGCTGGTGGCCGGTAAGGACATCAGGCTTTCGGCCATGGCCTACGGTACCGACTGTTACCCGAGGAAGCGGTTGGAGACCTGGATTAACATCAAAGACCTCAACGAGGCGGTGCTGTTCAATATTAGGAATGCCTATCAGAACTATAATATTGCCGCCAACCTCTCCGGTAAGACCATTTACACCTACATGGGGGTGTTAAAAGCGAACCTGGGTAATATCAACTATTGCAGCGCCGGGCAGCTCTCGCCGCTGCTCAACGACCCGTGCTACAAGACAATCGGCATCGGGACGCGGATATTCCTGGGCGGTGGCGTCGGTTATGTTGCCTGGCAAGGTACCCAGCATAACCCCGATGTGCCGCGCACTGAGGGTAGCGTGCCGACCCGTGGCGCCGGCACGCTGGCGGTGATCGGTGACCTGAAGCAGATGACGGCGCGCTGGCTGGTGGGCACCAGTATGCTCGGCTACGGCTGCACGTTATCGGTAGGCATCGGCGTGCCCATCCCGATACTCTCGGAGGAGATGGTCCGCTATACTGCGGTAACCGATGAGGAGATTTTTGGCGCCGTGGTGGATTACTCGGAGGCGTATCCCAATCTCAAGCCGGATATCATTGCCGAGGTAAGCTATGCCCAGCTGAAGAGCGGCCTGGTCACCGTTCAGGGTAAGGAAGTGCCCACTGCTTCCCTGTCCAGCTACTCCCGGGCGGTGGAGATCGCCAACGACTTGAAGCAGTGGATACTGAACGGGCAGTTCCTGCTCACCAGCCCGGTGTCACCCCTGCCCGGGGTGGAGTCGGGGATAACCTTCAAGCCACTTAAAGAGCGCCCGATAAATGACTGAGGTAAGGGGGTGGTAAGAAATGGCTGTAGCCAAGAGAATAGTTCTCCGTTTCCCGCAGCGGCTGGTTGACCGGCCGATTGTGAGCCGTCTGGTACGTGATTATAACCTGGACTTTAATATCCTGAAGGCTTCGGTTACCCAGGACGATGAAGGCTTGATGGTCCTGGAGTTGAGCGGTCAGCAAAATGACTATGACCGGGGCATAGGGTACCTGACTACCAGCGGAGTTCAGATACAGTCCCTCAGCCAGGATGTTCTGCGCAATGAGGAACGGTGTACCCACTGTGGTGCCTGTGTTACCGTCTGTCCGCCGCATGCCTTTGAGGTTGACCCGGTAACGAGGAAGGTTCTTTTCAATGACGAGAAGTGTGTGGCCTGTGGACTGTGTATCAAGGCCTGTCCGCCGCGGGCCATGGAGGTACATTTCTGATCGTGGCCGAAGCACGGACCTACCGGCGCTGGGTGGAAGCAGGTGACCTGGTTGCGTTCAATGTGACGGTCAGGGAGACGGATTTACATATTCGGGCCTCGGCTGACCTGAGCAAAGAGGCTCTTCGGGCGGTAAAAAAATATCGCGCTATTCTGGAAATCTACATTAAGCGCCACCCCCAGTTTCTGACATCGCTGAAGCCGGTGGCGGTGGCTAGTGATGCCCCGGAGATGGTGGCCGCTATGTCCCGGGCGGCGGAGAGGGTCGGGGTCGGCCCTATGGCGACGGTGGCCGGGGCTATCGCCGAGTTTGTGGGTCAAGACCTGCTAGCCTTCTCGCCGGAAGTGATCGTGGAAAATGGCGGTGATATCTATCTGAAGAGCCTCCGGGAGAGGGTGGTGGCGATATATGCCGGCCGGTCACCGCTGACCGGTAAAATTGGGCTGAAAGTAAAGGCGGCAGCGACGCCACTGGGCATCTGCACTTCTTCGGGCACCGTCGGCCATTCGCTGAGCTACGGGCAGGCCGATGCCGCCGTGGTGCTTGCCGAGTCGGCATCTCTGGCTGACGCTGCTGCTACCGCCATCGGTAACCGGGTGGTCAATGCCGATGATATTCCCCGGGCCATTGAGTTTGCACAGACAATCGGCGATTTGGTCGGGGTGGTGATAGTGAAAGATGACCGCGTCGGTGCCTGGGGTGGGGTGGAGCTCTGTCAGTTGTCGGTGTAGTAAAAGGGGCGTTCAGGAGGGTTTACATGTTCAAGACCAGAGTTACCGAAATGCTAGCCATAGAATACCCCATAATACAGGGGGCGATGCAGTGGCTGGCGCGGGCGGAACTAGCGGCAGCGGTATCCAATGCCGGTGGCCTGGGCATAATCTCCGCTTTGACCTTTCCTACTGCCGGTGAGCTGCGCCAAGAGATAAAGAAAGCCAGGAGCCTCACCGATAAGCCCTTTGCCGTAAACGTCACCCTTTTACCCACCGTACGCCCGATTAATATCGAAGGATATATCAGCACGGCTATCGAAGAAGGGGTGGGGGTTATTGAGACGGCCGGGCGCAATCCGAGGCAGTATATTAAGCTTCTCAAAGATGGCGGCGTGACGGTGCTGCATAAGGTGGCCAGTGTGAGGGCGCTGAAGACGGCGGAGCGGATAGGGGTGGACGCGGTGACTATCGTCGGCTTCGAGGAGGGGGGCAACCCGGGCCTGGATGATGTGCCCACTTCAGTCCTCGTCCCGGCCGCCGTTGATTCGGTGAAGATTCCGGTTATTGCCGCCGGTGGCATCGGGGATGCCCGCGGTTTTATCGCTGCTCTGGCGCTCGGTGCTGAGGGTGTGCTCATGGGAACCAGATTTATGCTCAGTAAAGAATGTCCCCTCCATCCCATGATCAAGGAATGGTTACTCCAGGCGACGGAAAAGGATACCATGATGATAATGCGTTCCATCAATAACACGGAGAGGGTAGCCAGGAATGACTTTGCCCGGAGCATCCTCCAGATGGAAGAAAGAGGGGCCTCACTGGAAGAGTTAATACCCATGATAAGCGGCCTGCGGCAGCAGGCCGCCCTGGATAAGGGTGATGTTGACGAAGTGATGCTGCCCTGTGGTCAGGCGGTGGGGCTGATGCACGATATACCCAGTGTAAGGGAGATTATCGAGGGCATTATCAGCGAGGCCAGGGTTATCGGTCGGCGTCTCAACGATATTGGGCTATTGGCGTGACTTCAGCCATTTCTGTTTTTGCCTGAGCCGTACCTCTTCGTCGCTCGGTTTATATTCGGCCAGGAAGTTTTTCTGGAAAGCGCCGAAGGTACCGTTAAGAATGGCACCTCTGATATCCTGCATCAGCCGGTGGATGAAGGTCAGATTGTGTATGGTGGCCAGCCGGTAGGCCAGGAGTTCTTCACAGCGGAAAAGGTGGTGGAGGTAGGCCGTTGAGAAGGTGCGGCAGGTATAGCAGTCGCAGCCGGACATGAGGGGCTGTTCCCTCAGTCGGTATTTATTGTTGCGTATGTTATACCGTCCCTGCCGGGTGAAAATAGCCCCGTTTCGGGCCACCCGAGTGGGCAGGGCGCTGTCAAAAATATCTATTCCCCTGGCAGCGCCTTCAACAATGTCTTCTGGGGAGCCGACTCCCATCAGGTAACGGGGTTTGCCCGGGGGCAGGAAGGCCGCCGTGGCCTCTATCGTAGTCAAAGTAGCTGCTTTCGGCTCGCCGATGCTCAGGCCGCCGATGGCATAGCCGTCGAAACCCATGGCGGTAAGACCCTCTGCCGACTGGCGCCGCAGTTCCGGAAAGACACCCCCCTGGACTATGGCGTACAGCGCCTGGTCGGAGCGGGAATGATGCTTCTGGCACCTATCCGCCCATTGTCGGGTCCTGGCCGTCGCCCGCTGTACTTTTTCAAAGCTATCATCATGGGCAGGGCAATCGTCAAGTACCATGATAATATCAGCGCCGAGGGATTCCTGAAACTGGACGGCCAGTTCCGGGGTGATAAGGTGCTCGCTGCCGTCGATATGGGAGCGGAAGACAACTCCCTGGTCGTTGATTTGGCGCAGCGGCGCCAGGCTGAATATCTGGTAGCCGCCGCTGTCGGTGAGGATTGCCTGGTCCCAGCCCATGAACCGGTGCAGGCCGCCCATCTTCTCGATGACATCTATACCGGGCCGGAGATAAAGGTGATAGGTGTTGGCCAGTATCATGGGCAGGCCGATTTCCTTAAGCTCTTCCGGGGTAAGCGTCTTGACGGTGGCCTGGCTGCCCACCGGCAGGAACACCGGGGTCGGCACCGGGCCGTGTGGCGTGACCAGTTCCCCGGCCCGGGCGGCGCTTTCCGGGGAGGTCGGCAGCAGGTGAAACTGGTGGCGATGGCCGGTCAACCTCACTTCCCTTTCAGCAGGTGGCTGGCGATAATATTGCGCTGTATCTCGGAGATGCCGACGTACATCTCCGTCATCTTGGCATCCCGGTACAGGCGCTCCACCGGCAGGGTCTTCATGGTGCCGTAGGAGCCGTGGACCTGCATGGCCATGCGGGCGACTTCGACTGCGGCCTGGGAGGCGAAGAGCTTGGCTAGCGAGGACTCGTAGCGGATGCTGGTACCCTGGTCGCGGAGAAAGGCAGTGCGGTATGTCAGCCACCGGGCGGCCTCTATCCTGGTAGCCATCTCCGCCAGGTGCCATTGGGTGGTGGGCAATTTGGCCAGCGGTTTACCCTGAGCTCTCCGCTGTTGGGCGTAGTCGAGAGAGAGTTCCAGCGCTGCCTGAGCTGTCGCCACCGCTTCAATGGCTACCCCCAGCCGGGCGATGCTCATTACTTCGAGAAGGATATCAAAGCCCTGCCCTTCTTTTCCCAGACGGTTCTGTTTCGGGACGGGGACGTCATCAAGATAGACCACGGCGGTGCCCAGGCCCCTCAGCCCCATGGTGGCACACGGTTCGCGGATGGCAAAGCCCGGTGACGCCGTGTCGGCGATAAAGGCGTTCAGTCCGGCGCCCTCGTGGCGGGTAAAAAGCAGCAGGAGGTTGACCGCTGGCGCCATGGCCACGAACTGCTTTTGACCGTTGATAATATAGCCGTCGCCACTTTTCTGGCTTCTGGTAGTAATCGCTTTCGGGTCCGAGCCGGTCTCGGCTTCGGTGAAGGCGATTCCCCCGAGCCGCTTACCTTCGGCCAGCGGGGTCAATAACTTCTCTTTTTGCTCTTCGTTGCCGAAACGGAAGACAGCTTCCTCGGCGACGGTATTTACGTGTAATATGGCGGCGACGGTCATGGAAGCCTGGCAAATCTGCTCCAGAACCAGGGTAAGAGCGACGTAACCGGCTTCAGTGCCGCCGTAGCGGGCCGGGTAGGGCAACCCCCGGTATCCCAACTGACCCATTGCCTCCGCCAGGTCGAAGGGGAACCGGTCACTGTGGTCAATCTCCGCCGCCCGAGGCTTTACCGATTTGGCAGCGAATTCCCGGGCTGCCCTCTGCAGCATCTTTTGCGGCTCGTTAAGATTGAAGTCCACCTTACTTTCCTACCTTGTTATCGGCTGGGGCTTCGCTCCTCATCGAGGTAGCCCTGGAGGATGATGGCGGCGGCGATGGCATCGTCGCGGTCCCTCCTGGCTTTCCGGGTGCTGGCCGTGCGCCGCAGTCGTTTTGCTGATACCGTTGTTAGCCGCTCATCGCGGAACTCCACCGGCGTCTCGGTCTGCCGAGATATCTTTTGGGTAAATGTCTTCACCTTCTTTGCCTGCTCGCCCAGGCTGCCGTCCATGGAGCGGGGCAGACCGACGATAATCTGCTCGGCCTGGTGCTGTTTGATAAGACCGATAATAGCCTCTATATCCTGCCGGTCATCCTGGCGGTCGATGATGGTCAGTGGGCTGGCCAGTATGCCGTCCGGGTCGCTGAGGGCGACCCCAATCCACCGGTCGCCGATATCGAGCCCCAGGCTACGCGTTGTCGGCCTCCTGTACCAGGCTTTTCACCAGTCGCAGGGCCTCGTCCAGTTTAGCCTTGTCCTTGCCGCCGGCCTGAGCCAGGTTTGGCTTACCCCCACCACCGCCACCAGCCACCTTGGCTACCTGCTGCACTATCTTACTGGCATCATAGCCTTTAGCCACCAAGTCCGCGGTTACCGCGGCAATAAAGGCAACCTTGTTTTCGTAAACCGTACCTAGGACGACCACGGCGCTTTTAAGCCTGTCCCGGAGCCGGTCGCTCATCTCCCGCAGCACCTCGGGACGGGAAGGCGGTACTCTGGCGGACAGCACCTTCACCCCATTGACGGTCTCCGTCTGGGCCAGTAGTGATTCGACCCTTTCCTTGCCTAGTTCCCGCTCAAGAGCTAGAGCCCGTTTGCGTTCCCGTTCGGCGTCAGCGGACTCTTTGTTGGCCATCTCCAGCAAATCGGAAAGCTGCCGTTCAATAAAGGTCTCGGCGCCCCGGCCGGTAAAGGCTTCGATACGGCGCAGTCCGGCGCCAATGCTGTGTTCACCGGAGATATGGAAGAGGCCTATCTCGCCGGTGGCAGTAACGTGGGTGCCCCCGCAAAGCTCGGCGCTGATAACCGGCTCACCTATCTTGAGCACCCGTACCGTGTCGCCATATTTCTCGTCGAAGAGGGCTATTGCCCCTTCGTTGATGGCCTGCCGGTAGGGAACCTCTTCGTCATATACCCTGAGATTCTGGCGAATTTTCTCGTTAACAATCTGCTGCGCCCGCTTCAGTTCGTCCGGTAGCATTGCCGTCAGGTGAGAGAAATCGAAACTGAACCGGTCGGAGGCCACCAGCGAGCCGCGCTGCTGGACATGATCGCCTAGCACCTGGCGCAAGGCATACTGGAGCAGGTGGGTGGCTGTATGGTTGCGGGCGATATCCAGCCGTCGTTCCCGGTCAACTACTGCTTCAACATTGTCACCGGCCAGCAAATATCCCTGGGTGACAATACCTTTATGAACAATGATGCCAAAGGGACCCTGAATAGTATTTTTTACTGAAAACTTGCCTGATGAACCTACTATTTCGCCGGTATCGCCTACCTGACCCCCCATCTCCCCGTAGAAGGGGGTGGCTTCAAGGATAAGGCTAGCTTCCTGCCCCTCCGCCACCGTTGCCACCGATTTGTTGTCCTGTAGAAGGCTAATAATAGTAGACTTACGTTCAAACTCATTGTAACCGACAAACTGCGTAATATCACGACCGCTATTTTTAAGTACGCTGATTTTCTCACTAAGAGAAAGGGTGTCTTCTAAGGCTATGTCGAATTTGTGTGCTGTCCGTGCCCTCTCCCGTTGCTTTGCCATCTCTTTTTCGAAGCCGGCCATGTCTACAGAAAAGCCACGTCCGGCGGCAATCTCTCTGGTCATCTCAATGGGGAAACCGTAGGTATCGTAGAGCTTAAAGGCCGGTTTGCCGGGGATTTCGCGCGTTTTTTTGACCGCGGCCCTGGCCATGATTTCATCCAGCAGTTCCAGGCCAGTGGTCAGCGTTTGGCCGAACCTTTCTTCTTCGGTTTCGATTACTCTCAGTATAAAGTCCTGCCGCTGCACCAGTTCCGGATAAACTGCCCCCATCTGCTCGATGGTGGACCGGGCGGTCTCGGCCAGGAAAGGCCGGTCCAGACCCAGCCTTCTACCGAAGAGGGCGGCGCGGCGCAGTAACCGGCGCAGCACGTAGCCCCGGCCTTCGTTGCCAGGGATGACACCATCGGCGATGAGAAAGGCAAGTCCCCGGCTGTGCTCGGCGACGATGCGCATGGCGTTGTCGCTGTTGCTATCGTCACCGTATTTCTTACCGGCCAGTACCGAGATTCTGTTAATCAGGGGGGCAAAGAGGTCGGTATCATAGACAGAACTCTTACCTTGGACGACGGCGGCGGTCCTTTCCAGCCCCATACCGGTGTCGATGTTGGGTCGGGGCAGGGGGGTACGCTGCCCGTTTTCGTCCTGGTTATACTGGGTAAAAACTAAGTTCCATATCTCGGAGAAGCGGCCGCAATCGCAGTTGGGACCACAGGTAGCTTTACCACAGCCGTGCTCCTCGCCAAAGTCGTAGTGGAGCTCACTGCACGGGCCGCAGGGGCCGGAGCTGCCGGCCGGTCCCCAGAAATTGTCCTTATCGCCAAATCTTACTATCCTTGACTCGGGGACGCCGGTTTCCCGCCAGATGCGGAAGGACTCATCATCGTCTAGGAAGATGGTTACCCACAGGCGCTCGGCGGGCAGGTTCAGGCGTTCGGTAACGAATTCCCATGCCCAGCCAATTGCCTCTCGCTTGAAATAGTCGCCAACGCTGAAGTTGCCCAGCATCTCGAAGAAGGTGAGGTGGGTCGGGTCGCCTACTGTTTCGATGTCGGTGGTGCGAAAGCACTTCTGGCAGGAGGCCAGGCGGGGGTTGGGTGGCACCGCCTCCCCCAGAAAGTACGGCTTTATCTGTACCATACCAGCGCTGGTGAGGAGCAGCGTGGGGTCTCCGTGAGGTATCAGGGACGAGCTGGGGATGGTCTGGTGCCCCTTTTCTTCAAAGAAACCCAGAAACGCTGCCCGAATTTCGTCACTGGTCACTAACCTGTCTCCAAGTATATATTGCGATTTATCAATTAGAGTATCTGTTGCAGGTATTCCCGCAGTTCCGGCCCGTACTCGGGGTGTTTCAAGGCAAAGGTCATCGTTGCCTTCATCCAGCCCATGGGGGTGCCCGTATCGTAGCGCTTGCCCTCGAACTCGCAGGCATATAGCGGCTGCTGGTCAAGCAGCCGCTGGAGGGCATCGGTAAGTTGAATTTCCTGTCCCCGGCCCCGGGGGGTCTTCTCAAGGACGTCAAATATCCGGGGTGACAGGATGTACCGCCCCACTATCCCCAGGTTGGATGGGGCCTGGTCCGGCTCCGGTTTCTCTACCAGGCCCAGGACCTGATAGGTGCCACTGCCGATCTTCTTGGCCTCGATGATACCGTACTTATTGAGGTCCTGGGTGGCCACTGACTCGACGGCGATGACACCGGCGCCGTATTGCTCATGCACCGCCAACATCTGCTTGAGGGCCGGCACCTGGCTGTCGATAATGTCGTCGGGCAGTATCACCGCGAAATGCTCCTCGCCGACGACATCCCGGGCGGTAAGAACGGCGTGGCCGAGACCCAACTGCTGCTTCTGTCTGACGTAGCAGACATCGACCAAGGTCGACAGTTCCTGCATTTCTTTAAGCAGCCTGGTCTCCTTTTTTTGCTCCAGCAGGTGTTCCAGTTCAAATGAGCGGTCGAAGTAGTCCTCAATAGCCCGTTTGCTAATGGCGGTCACCAGGACGATTTGCTCGATGCCAGAATTGATTGCCTCATCCACCGTGTAGTGAATAAGCGGCTTGTTTACCAGTGGCAGCATCTCCTTCGGCTGTGACTTGGTGATGGGTAGGAACCGGGTACCCCAGCCGGCGGCGGTGATGACCGCTTTGCGTACTTTCATAAATACCCCTAACGGCTAATTCTGCTAGTCCTCGGGTGTGCCCTATTTCAAATGGCACTTCAGCTAGATTATAAACCGCGGCCGCTGATTGACGCAAGGCGGACGTAGTGTTAAATTTAACTCGTGTCCTATCTCTTTGACCACTTGGATTCTGTTAAGGGGCTTATAAGTCAGTCCCCGTTCGGTCTTATCACCGACGTTGATGGCACCATAAGTGAAACGGCGCCGACACCACAGGAGGCCAGAGTCAACCCTTTGTGCCGGCACTATCTGTTGGAACTCTGTAGTCATCTGCCCCTGGTGGCCGCTATCTCGGGGAGGTCGGTGGCCCAGGTCAGGGATATGGTGGGGATTGACGGCATGGTCTATGTTGGCAATCACGGCCTGGAAATATGGGCTGAGGGTAAGTCTGAACTGGCTGAAGGGGCGGCAGATTATCCGGGGGTTATCGCCGCCGTTATCGCCGGGTTGTCCCGCCGGCTGCCGATGGAAGGGTTATGGATTGAAGACAAGCGGCTGACGGCTTCTGTCCACTATCGTCTTCACCCGGCGCCGGAGCAGGCAAAGGAGGCTATCCTGGCTGCCCTCCGGCAGTTGCCTCAAGCCCGGAGGCTTCGTATTATACTGGAGAGAAAGGCGATTGACATCCTGCCGCCGGCGGCAAGTAAAGGGACGGCAGTAGCAGACCTGATGAAGAGGTACCGTTTGCGGGCCGGTCTCTATCTGGGGGATGACTTTACCGATGTTGACGCCTTCAGGGCGGTACGTACCGCCGCCCGAGGGTGGGGTTTTCGGGGGTTTGCCATCGGTGTTATCAGCCAAGAAATGCCGGAGAATTTTATTGCAGAAGCGGATTTTACTCTGAACGGCGTCAGCGATGTGGCACACTTTCTGGAGTGGCTGTCTCAGACTGTTGCTCCACCAGCTTAGCCGTGTCGTTGAGTAAGCACCATAGCCAGTTGGTGATATCCTCTTTCTCTATAGAGCTTTTCAGTGCCCTGGCCTGTCGTCGCTTTTCAGCGGCGGGCATCGTCAGCGCGGTATACAAGGCCTGGGTGGTCCCCTCAATATCGGCGGGTGACACGGTGAGGCAATGCTCCCCGAGCTGCTCGTGTGCCCCCACGGTTTCGGAGAGTATGAGCACGCCGTCTCGGTCATTAATGGTGGGGCCTTCCTTGGCTACCAGGTTCATGCCGTCGATGACCGCGTTTACCAGCAAGACATCGTACAGGCGCATAGCGGCAATGGCCTGCGGGTAGTTGTTCTCGTAGAAAAGGTGGATGGGCTGCCAGTCCACGGTGCCGTACTTGCTGTTTACCGTTTCGATTAGCTGAGTGATGTCTTCGACATAACGCTGGTACTGTCTTACATGGGTGCGGGTAGGGACGAGAAGGGCAATAAAGTTTACCTTTCCCCGAAACTGGGGGTGGCGTTCCAGAAGCGTATCAAAGGCCCTGAAACCGCGTAGGATGTTCTTACTTGGCTCGGCACGGTCTACGCGCACTATAGTCTGCTCTCCGCAGAGCTGCCTCAGCGTGGCTTCGTACCCCTGCACGGCGGGGGAGCCAATGAGCTTGTGCAGACTGACGACATCAACCGATACGGGGTAAGCCCTGACCTGTACTTTGTGCCCATCCAGGCAGACGGTTTGTCGCTGGTAGTTGACCTTGGCCTCCCTGATGAACGATTGACAGCACTGAAGGAAGCTGCGCACATCGCGGGCGGTCTGCAGCCCGAGGATATCGACGGAACACAGGCTCCGGAAGATCGGTTGCCGCATGCTGTCGGGTAATAGTTGCCAGTAGCTTGGTGCGGGACAGGGAATGTGGGTAAAGTGCTGGATTATCAGGTCGGGCCGCTGTTCCCGAATGTAGCTGGCCGCCAGATACAGGTGGTAATCGTTCAGCATCACTATCGGGGATGGCCCAGCCCCACTGGCTTCATCGATGACCGCCTGAGCGAAGGCCTGATTTACCGGGATATAGCCGTTTTCCCAAGCATCGTGTGCCGTTCGGTCAATGTTGGGCGTTCGGGACGAGTTCCACATGTAGTGTTGCAGGAACCACAGCAGGGGGTTGCAAAAAACACTGTAGAACTTGTGATAGGTGTTTCTGGGAGAGACTACGAAGCGGAGGCAGAGGTTTTCGCTGGCAGAGTCAACCTTGATGCGCCCCTGACGGGCCATCTGCCGGTCGCCCTCACCCATAGCGCTGGCAATCCAGACGACCTCGATGAATTCACTTATGCTGGTCAGGGCGGTAACTATTCCCCCGCTACCACGGCGGGCTTCAAGCTGCCCATTATTGATGAGGTGGTGTTCGATAGGCCCCCGGTTACTGGCGAGAACAAGTCGCCTGTCGGCCAACCTTCGGCTGCATATATCTTTCAGCCGGTCGTAGGAGCCTAGAGCGTTTTCCATCATTCTCCCTATTGCCCGTGCGGCGCTGGGGACGAATAATCCAGTTGGTGCAGGTCAACCTTGTTCTTCAGGGGCTAATTGGGAATTTTACCATTACTGCTACCCGCTGTCAACTGCCGGGTATGTATGCTACGTAAGACTCCATGGTTTGTTGTCTATACACCTGACTGCTGGCACAGTTCCGCAATCAGGATGGTAAGGGCGAGTTCACCATCGCGCTGGCCGGTCTTCACCGAGAGGTCGGTCTCCAGGAGTCTGTGGTAGACCACTTTTAGCCGCTCCAGGCGATAACGGGCCGCCTGTTCCAGTGTCTTGCGCAGGGCAAAATCCGAGGCCAGTCCCAGCCTGGCCTGAATCTCCGCCTCGGTTTTCTCCTGGTTGCTCAGTTCCCTGGCCCGGACTATCAGCTGAATCTGGCGCGACAGCATCGCCATGAGATAAACGGGGGCAGCCCCTTTCTGCAGTAGTTGCTGGAGCAGCTGCTGTGCCGTCCTGGTCTTCAACTCGAGGATGGCGTCAATCATGGCGAAGACGTTGGCTTCCTGGCTCTGGCTGACGACCAGCCGGACATCTTCTTCCTCGATGCGGCGGCCGGCGGTGAACAGGGCCAGCTTCTCAATTTCACTGGCCATAGCCCACAGGTTGCCCCCGATGAGCCTAGCCAGCAGGTCCACGGCCTGGGGGGAGGCGCTATCGCCCTTCTTTTTCAGATGCTGTTGAATCCACTGCTGCAGTTTCTTGCCCCTGAGCAGGGGGAATGACCTGAATACCGCCCGGTCGGAGACCCCTTTTAACAGGGAGTTGCCGGGGCTTATCCCGCTGTCAGTAAGTACCAGTACCGCGCTGTCCGGCATCTGCGGGAGGTAGGCGGCTATGGCCTTGAGCTCGTCATGCTGGTCGTTGCCCGGTGCCTTTTTTCTGCCCCGCCCGGTTCTCGCTCTGGCTTCGTAGCGCTGCAGCAGTCCTGGGACGATAATCAGCCGTTTTTCGGCCAGAAAGGGGGTTGTCTCCGCGGCCGCCCGTAGCTGGTTCAGGGTCAGCTGCTGGCCATCAAGAGTAGCGGTATTGGCCGCTAGCAGGGACATATCGCCGAGGCCCCCTTTTATTTCCTCGAGCGCCTGGCGGATAGAAAAGCTGTCCTCGCCAATCAATATGTATAGCAAACCTCACCCCGTCCGGTTAGTAACTGCCCCCATTTTACCACTAAAGGGGCCTTGCCAGGAACAGGAAAGGCCCCTCTGACTTATTGAACAATGACCTCCCAAAGAGTAGAATTGAACTGATTAACACTTGCTTATAGCACTAAGACGGCTGACGAGGTGAGGAATCATGACAGAGCAGCCACTGGAGTTGAAGAAGCTGGCCGATATTGCCGCTGATTTGGAGCTTTCCGCCGGGATGAGGATTAAGGCGGTGGAACTGCTGGGTAAGGTCGGCACCCGCGATGCCCTTCTTGTCCTGCTGGAGCTGGCGGCTAGGGATGAGCTGGCGCCTGAGGAGAGAGACATAGCTCTCCGGCAGGCCAGGGGCATAATAAGGGCGCGCCGGGGATAGCCTCGGCACAGAAAAAGGATGAATTATCACGGCCTGATTTCGGGCATGATAATGCCTTCGGGCCATGCTCTCAAGTCTGGGGCGGGACCATGAGTATTGATATTGGCATTATTGGTCTGGCAGCAAGTGGCCGGTCAACCATCTTTAACATTCTGACCGGTATAAAGACCGACAGCACCGGCCAGGCGCCTCATATTGGCGTGGCCAAGGTCCCTGACTCGCGTCTCCAGGCGCTGGCTGATATTTTACGCCCGAAGCGGGTAGTCCTGACTGAGGTGCAGTTCACCGATATCGGGGCCTCTGCTGGGGGGCTGGGGAGCAGCCGGGGTATCGGCGGGCAGCTGCTGGCCGAACTCAGCAATGTAGATGCCCTTATTGCCGTTGCCCGCGCTTTCAGTGATGAGAGCGTGCCCCATGTCGAAGGCAGTGTGGACACCGAGCGTGATATCGCCGCTATCGGTCTGGAGCTGTGCATCTCCGACCTGGCTATACTGGAAAGACGGCTGGACAGAATAAAGGAGTCCCTCAAAGGAGCCAAGCCGCCGGAGCACCAGCACCTGCTCCGAGAGCAGGAGATACTGCTGGGAATCAAGTCCAATCTGGAAAAGGATGTGCCCATCCGCCAGCTTACCCTCTCCCCGGATGAGGCCAGGGTTATCGCCGGCTATCAGTTTCTCACTGCCAAACCGATTTTAGTTGCGGTCAATATCGGTGAAGAACAACTGTCACGGGCGGCGTCTCTGGAGGAGCGGCTTGGTTCGCAGTATGCCGGGGCAAAGTGCGGCGTAGTTACTATCTGCGGCAAGCTGGAGATGGAGCTGGCCCAGCTGGATGAGGCAGCGGCCGAAGAGTTCCGTGCTGAATATAACCTGGCGGAGTCGGGCCGGGACCGTCTTATTCAGCGGTCTTATCAGCTGTTGGGGCTAATCTCGTTCTTCACGGTTGTCTCGGATGAGGTCAAGGTGTGGCCCATCCCGGAGGGCACCGATGCCCTCAGAGCGGCCGGTAAAATCCACTCAGATATGGAGCGTGGTTTCATCCGGGCCGAGGTAATCGGCTACGATGACCTGGTGGGCTGCGGCAGACTGGCCGAGGCACGCAAGAGAGGACTTCTGCGGCTGGAGGGTAAAAACTACCGGGTCCGCGAGGGCGATGTCATTACCTTCCTGTTCAATGTATAGCTAACAAAAGGGCTATTGACAGTTTGTGGTCGATCTTGTAGAATCACGCTCAAAGGAACTGATTGGCATGACAGAAGATGCGGAAGTAATTATTCGTCGGATGACCGAGGCCGACCTGCCCCGGGTGAAGGGAATTGACAGCCTGATGACGGGCGAGGAACGGGCGGCCAGCTGGCCGGTGGAGGCCGAGAAACTCTGGGCGGTGTACCGTCCCCTGCTCAGTTTCGTTGCCGAATGCGAGGGCAAGGTGGTCGGCTTTATCCTGGGAGACATTAGAGGCGTGGACTATGGTACGTCGGCCAGCAGCATGAGCGGCTGGATAGACATGGTAGGTGTCGACCTCAGATATCAGCGGCATGGAATCGGGCGGAAGCTGGTGGAGGCCTTTTATCAGGAATGCCAGCGTAACCAGGTGAGGGCGAGGGTCTTAATTCGTGAGGACGACCAGCGGCTTAAGAAACTCTGGGGAGCGGCTGGTTTCAAGCGGGGGAAGCTAATCGATTTCGAGAGGTAGGCACGCCGGACCTTTTGCCCCGGTGTGATTTTATCAAGAACTGTTGACATTTTAGCCTCGCTATGGTATTATAATTAATTGCTAGCGACCCGGTAACGGGCGGTGAGCAAAGGATATTAACCAGCAGATATGTTAGTCGCTTGGATCGGGTTTGACCGAGACGACCAGATTAATAAGGGTTGTTATCTGCCTTTTCCGGTGTAGCCGGGAAAGGTATTTTATTTTCTGCCCGGTAGAGTGATATGCTCAAATTAGGCTTTATTGGTGCGGGAACTGTGGGCACTGCCCTGGCGGCGAGATTGAGCCAGAAGGGCTATCCGGTGGTGGCGGTTTACAGTCGAAGCCCGGAATCAGCGCAAAGGCTGGCCCGGGTTGTGGCTGGTTGTACCGTAGCTGACAGTGCCCAGGGTGTCGCCGATGCCGCCGAGCTTGTTTTCATCACCACCCCGGATGGTGCCATTCCGCTGGTGGCAGAGCAGGTTAACTGGCGGGCCGGACAGAATGTCGTCCACTGCAGTGGTGCCGATTCAACCGATGTCCTGGAGCCGGCCCGGGGGCTGGGGGCGCAGGTTGGCGCCTTTCATCCCCTCCAGACCTTTGCCAGTGTGGAACAGGCCATAGAGAACATACCGGGTTCGACGTTTTCCTTGGAGGCGGAAGAGCCGCTGCTGGGCGTCCTCAAGGAGATGGCCGCCTCTCTCGATGGTGACTGGGTGGAGCTCAGGGCGGGCGACAAGGTGCTCTATCATGCCGCCGCCGTGATTGCCTGCAATTACCTGGTAACCCTGGTGAAACTGGCCACCGACCTCTGGCAGACCTTCTCCATCCCTTCCGACCAGGCCACCCGGGCGTTACTGCCGCTTATCCGGGGGACGGTGCATAACATCGATACCGTTGGCCTGCCACAGTGCCTCACCGGCCCGATTGCGCGCGGTGATACCGGCACTATCAAGAAGCACCTCAAAGCCCTTGAGCAGAGGGCGCCGGCGATAGTCTCCGCCTACCGTGAGCTTGGCCGGCAGACTATCCCGATTGCTTTAGCCAAAGGCAGAATAGACGAAGAGAAAGCCAAAGAACTGGAAGCTTTACTAGGTTAAGCTGACCGGTGAATATAGGGGGTCTCATGAGAATAATGCTGAAAAGTAAGATACACCGGGCTCGTGTTACCAGACTGAATATTGACTATGAGGGCAGCATTACCATTGACGAGCGGCTTATGGAGGCGGCCGAAATCCTCCCCTATGAGCAGGTGCACGTGGTAAATCTCAACAACGGCGCCCGTTTTGAGACTTATGTCATCAGGGGTGAGCCTGGCAGCGGTGAAATCGGTCTGAACGGGGCGGCAGCGCGACTGGCCGCCAAGGGAGATATTGTTATCATCCTTACCTATGCGCATGTTGATGATGAGGAAGCCCGCCACTTGGTCCCCAGGATTGTGCAGGTTGATGCCCGGAACAGGATTGTCAAGACCAGCCCGGCAGTCGAGGCTTTGCCTTTTTAAAGGAGGGTACTGATGAGGGTCACCATCAACCAGATAAAAGAAATGAAGCAAAAGGGTGAGAAAATCACCATGCTTACGGCCTACGACTATGCCACCGCCAAGATAGTCGATGAAGTGGGCGTACCGCTTATCCTGGTCGGGGACAGCCTGGGCATGGTAGTCCTCGGCTACGAGTCAACGATACCGGTGACCATGGAGGAGATGATACACCACACCAAGGCGGTGGCGCGGGGCACCAAACAAGCTATGGTAATCGGCGATATGCCATTTATGACCTACCATATCTCGGTTGATGACGCCCTGCGTAACGCCGCCCGTTTTATCCAGGAAGCCGGCGCCCAGGCCGTCAAGCTGGAAGGTGGCGTAACCGTGGCGGAAAAGGTGCGCCGGGTCGTTGAGTGTGGTATGCCGGTTATGGGCCACATCGGCCTTACCCCGCAGTCAATTCATCAACTTGGGGGCCACAAGATACAGGGTAAGTCCCCGGAGGCAGCCGCTAATATGCTTGAGGACGCCAGAGCCCTGGAACAGGCGGGGGCATTTGCTATTGTTCTGGAGACAGTCCCTGCCCAGCTGGCCACCCTTATCAGCCAGGCGGTTAGCGTTCCCACCATCGGCATCGGGGCCGGTATCGGCTGCGATGGGCAGGTGCAGGTTATTAACGATATTCTCGGTTCCTTTGCTGACTTCGTCCCCAAGCACGCCAAGCAGTATGCCAAGCTTACCGATATCATCCGCAAGGCTGTTGCGGAATATTATGACGAGGTAAAAGTGGGCAGTTTCCCCACGGATAAGCAGAGCTTCTTCATGGATGATGGTATCATAGCCGCATTGAAAAAGTGATTTCTTTCCTACAGCTAAGTTGTTACCGAGATGGGAAGGGATAAAGACCCTTCCCATTTATGTTTAGCCTTCTCCGTGACGGCGGTTATACTGCTTTCCCTTCAGCTTAAAAAGCGCTATTCCCGATCCAGCGTTGTAACCAGTCTGGTTATATGTTAGCATTATGGCTGGAAAAATGGAGATGACGGACCGGGAGCGTATAGAGGCGCTGCTAAGCCGCCGTAAGCCTGACCGGGTGCCCATCTGGCCCTTTGCCCCTCAGGGATTCGCGGTAATATATAACAACCTGTCGCTCGCCGAGGCTTACACCAATCCAGAAGCATGTTATCAGGCGCTGCGAAAGACCTGCCGTGATTTCGGATGGGTGTTTTTCCCCACTGTGGGGTACGCGGCTATGGGGGCCTGGGAATTTGGCGGCGAGGTCAGGATGCCCAGCGGGGAATATGACCAGGCGCCAATGGTAACTCGCTGCCCGGTGGCGAAGGATGAAGACATCTATAACCTGAAGTGGCCGGGACCAGACTCCGGCTTCTATCCCACAGCCCGGAAGCTTGGTGAACTGGCCCGGCAGGAAAGGCTGGACAATGAGCCATTTAATGCCGCTCTTGGTGCCGGGGGTGGGTTCAGTCTGGCCTGCAATATAGTCGGTCTCGACAGGTTCCTCAAGTGGTTGATAAAGAAGCCAGACTTGGCCCATTATCTTATACGGGAACTGTCCGACTGGAGTCTGGCGGGATTAGACAAGCAGAGTGAAAAGCTGGGGACCGACGGTGTGCTGTGCCTGTCCGGGGGGGCCACCTCATCCAATTATTTAATCTCGCCGCAGCAGTTTGCCGAGTTTGTCCTGCCCAGTCTCAAGGAGGGGCAAGAAAAGTTGCGGGCTCTAGGCTACAAAACTACTTATACCCATATTTGCGGCGAGCATAACGCCAACCTCCCGTACTGGTCGCAGATAGATTTCGGTGACCCTGGGATTATCGGCGTTGGCCATGAGATTAAGCTGGAGACGGCGGCCAGATACTTTCCCGATGACATTATATTGGGCAACCTGGAGCCGGCTATCGTTCAGACGGGGACTCCCGATGAAGTCTATGAGGCGACACGAAAGGTGGTCGAAGAGGGCAAGGAGCTACCCGGGGGGTTCATCTTTTCTCCAGGCTGTGACCTGCCCCCAAGGTCACCGGTAGAAAATGTCCGGGCAATGACAAAGGCGGTTAATGATTTTGGCCGGTACGCGTAAACACCTTTAATATTACCCGACAGGGGAAGCTGGAAAGGAGTAACTGGCGGATGGCTACAGAGGAGAGAAAGCAGGAACTGATAAAAGGCCTATATGATTCCGTAGTTAATATGGATGAAGATACGGCTCGGGAACTCAGCCAGGCTGTGCTGGATGAAGGCATTGATGCCTATGAGGCGGTAACTCAAGGGTTAACGGTGGCTATGGACAGGGTGGGGGAGCTTTATGCCAACTTTGAATACTTTGTGCCCCAACTGCTGCTGTGTGCCGACGCCCTGTATGCCGGGCTTCAGGTATTGCGACCTCATGTCAGGCTGGGAGAGCGGGGAGCGGCAAGGCAAATAGTCATCGGTACGGTAGAAGGCGATATTCACGATATCGGTAAAAATCTGGTGAAGATAATGTTTGAAGCGGCGGGCTGGATAGTCCACGACCTGGGTAGGGACGTGCAGTTGCAGCGGTTTGTGGAGGAGCAAAAGAGGACACAGTCTGAAGTGGTGGCGCTCTCGGCTTTGATGACGACCAGCATGATGGCTATGCCGAGGGTCATTGAGATGATTAAGGCCGAGAACCCGGCGGTGGCTATTATGGTGGGCGGCGCTCCCCTGTCGCGTGATATCGCCCGGAGCTATGGTGCCGACGGGTATGCCGATAATGCCGGCGAGGCCGTCCGTGAGGCCGTCAGGATGCTGGACGAGTTAAAGAATAAATAGCCAGGGACTGATAAGAACGGGGCAACAATGAAGACAGACAGGATGACGTCGGCAGAACGAATGGATGCCTTATTAAAGGGTAAGCCGGTAGACCGCGTCTCTTTCTTTTCTTTTGCCCTCGGGTTTTGTGCCAAAAATGTTGGCTATCCGGTAGCTACGATTTACAGCGACCCGGAGAAGAGCTTCCGGGCACAACAATGGACAAAAGAGCAGTACGGCTATGATAGTGACCCCTTTTATGGATACGCTTCTTATGGAGGTTGGGAATTTGGTGGTGAGGTTAATCTCCCCGATGGTGAATATGAACAGGCCCCGTCCCACGGGCGCTTTGCGGTAGAAACAGAGGGGGATATCGAAAGGCTGGCCTTGCCTGACGTTAAAACAGCGGGCATGTTACCCTTGGCCAGGCAGTTTTCCCGAATTCAGGATGAAATGGGTTTATCGCCTTCGGTGGTGGTTGGCGGCCCTTTTACCATAGCCGGTAACATCTGTGCCGTGGAAACGCTGTGCAGGTGGTTGATAAAAAAGCCAGAACTGGCAAACCGCCTGCTTCGGCTGGCTACTGACCATATTTTAGACGTAGCGCAGCATTGGGTAGATGCATTTGGGAAAGGCCGTGTCATCATCCAGATATGGGAGCCACTGGCCGCCAACCAGATTATCTCGCCGCAGCAGTTTGAAAAATTTGTGTTGCCTTTTCAGGCGGAACTCCACCAAAAAATACTGGCCATGGATATTAAGTATATCCTCTGTCATATCTGTGGAGAACAGAATCGGAATCTGCCCTACTGGGCACAGGTGCCGATGGGCAATCCCGGTATTATCAGTATTGGTAAAGAGGTAGATATCACCACCGCGATAGAATATTTTGGGAAGACCTGTATTATCGCTGGTAACATCGAACCGGCGCTGATACAGACGGGGACACCACAGCAAATCTACGAGCTCTGTCGGCGAGCCATTGATAAAGGGAAACAGGCCCCTCGTGGTTACGCCCTGATGCAGGGCTGTGAGATTCCGGTAAATACCCCCCCATATAATCTTTACACCATGAGGAGGGCGATTGACGATTTTGGCTGGTACGAATAAACAGGCGGCTACTCATACCAGCCGAAGTCATTGATAGCCTTTCTCATCATCCATACCTTGTAGGCCGGTGCATTGGCCGGCATTTCGCACCCAGGAGACAGGATAAAGCCTCCAGGATGGTTTTTCCCCTTCTCGATACATATCCTGCTGAGTTCGTAGACTTCTTCCGGTGTTCCAGTCTGAATAATCGCTGGCTCCACGTTTCCCTGGATAATATCGTTGGGGAAGTATCGAGACGCCGTCTCCAGGTCCACCTCATGGCCAAAACTGATGATGCCCGGGTCACCCATTGGCAGTTGGGCCCAGTAGGGTAGGTTCAGGTTCTGCTCCCCGCAGATGTGGGTAAAGATATGCTTAATCCCCAGCGCAAATAGCTTCTCATGGACTTCTTTCTGATAAGGAAGAAAAAACTCCTCAAATTGCTTTGGCGAGATGATCTGATTGGCCTCGGTAGGCGCCCCGGTGCCGGGTAGCAAACGCTCCGGGCCGAAGGTATTTACCCAATACTCCGCTATTGCCACCAGAAAGTCGGTGACTATCCGGCAGAGCCGGTGGACCAGTTCCGGTTTTTTGAGCATCCATCGGCACATTGCTTCGACACCGGTTATTTGTCCGACAATAGTTAAAATAGCGCCAGACATGAAGTAGATGGGCAAGCCGTATTCCTCCTGTAACTGGCTAAACCGCATGATTGAGGGCAACATGCCGGCCTTTTTTACGTCGGGGACCTCTAGCTTCCAGACATCGCCCTCCGATTGCACGGCCGGCCGCAAGAGCGAGACCGCCATGGCATATTCGCTCGTTGGCATTTTGACCTCGCCCCCGAATTCCCGCACCGGGAAAGCCCCACCATGGTAATGTATGCGCTCAATGGCGCCAAACATTTCCTGGGTCCGGTATTTTGCCCAGAAGGCCTTCTCCGGGTCTGCATATATATCGACCTTGGAGCAGCCGACCATCGCCGCCGCAAAGACATGAGACGTCGTGTCAAAAGTAACTCTATCTACCGGCTGCCTTTTCAGCAGGGCTGCTAGCCGTTCCTTTTCCGTCATTCTATCCGGTTTCATCGCTCACTCTTTTCTACGACATAGCCAAGTCTGAATCCGGCCATATGCCATCGGGATTTATGGCTATATCCTAACCCTTTTCGGCATTAAGTGTAAAGCCTTTGAACACGGCATAATCTATTTGACACAGACTCAAGAATCACCAATAATAGGATTCACTGGGAGTGATTGGAACAGAATGGTGAGGTGGTTAGATGAATGTGGTCAACACTATAGCTGAGATGAGGGTGTTGCGGCGGCAGCTTGCCGAGACGGTTGGCTTCGTGCCCACGATGGGTTTTCTGCATGAAGGACATCTCTCTCTGGTCAGGCAGGCCCGGGACGAAAACGCCTCGGTAATCGTCAGCATATTCGTTAACCCCACCCAGTTCGGCCCCAGTGAGGATTTTGAACAGTATCCCCGCGACACCGAGCGCGACCTGGCTTTTTTGGCCGGTGAGGGGACTGACGTAGTCTTTATGCCTTCGGCGGCCGAGATGTATCCCGAGCGGTTCGACTCCTGGGTGGAGGTGGGTGAGCTTACCCGGCGGCTGGAGGGTGCCATCCGTCCCGGCCACTTCCGGGGGGTAACCACCGTCGTTGCCAAGCTGTTCAACATTGTGCAGCCGACCAGGGCCTACTTCGGCCAGAAGGATACCCAGCAGGCGGCAGTTATCAGGAAAATGACGGCTGACCTCGATATGAACCTGGAGGTGATTACACTGCCCACGGTGCGTGAGCCTGACGGACTGGCCATGAGCAGCCGCAACACTTACCTTGATCCTGAGCAGCGCCGGGCAGCAACGGTACTCTATCGGGCGCTTTCTTTAGCGCGTGAACTCCGCGCTCGGGGCGAGAGCAATGCTGGCGAAATACGCCGCAAGATGGCAGAGCTTATCCAACAGGAGCCGCTGGCCACCATTGAATACATCTCCGTGGCCGACA
>DUEU01000088.1 GCA_011191985.1 Dehalococcoidia bacterium
TTGGTTATCTCGGTCTGGGAGTAGCTCAGGCGGATGCTGTCGTAGAAGCGGCGGTTGGCGGCGATAAAGACGTATTTATCGACGGCGGCGGCAATCAAGAAGCCGCCGTGTTTTGAGTAATATGACTCCAGGTCTGTGCCGCCTCCTCCTAAGGTTATTCTCACCGGTGCTCTGGAGACTATCAAGCCGGCCCACCTCCTGTAAAACCCTCGAGACCGCCGGTTATTAACAACTAATCATGATTATACCAGTTTACCCGTCGCCCTGAAATAATACTATAGTAACGCCATCTTTAATACTACCGGTATTACCGCGATATCGGCAAATTATAGCCTACGCAGTGTTACCTGGCAACTTATTATAACCAGCAGTTAGCGGTAATTATACAATTGTAGTGGACAGTTGTCAATATGCTGTCAATAATAATTGTCATCTGTCTATATAAAAAGCCTCGGTTTTTAAATAGACTTTCATTGTCAGCATTTTGGCGCTATGCTAGAATATCATTACTTTGATGGTGAGTAGTCAGGAAATAAAGTACTGGGTAGGCTTCAGCCTGATTCCGGGCATTGGCCGGGCCAAGTTGACGCAACTCGAGAGCCGTTTCGGTAGCTTGGCGGAGGCCTGGAAGGCGGCGTCAGCTGACCTGAGACAGTCCGGGCTGGATACCGCTTCAATACGGGCAATAAATATGTGGCGACCAAGGATATCTCTTGATGAAGAGATGGCGAAACTGGAGCGTCACAGGGTCGAGGTGCTCACCTACCATGATGCTACCTATCCCGCCCGACTTAAGGAGATATACGATTATCCCCCGCTCCTTTATATCCGGGGTTCCCTGCTGCCTGAGGATGAGTGGTGCCTGGCGGTGGTCGGCACCCGCCGGGCGACGGTTTACGGGAGGCAGGTGGCCGAAGAAATATCGGCCGACCTGGCCCGGAACAAGATCACCGTGGTGAGTGGCCTGGCGCTGGGGATTGATTCGGTAGCCCACAGCAGCGCCCTAGCGGCCGGGGGCAGGAGTATCGCCGTGTTTGCTTGCGGGCTTGATATCGTCTACCCTGGTGAGAATGCCGGTCTGGCCCGGCAGATTGTTGAGCAGGGAGCGCTGATAAGTGAGTATCCACTGGGCACCCGGCCGAAGGCGGACAAATTCCCCCGCCGTAACCGGATTATGAGCGGCATGAGCCTCGGGGTGCTGGTAGTTGAGGCCAGCGAGACCAGCGGGGCCATGATTACCGCTCACCTGGCTGCCGAGCAGAACCGGGAGGTATTTGCTGTCCCGGGCAGTATTATCTCAACGGCCAGCCGGGGTACCAACCGTCTCATTCAGGAGGGGGCCAAGCTTGTCCGCGGCCATAGTGACATACTGGAGGAACTGAACCTGACGACTGTGGCCCGACAGATGGAGATGAAAGAAATTATTCCGGCATCCGATACCGAGTCGCGGCTGCTAAAGGAATTAAGCGCTGAGCCAACCCATATCGATGAGGTCTGCCGTAGCAGTGGTCTGCCGGCCTCGGACGTCAGCAGTACCCTGGCCATCATGGAGCTCAAGGGCATGGTAAAGCAGGTAGGCAATATGAATTATATTCTGGCCAGAGAGGCGAGAGAAGAATATAGGGTGATAGTTGACTGAATGGCTATGAAAAAGAATCTGGTTATCGTTGAGTCGCCGGCCAAGGCAAGAACACTGGGTAAGATTCTGGGGAGTGGCTACAGTATTAAGGCCTCACTGGGTCATGTCAGAGACCTGCCCCGGAGCCAGCTGGGCGTTGACCTGGAAAAAGAATTTTTGCCCAAGTACGTGGTGCCCCGGGAGAAAAGGAAGGTCGTTCTTGAGCTGAAAAAGGCGGCCAAAGCGGCGTCTACGATATATTTGGCCACTGACCCCGACCGGGAGGGTGAGGCCATCTCGTGGCATCTGGAAGCGGTGACCAATTCGGATGGTAAACCCTACAAGCGGGTCGTCTTCCATGAAATAACCAAGGAAGCAGTGGAGCGTGCCTTCCGCCATCCCCGCTCCCTGGATATGCAGCTGGTCAATGCTCAACAGGCGCGGCGTATCCTCGACCGGCTGGTCGGCTATAAGATCAGCCCTCTTCTCTGGATTAAGGTGAGGCGGGGGCTGTCGGCGGGCAGGGTACAGTCGGTGGCGTTGAAGATTATCGTTGACCGCGAGCGGGAGATTCAGGCCTTTGTCCCGGTGCAGTACTGGACCATTGAGGCCGAGCTGGCCAAGGAAGCAGCCCCTGGGGCTGCCTTCCGAGCGGCGCTGGTGGCACTGGCCGATGGCAGCAAGCCGGAAATCGCCAGTCAAACAGAGGCCGAAGCCTTGGTCAAAGAGCTTGAGCCGGCCAGTTACCATGTTAGCAAGGTAAAGACCAGGACGGTGAGCCGCCAGCCGGCCCCGCCGTTTATTACCAGCACCCTGCAGCAGGAGGCTTGGCGCAAGCTCCGTTTTAACGCCGGTTTTACCATGACTATCGCCCAGCAGCTGTACGAAGGCTTGCCCATAGACAGGGGCGGCAGTGTCGGCCTTATCACCTATATGCGTACTGACTCGACCAGGGTAGCCCGTTCCGCGGTCGCCGAGACTAGGCAGTTCATCGGAGAGAAGTACGGCGGCGAATTTCTACCCGCCCATGCCCGCTCTTTTTCCGCCACGGTCAAGGGGGCGCAGGAAGCCCACGAGGCCATCCGCCCCACCCGGATATGGCGGGAGCCATCGCTGATAAAACCGTACCTGAGCGACGCCCAGTTCAAGCTATATGACCTCATCTGGAAACGGATGGTGGCCAGCCAGATGGCAGCCGCCCGCTTCGAGGCTACCAATGTCGATATTGAGGCCAGGCTTCCTTCAGGTAAGGGGCATTATCTCTTTCGCGCTGCCAGCTCGGTAAATACCTTTGCCGGGTTTATGACCCTTTATATTGAAGGCAAAGATGACAAAGATGAAGAGAAAGGCCCCGCTATTCCCCGTCTGGAGAAAGGTGACCCGTTGGAGCTAAGGGGGCTTTTCCCAGAGCAACACTTCACCAAGCCACCGTCTCGGTTTACTGAGGCAACGCTGATTAAAATGCTGGAGCAGTGGGGTATCGGGCGCCCCAGTACCTACGCCCCGATACTGTCCACCATCCAGGAGCGTGACTACGTGAACAAGACTGAGGGGAGCTTCCGGCCCACTGAGCTTGGCTTTATTGTCAGTGACCTCTTGCAGAGACATTTCCCGGATATCATGGCCGTCGAGTTTACCGTTCGTATGGAAGAAGAGCTGGACGAGATTGCCAGCGAAGACCGGGACTGGGTACAGGTTGTCCGCGACTTCTACGTGCCGTTCGAGAAAGACCTTCAGAGCGCCAGCCAACATATGGAGAAGGTAAAGCTGGCCGATGCGCCAGCCGGTGAGGACTGCCCCCGGTGCCACCGGCCGCTGGTGGTAAAGGTCGGGCGCTATGGTAAATTTATTGCCTGCAGCGGTTATCCTGAGTGCAAGTACACCAAGCCTTTCCAGGTAAAAACTGGGGCTAGGTGCCCTCAGTGCGGCGGCGAGCTGGTAGAGAAGGTGAGTAAAAAGAAACGCACCTTCTATGGGTGCAGCAACTGGCCCGATTGCGACTTTGCCACCAATCTCAAACCCCTGCCCCGGCCCTGCCCTAGGTGCGGCGGGTTGCTTACCCTGTACCGGAGAAACTGGGAAAAGTGCCAGAAGTGCGACTATAAAGGCAGGCTAGGAAGGCGAGAAGCCGAGGCGACGGAACCGCCGGCCGGCACAACGGAGGAGATTTTAACGGGCTGACCGTTATGCAGAATTTTTTTTATAAATATATCAGTTACCTTCAGGCGGAGCGTAACGCCTCCCCATATACGGTGCGCAATTACACCACCGACCTGATGGACTTTTTTCGGTTCCTCAGGGAACGAGAGATTGTCTCGCTGAACGAGGTAGACCGCCATGTTGTCCGTGGTTACCTGTCCTGGCTCCTGGAACGGGGCATTGCTAAAGCCAGCATCGCTCGTAAAACGTCGGCCATTCGCTCTTTCTACCGTTACTTGGTCTCGGAAGGTGTGTTACCGGAAAATCCTCTGGATGGGGTATCTTCACCTAAGTTAGACAAACGTTTGCCTTCTTTTCTGACGGTAGATGAGACCCGACGGCTGCTGGAGAGCCTGGACCTTACCACTGCCGAGGGCAAACGGGACCTGGCTTTTTTGGAGCTGCTCTATGCTTCCGGTCTGCGGGTGAGCGAGCTGGTTCAGTTAGACCTGACCCAGGTAGACTTGACCAGTCGTGAGGTACGGGTCTGGGGGAAAGGGGCTAAAGAACGGCAAGTGCTGATGGGGCGGCCGGCGGCGCAAGCCCTGGACGCTTACCTGTCGGGGGGTAGGGCCGAATTGCTGGGTAAGAAAAGGAGCAAGGCGTTGTTCCTCAGTCGCTACGGCCGGAGGCTGACCGCCCGGCGGGTACAGCAGCTGTTAGATAATTACGCTGCCCGGGCGGGCATCAGGAAGAAGGTCCATCCCCATATACTGCGCCATACCTTCGCCACCCACCTGCTTGACGGCGGCGCTGATTTGAGGGTAGTCCAGGAGCTATTGGGGCATGCCCGGCTGTCTTCCACCGAGATTTACACCCATGTCACCCACAGCCGGGCGCGTAAGGTGTACCAATCAGCTCATCCCATGGCGCGGGAAGAAAATGCTGACGGTGGGAACGGCGCGATTTCCCCCGTTGAGGAATAGGGACGGGATGGCGGTGTTGAACCAGAGGAATGATAACCGTATCCAGAGGCTGCGGCAGGCGCTGGACGAAAAAGGGCTTGACGGCCTGCTTGTCTCTCAGCCGGAAAACAGGCGTTACCTTTCTGGGTTTGACGGTTCGGCCGGCTTTCTGCTGATTACGGCTAAGGATACCATCTTGGCCACTGACTTTCGCTATACGGAACGGGCCAGGGGGCAAGCCCCTGATTATGAGGTTGTCCAGATAAAGGCGGACATGGCGGAGTGGTTACCGGAGCTTGCCACCGGGCTTGGCCTGAGAACACTGGGGTTCGAGGCGGAGGATATTACCTTTGCCACCTACCGTAAGCTTACTGGGATACTGGATAAAGCGGCGGACGGTCTCAAGCTGTCGGCTACCGATGGCCTGGTGGAGTCCCTGCGGGCGGTAAAGGAGCCGGCAGAGCTTGAGCTGATTGTCCAGGCTTCGGAGATAACCGACTGCGCTTTTGAGTACATCCAGGACAGAATAAAGGTCGGCGACCGGGAAAGTGAGCTGGCGTGGGAGCTTGAGAAATTCATGCGCCAGCAGAGTGGCGAGGGTCTCGCCTTTGAGGTCATGATTGCCGCCGGCCCCAATGCTGCCCTGCCTCACTTCAATCCGTCGCTGCGTGCTATAAATAACGGCGAACCGGTGGTTATCGATATCGGTGCCCGACAGGGTGGCTACTGCAGTGACCTCAGCCGCACTATATGGGTTGGGGCGGCTGACGAAAAGCTGAAAAAGGTCTATGATATCGTGCTTGGTGCTCAGTTGACGGCGCTGGCTATAATTAAAGAGGGGATGACCGGCGGTGAAGCCGACGGTCTGGCCCGGGCGGTTATCGAGGAGGCCGGTTATGACGGCGCGTTCGGGCACGGACTGGGGCACGGTGTCGGTCTGGCGGCCCATGAGCTACCGCGCCTCGGCCCGAGGTCCACGGACCGGCTGGTTGACGGCATGGTATTTACCGTTGAGCCCGGTGTCTACCTCAGCGGCTGGGGAGGGGTAAGGATAGAGGACGTGGCGGTAATGGAGAGTGGTAAACCGAGGGTAATTACTAAAGCGAGAAAGGTGTATCATGATAGGTAGCGGCGATTTAAGAAAGGGTATTACGATAGAACTGGATGGGACGCTGTATCAGGTACTTGATTATCAGCATATAAAAATAGGGCGGGGCAGTGCCCAGCTTCGCCTGAAGCTCCGTGAGGTTCGCGGCGGACATACCATTGAGCGTACCTTTCAGGCCGGTGAGAAGTTCGTTCGGGCGCGACTTGACTATCGCAATATGCAGTACCTCTATAATGATGGCGACCTGTACTACTTCATGGATGAGGAGAATTTTGAGCAGTTCCCCCTAAATCTTGACCAACTGGGTGATGCTATTAATTACCTCAAGGAGGGGATGTCATTACAGATATCCAGCTACAAGGGCGAGCTGATTGGCGTGGAGCTGCCGATTACCGTTGAGCTTGAGGTGGTGGCGACCGACCCTGGCTTCAAAGGTGATACCGCCAGCGCCGGCAGCAAACCGGCCAAGCTGGAGACCGGTATTACGGTCCAGGTACCCCTGTTTGTTAACGTCGGGGACGTGATAAAAGTCGATACGCGCAGCGCCAGCTATCTGGAAAGGGTAAGCTGAGTTGCTTAAGGCTGACCTTCATATTCACACCGCTTATTCTATGGACTGCGCTGTATCGCTGGAGCGGGTTATAGAGCGCTGTCTGGAGATAGGTATAAACTGCGTTGCTATCGCTGACCACGGTACCGCGGAAGGGGCGCTGAAGATGCAGGAGATGGCGCCGTTCAAGGTGATTGTCGCCGAGGAAATCCTGACACCGTTCGGCGAGATAATGGGCATGTTCTTGAAGGAGACGATACCCAGCGGACTGTCCGTTGCCGAGACGATAGCGTGCATAAGGGCCCAGGACGGCCTGGTAAATATCCCCCACCCCTACGATACCCTCCGGCCATCGGCCCTGAAAAACAGCGTACTGGAAGAGCTGGCCGATAAAATCGATGCTGTCGAAGTATTCAACGCCCGCAGCATCGTACGCAAAAACAACACTAGGGCGCGCCTCTTTGCCCAGAAACACGGTATTGCCCAGAGCGCCGGTAGCGATGCCCATACCCTTTCAGAAATAGGTAACGCCTATGTTGAGATGCCTGAATTCGACGGTAAGGATGAATTCATCCGGGCCCTGGCGGACGGTAAGATTTTCGGGCGTGGGGCAAGCCCCGTGGTCCATGTTGGCAGCGTCTGGGCGCGGGTGAAAAAGATATTTGGGTGACAGCGGCCATGTACAGGGTGGGCTGGTTTTCCACAGGGAGGGACAGGGCGGCGCGGGACCTGCTTGAAGTGGCGCACGGTGCTATCGAGCGGGGTGATATAAGGGCGGAAATAGCCTTCGTCTTCAGTAACCGTGAGCCCGGTGAGTCTGGGGAAAGCGACCGGTTCTTCAAGCTCGTGGAGGGCTACCGTATCCCGCTTATCTGTTTTTCCTATCAGAAGTTTAAGACCGCCCGGAGCGCCACCACTCCTGAGCAGGCCGGGTCTCTAGCGTCATGGCGGCTTGATTACGACCGTGAGGTTATGAGGCGACTTGAGGGCTTTCAAGCTGACCTCTGTGTCCTGGCCGGCTATATGCTTATTGTCGGCGCGGAAATGTGCCAGCGTTACAACATGGTTAACCTGCACCCGGCCGCCCCTGGTGGCCCCGCCGGGACGTGGCAGGAGGTAATCTGGCGGCTTATTGAGGACCGGGCGGAGCAGACAGGGGTGATGATGCATCTGGTTACTCCGGAGCTTGACCGGGGGCCAGTGGTGAGCTACTGTACCTTCCCCATCAGGGGTGAGCCGTTCGACCGCTACTGGCGAGAAATAAAAGGATATTCAGCCATCCAGATAAAGGAGCGCGACGGAGAGAAAAACCGCCTCTTTAAGCTTATCCGGCGCCAGGGTCTGGCCCGTGAATTCCCCCTGATTGTGGCCACCATCAAGGCCTTCAGTGAGGGTAAGGTTAGGGTGAACCAAGATAGGAAAATTGTCGATGTCGAAGGCAGGCCGATTGGCGGCTATGACCTGACTGATGAGATCAACGGATTGCTAAAAAACAGTAAAAAATAAAAACGGTGAGTGAGGTAGAAAATAATGGCTAACTACATTGCTTTTGACCTTGAAGGGCCGTTATCGCCTCAGGACAACGCCTACGAATTGATGAAGCTTTTCCCGAACGGCGACCGGATATTTGAGGTTATCAGTCGCTACGATGATCTGCTTGCTCTGGAAGAGAGGGAGGGCTATGAGCCGGGTGATACCCTGTCGCTTATTGTTCCTTTCTTGGTGCTCCACAAAATTACCGAGGCCGACATCGTGGAACTGGCCGCTGAGGCCAGGCTGACCGGCGGCGCCGAAAAACTCATTTCCGGGTTGCAGTATGGCGGCTGGAAGGTGTTCTGCATCAGCACCAGCTATGCCCCCTATGCCCGGCACATTACCCACAAGCTGGGGATATATTCTCATAATGTCGCCAGCACACTGTTGCCCATCGACGGGTTTCATCAGGCCCTGGGTAAGGGGGACAGCCAGCTTATCGAGCAGGCGGAGCAGGATATTCTGACCATGCGCCCGTATGAGGACGACAACCGTATCAAGCAGTACCTGGACGATTTCTTCTGGCAGAAACTCCCGGCCACGGATGCCGGCCGTGCCATGAGGCAGGTGGAGCCGGTCGGTGGCCGGCGTAAGGTGGCGGCCCTGGAACGGTTCGCGGCCAAGTACGAAGAGTCTCTGTCGCGGTGGGTGGTAATCGGTGACAGTATTACCGATTTCCGGATGCTACAGGCGGTAGAGGAGGCCGGGGGGCTGGCCATCGCCTTCAATGCCAACGAGTACGCCTTGCCCTCGGCGACGATGGGCCTGGCGTCGACGTTTATTAGCGACCTTAGCGACGTGCTGGCGGCCTGGAAAGAAGGCTCACGCCAGAAGGCGGAGAGAATCGTCAGGGAAAGAGAGAAGGCCGGCGGAGAGGGGGACAGGGGCCATTTTCACTGGCTATCGGGCAGGAAAGATTTAGACGCGGTGGTAATCATTCATAAGAGAATCCGCCGCCTGGTGCGAGAAGAGGCCGGCGAATTGGGGTGATAATCCGCCTCTTTAATCTATGATTTATCTATTCCCCCCACCGCCCTTTTGAGGAAGACAAAAACGGAGTGTAAAAGAGGGGCGAAGCCCCTCTATTTTCCTTCTGTTCCATTTACCTACCTCCCTTCGCCATTTGTTGAGGCGTATCTTTATCGACGTAACTCGGATTTTGGTCAAGTTCATTTAACAATGAAAGCCTCGCCCGTCCAGCGCCTCTTCCGAAGAGTTGAAACTTGATATAACCATACCCCGTAGGGTATACTTCATTTGGCCATCATCTTAATGTTACCAGCATAATTTATCAATTGTCACCATCACATGCGAAAGAGGATTAGGAGGTATTTCTGTGCACGCGACAATTCAAAAGCCCATTGATGAGATTCTGGGGTATCTCAAGCCTGACGAAAGAGTGTTCGTCGTCGGCTGCGGTAATTGC
Organism: Dehalococcoidia bacterium; assembly: GCA_011191985.1. Classification (GTDB taxonomy): domain Bacteria; phylum Chloroflexota; class Dehalococcoidia; order Dehalococcoidales; family W111; genus W111. The sequence continues at coordinate 9,340 of DUEU01000088.1, forward strand.
GCCGCTAAATGTCATTCTGGTGGAGAACCAGAAACTCAGGAAATGGCGGAACGGCTCAAAAGAAAAGGCATTAAGGTCGCTGGCTGGTCATGTACCGACAGCGGTGTAAGCCTGTGCAAGCTCTCAATAGTGAAAAAGATGCTGAACGAAGAGCACAAGAAGGAGTCTGAGCAGGCAGACTCCTTCCTCATTCTTGCCTGTGGGCAGGGTATTCATACCGTGATGGACGCTACCGATGGGGGAATGGTCCATCCCGGTTGTGACACCATCTTCGGGGGAGAAACCGTAAACGATGATTTCATCACTGAATATTGTTCCCTTTGCGGCGAGTGCATCGTAGAGTATACCGGTGGGCTGTGTCCGGTCACGCTTTGTGCCAAGGGCCTGCTCAATGGCCCCTGTGGAGGCGCCAAGGATGGCAAGTGTGAGGTGGACCGGAACCGTGATTGCGGCTGGCAATTAATCTATGACCGGCTCATAGCGCTGGGCCGATTAGATGAGATGGAGAAATACAAGATGCCCAAGAACAACTCCAAGTGGAGCCGACCACGCTCCCTTGCTATTGGTGAGGGGGAGGCAACTTTCAAATCCCTATCCGGCGAAAGAAAGGTCGCCAGCCACGCTTAGACCAACGTCAATTTTTAAGAGGAGCAGAAGTAACATGAGCAAACTAAAGCAAGCCCTGGAAAGCGGCAGATTTGTAGTTACCGGGGAAATCGGACCTCCAAAGGGAGTTGATCTTGACAAATGCCTGCAAGATGCCCAGATGCTGCGGGAGCATGTAACGGCTATTAACGTCACCGACCTCCAAAGTGCGGTACTGAGAATCGGCTCGTTAGCTGTCTCCGCGCGACTGATTGAACGAGGCCTGGAGCCTGTCTACCAGCTTACCTGCCGTGACCGCAACCGTCTAGCCCTTCAGTCCGACCTGTTGAGTGCGTGGTCGTTGGGGATAGAAAATGTGCTGTGTATTACCGGTGACCATCCCATCTTGGGCGATCATTCTGAAGCCAAACCGGTTTATGACCTTGATTCAGTGCAGTTGCTCAAGGCGGCCAGCACACTGAACCAGGGACATGATATGGCGGGCCATGAACTGGAAAGTGCACCCAGCTTCTTCTTGGGAGCGGTGGTGACGCCGGCTGCCGAACCACTGGAGCCACAGATTATCAAGATGAAAAAGAAGATCGAGGCTGGAGCTAAATTCTTTCAGACCCAGGCTATTTACGAGCCGGAGAAATTCGAACAATTCATGAGTCGAATACAGGGTTATAAGGTACCCGTTATCGCCGGAATCGTGATACTTAAAAGTGCCGCCATGGCCAAGTTTATGAATGCCAACGTGGCCGGAATCAGTGTTCCAGAGAGCATTATCCGAGAGATGGAGGAGACTGCGAAGGAGGACCGCAGGAAAAAAGCGGTAGAACTCGCAGCGCGGATAATCCGACAGGTCGAGCCATTTTGCCAAGGAGTCCACATTATGCCACTGGGATGGGATGAGCTTGTGCCGGAGATTATCAGCGAAGTGGGAGTCATCCCGTAAATGAGGTGATGGCAGAACCAGAAGTGCAGGCAATGATGCCGGAGTGGGATTTGGTCTTAGAGAGTCACGAAGCCGAGCTGTATGTGCCAATGTCATAGAAGCGTAATCAACTTGGGCCAATCCTAGCCTCCACGGAAGGAGGTATAAGGCCAACGGATAAGGCTGTGTATAAAATTTTACTGGTGGATGATGACCCGGACTTTGTGGCAGCAACGAAGACGGTTCTTGAATCCCGTCGTGACTATAAGGTGCTCACTGCCAGCGATGGCGTTTTTGGTCTGGCAATTGCCAGGGCTGAGCGGCCCGACCTAATAATCCTGGATGTGCTCATGCCCTTTGAGGACGGTTTCACAGCAGCGACAGAGCTTAAGAACGACTCTGAACTGAGCCAAATTCCGATAATGATGCTCACCAGTTTTTCACAGCGGAAGGGTGAGACTGATATATCAGTTGCCCAGGGTATGGCGCTTGAGGCGGAAGACTACATTGAAAAACCGGCCAGTCCCCAGGAACTGCTGCGAAGGGTAGATAAACTGTTAAAAATATATGAATGAAAATTACCATAGTCTATGACAATTGCTTTTCGAGAGAGGGTCTGGTAACAGGTTGGGGATTTTCATGTCTCATAGAATCCGTTGATACGCCACCGCTTCTATTCGACACGGGTGCTGATGGTACTGCCCTGCTCTACAATATGAAGGAGCTTGGTATTGAACCAAGGCGAATAGGAGTAATCGTCATCTCCCACGCTCACGGTGACCACACCGGTGGGCTATTCAGTGTGCTGGAGGTAAACAAGCATACAGAGATTTATCTTCCGGCCTCCAGCGCAGCAATAATCCCGGGAAGAAAGGTGACTTTAGTTCGCGAGCCTTTGCAGGTTTCAGAAGACATCTTTTCCACTGGCGAACTCAAAGGCATAGAACAATCACTGGTGGTCAGGACAAGCAGGGGAATAGTAGTGATTGCCGGCTGTTCACACCCAGGGATTAGGACAATCCTTGACATCGCTTCTTGCTATGGCAAGGTTTGCGGGATTATTGGGGGGCTCCACGGCTTTCGTGATTTTGCCTGCTTGGATGGTCTATTCCTAATATGCCCCTGCCACTGCACCCAGCACAAGGCGGAGCTGAGACGTTTCTTTCCAGATCAGTACGTGGCCTGCGGCGCCGGTCTTGAACTGGAATTATAGCCATAAAAGCGATAGCTACCGACAGAAACTTAAAGCACATAATGAACTTCCTCTCAGAGGTGAGTCGTGAAAAGCGTGTGGCATGTCTGGCAGTTAGTACTGCCCTGGAGTCTCCCAAACCCGAAGAATAGCTTGACAATTAATGGGCTATAATGTATTATAATAATGGTCATAAGTTCATAATAGATGTTTTAAGAACCTAAGTCCACAATTATTAGGGGCGTAAAATTATGGGTAGACGGCAGATGTGGCGCAAGGTCAGCTTTATACCGCCGATAGACTATTTCAAGCCGGTGGGAATACCACTGGTCACTCTTAGCGAGGTAAATCTTCTGGTCGAAGAAGCCGAGGCAATCCGGCTTAAGGACCTTGAGGGTCTGGAACAGGAGGAGTGTGCCCAGGAGATGAATATCTCGCGTACCACCTTCTCCCGCGTACTGGATTCAGCCCGGCAGAAGTTAGCCGATGCCCTGCTTAATGGTAAGGCAATACGTATCGAGGGCGGGAATTTCGAAATGGCGGTACGCCGCTTCAGATGTATAAGTGGCCATGAGTGGGACGTGCCTTTCGAAACTATGATATCCGCCCCACCCGAGTTTTGCCCTAGGTGTGAGACGCCGAGCATCATGCCTCTTTTGCCACCCAAATTAGGCTGGGGTAGAGGTAGCTGGAGAAGACGTCACCGGGGGGGTCGTGGTTGATGAAAGAAGCGTGCTTATTATATGCGGGTCGACCGGAGAAGTGATGAGAATAATTGAAGAACTGCTCTCAACGTTGAATATGGAAGCCAGCGTAAAAGACATACGCCAGGGTCTTTTCCATACCGCTGTCTTGACTCGCAATTGCGGGCTGGCAGCGACACTCCCGCGGGATGCCCTTAGGCAGGAACAACCCTCGGTAAAGGAGCCCGGGTCTCTTCTCAAAAAGAGCGTACCGGAACTTGCTCAATTGTGCTACTCGGAGAGCATTCCTGAGGCAGCTATTGGTATGGCTACTATCAATTCCCTGCTCGAGATTAATGAAGAGAGGTGCCTGAACCTTAATGCCCGAGACCTGATTGCTGAAAAAGGGAAGGATAGAAAAGTTGCCATTGTAGGCCATTTCCCCTTTATCTCTGAACTCCGTAAGTTGGCCAAAGAACTCTGGGTGATTGAGAAAAACCTGAGGGAAGGAGACTTCACTGAAGCTGAAGCAGAGGACTTCATCCCTGAGGCTGACGTTGTGGGCATCACGGGTACTGCCTTTACCAATCACACCATTGAGCAACTGCTGGAGCTATGCCATCCTGAAGCTTACGTGGTGGTGCTCGGGGACACCGCTCCCTTATCTCCAGTTCTCTTTGATTATGGTATTGGTGCCGTATCAGGCACGAAAGTAATTGACCCTGACTTAGCTCTCTGCTGTGTGAGCGAGGGAGCCACCTACCGGCAGATTAGGGGAATCCGGCAGCTTACTATGATAAGAAACGGGAAACAGGTATGTTGAACCGGCGAAGCACGGAACAGCGTGAACTGATACGGGAAATCCTCCAGCAAGCTGACGAGCACCTGGACGCCGATAATATATATGAGCAGGCTCGGCAGAGATCGCCCAACATCAGCCTATCTACTATATATCGTAATTTGCAGCTGTTCAAGGAGCTGGGCTTGGTTGAGGAACATCAATTTGGCAGTCGCCGATATTATGAACCGGCTCCTCAAACCGAGCATCACCACCTGGTATGTCTAAGCTGCGGACGGGGGTTTGAGTTCAAATGCCCCTCAACAGAGGGGCTTAAGTCCAGAATAAATAAGGAGGAAGGGTTTAGGGTAATTGCGGCCGAGGTGTGTCTCGCCGGCTATTGCCCGGCCTGTCAAGAGCGCCTGACCGCTACTGCTGCTGGAAATAGGACGATACCTGGTCAGAAGGAGGTGAAGTAATGCCATTCGGAGACAGAACTGGACCTAGGGGTACGGGGCCGATGACGGGGAGAGGCGCTGGCTACTGTGCCAGCTTTGGCCCGCCCGGTTTTGCCAACCAGATACCGGGAAGACGATGGTTTGGCTTTGGCTGGAGAAGATGGGGGCACGTTAGAGGCCATGGCTTCGGCCGGCGCTGGTATTCACCGCCCTATCAGTATCCCTGGTAAAAGTCGAATCGGTTTTTAAGGGGGTGAGAAGCATGTTTCCTTGGTATGGATACTGGCATCCCTGGGGATGGGGCTGGCACAGGCGCTGGCGGATTTCACCTTTTGCCTGGGCATGGGCACCACCATCCAGAGAATACGAAAAATCCATGCTTGAAGAACAGGCGCGAATACTGGAGCGCGAACTAAAAAATATCAGGAAGCGACTTGAAGAGTTACAGGAAGAGGAGGTGAAAAATGCCTAATGGATTCGGACGAGGAAGAGGCTTCGGGCGAGGCGGAGGATGGGGCTTTGGCTTCCGCGGTGCTTCTCCTCCCTGGCCCTATGTAGGGATAGGAAGGGGTGGACTGCCGCGGTGTGGCTACTTTTTGAGTGGCGCTGGTGCCCCTCCACCCACAACGTACCAGCCCCCATCGTATAGTCAACCATGGGTTCCCGTCTATGCTGCCTTTTCTCCGCAGATGACCAGAGAAGATGAGCTTGACTACCTGAAAAACCAGGCGGAAGCGGTAAAGGAGCAGTTAGACCAGATTGAGGCAAGGATGCGAGACCTGGAGGGTGAACAAGAGGAGGCACCATGAAGATTGCAATTTCGGCCACCGGCCCAACCTTAGATGCTGAAGTTGACCCGCGCTTCGGGCGCTGCCAGTATTTTATCATTGCCGACCCGGAGACGAAGGAGTTCGAGGCAATGGATAACTCCAGCGCCACGGCCGTTGGTGGAGCCGGTATCTCAGTTGCTCAGGCAATTGCCGGTAAGGGCGTACAGGCGGTTCTGACCGGGAACTGCGGGCCCAACGCCTACCAGGTGCTTTCCTCTACCGGTATCCAGTTAATAACCGGCGTTTCCGGCAAAGTAAAGGATGCTATAGAGGGCTACCAGTCAGGTAAGTTCAAGGCCGGTGCCCAGGCCAATGTGCCCGACCACTTCGGTATGGGCGGCATGTCCGGGATGGGGGGCGGGTTCGGCGAAGGAGGTGGCCGTGGTATGGGTAGAGGCATGGGGCGGAGGTTTGGTACGGCCCAACCCATGACTTCGGCACCGCAGCCACAAAGTCCGGAACAGGAACTTAATGCACTTAGAGCCCAGTCACAGGCGCTGGCGCAGCAGCTGAGCGACATTCAACGGCGTTTAGATGAACTGGATAAGAAGAGAAAATAAAGATAAATACCTGAGGTGTCACTATGCCAAGAGGAGATGGAAGCGGGCCGCCATACAGTTCAGCAAAGAGGATCGGCCGAATGAGAGGTAACCAGGCGGGGGCGGGACCCGGCGGATATTGCGTCTGCCCCAGCTGCGGAGCGAGAACGCCTCATCAGACGGGCACACCCTGCAACAACCTGAGCTGTCCGAAATGCGGAGCAAAGATGGTCAGAGGATAGCATGATTATATCAGTCGCCAGCGGCAAAGGAGGGACGGGTAAGACGCTGGTGGCCACCAGCCTTGCCCTTTCGCTGAAACATAGCCATGGCGTTGTGCTTCTTGACTGTGATGTTGAGGAGCCGAACGATCATGTGTTTTTACAGCCTGAAATCACCGGGAGTAAAGCCGTATCCATTCTGGTCCCCAAGATAGGCGAGGATAAGTGTACTTACTGCGGCAGGTGTGCCGAGGTGTGCACATATCATGCTATTGCTGTACTGGGCAATAATGTGATGACCTTCCCGCAACTCTGTCATGGGTGTGGCGCCTGCAGCTACCTCTGCCCGGAAAAGGCAATATCTGAGGAAAGCCGGGAAACAGGGGTTGTCGAGTGGGGACACTCCGACGGTGTGGGCTTTATTCATGGCAAACTCACGGTGGGCGAGGCGATGGCGCCACCCGTTATCCGTAAGGTAAAGGAATACGCCAGCAATGATGGCACAGTTATCATAGATGTACCGCCGGGGACATCCTGTCCTGTGGTGGAAGCAATCAAAGGAAGTGATTTCTGTCTCCTAGTAACCGAGCCGACTCCCTTCGGCCTCAATGACTTATGCCTTGCTGTGGAAACGGTAAGAGAGCTTAACATCCCCTGCGGCGTTGTCCTCAATCGTGCCGGTGTCGGTGACGCCGGAGTACAGGAATACTGCCGGAAGCAGAAAATACCTATCCTGCTCACCATCCCCCTGGATACAGAGATTGCCCGTCTGTATTCACGGGGGATTCCTTTGGTTGAGGGCTTGCCAGAATGGGGGGAAAGCTTCCGCCAGCTTTTGAAAAGGGTAACGGAGCTTGTAGATGAAAGAAATCGTGATACTGAGTGGTAAAGGAGGCACCGGAAAAACTACTATAGTCGGCTCCTTCGCTGCCCTGGCTCAAAGCAAAGTGCTGGCCGACTGTGATGTTGATGCTGCCGACCTTCATTTACTGCTCAGCCCTTCAGAGAGACAGAAAAGCGAGTTCTGGAGCGGACAGGTAGCTTATATAGACAGAGACAGGTGCACTGAGTGTGGTCTGTGCCAGGAGCTTTGCCGCTTCGATGCTATCAAAGATTTCATGGTTGACCCAGTCTCCTGTGAAGGCTGCGGCTTCTGCTCACACGTATGCCCGGTTGAAGCCATCACGATGAAAGAAAACATGTCCGGGTACTGGTTTATCTCCGATACCAAGTATGGGCCACTGGTTCATGCCCGGCTGGGAATAGCACAGGAGAACTCGGGGAAGCTGGTAGCGGCCGTCCGGCAGCAGGCTAAACAAATTGCCGAGAGCGAAGGAGAGGACTTAATTATCAGTGATGGTCCGCCGGGTATTGGCTGCCCCGTCATCTCATCGCTGTCTGGCGCCAGTCTGGCTTTACTGGTCACTGAGCCCACTCTTTCTGGAATGCACGATTTGGAGAGAGTACTTGGTGTATGCCGCCACTTCGGCGTACCCGTCCTGGTCTGCATCAACAAATGCGACCTGAACGAGGGAAACACACAGCAGATTGAGAGCCAGTGTCTTAGCCAGGGAGTTGAGATAGCCGGCAGAGTTCCTTTCGATAATATTGTTAGCCAGTCGATTGTTCAAGGGATACCAGTAGTGGAGTATTCCAACGGTACGGTCACTCAAGAGATAGAAAGAATGTGGCATACAATATCGGCAAGGTTAAGGAACAGCAGCAAGGAGTAAAACCATGCCAATATACGAATATGAGTGCCTTGAATGCGGTGAACGTTTCGAGTTGCGACGGAGCATGAGCGATAGTGACCAGGAAGTAAAATGTCCAAGATGTGGGGCGGAGAATGGGCGTCGTGTTTTCTCAACCTTTGCCACTACTACTTCCGCCGGCGCCTGCGCTCCGAGCAGCCCCACCTGAAGCGTCAGATACTGAAGCGGTCTGCTTCGTGCGGGAAAAGCCTCGAGAGGAGAGTAGAGGAGATGCCTATTTATGATTTTAGGTGCCTGGAGTGCGGCAAAGTATCAGAGGTATTCGTCCGGGGTAGCGAGCATGTCCCTCGCTGCCCTGACTGCGGCAGTGTTAACTTAAAGCGGCTGATGTCCTCATCATATGCGATCCGGATGGGGAGCCAAGCTGCCGACACTACCTGTTGCGGCCGGACCGAGCGCTGTGATGCGCCGCCCTGCTCTACTGGTGATACCTGCCGGCGGCGCTAGGAGGCTATGTTGAATGGACACAATTAACCTTGACCCCAGGTATTCGACCAGTAATGTACCCGGGAAATGTATCAAGTGCCTCGCTGAGCAGGAGCTAAATAACTGTCTTCTTGAACTGCTTAGAGAAGAAGGAGATGATAAGGAACTAGCGCAGAGGTTTGAAATGCTGGTCTCCTTTCTGAAATCTCCTGAATCGCTTAAGCTGCGTGACGAGGCAGAAAGATATCTGGCTGATGGTAAACAGGTAACCGTCAGTATATCTCTTGAAGACGGTCAGCCAAAATACGAACTAAAAATAAATCTGTAGACGGAGGTTATCATGAGGTACGCGGTACCGGTCAGCGGCGGTATGGTCTCACCACACTTTGGTCACTGTGAGCATTTTGCCCTGATCGATGTTGACGAGCTAACAAAAAAGATTTTGAAGAAAGAGATTGTCCCGTCACCGGGGCACCAGCCTGGTCTGTTACCTGAATGGCTGGCGGAGCAGGGTGTCTCCGTTGTAATTGCCGGCGGCATGGGGTCCCGGGCACAGAGCCTTTTCCAGCAGAATCGCATTGGAGTTATCATCGGGGCCATGGAAAGCGACCCGGAGAAAGCTGTTCTAGGTCATCTAAATGGTATGCTGGCTATAGGAGACAATATCTGTGACCACTAGGGAATGAGATTGGAGAAAAATATGCCACTAAAGGAACAGGTAATCGAAAGTCTTGAAGCAGTACTGGTGCCGGCTGTCAGACGCAGCATAGTGGGGATGAACCTGGTGCGGGAGGTCACTACTTCCGATAAGAGAGTAAATATCACTCTGGCGTCAACCGGGTTGATTCCGGGAGCACAGGATTGGATTAAAGCCAAGACCGAGGAAGCCGTTGAGAAGCTGCCCGAAGTCAATGATGTTAAGGTCGAATATACCGGCGCCAAGGCCAAGGACCTGAACAAGATCGATCACATTATCGCCGTGATGAGCGGCAAGGGAGGTGTGGGTAAATCTTTAGTATCAAGCTTGATTGCCGTCGCACTTAAGCGTAAGGGCTATGAGGTGGGCATCCTGGATGCCGATATCACCGGCCCGAGCATACCCAAGATGTTCGGTCTCAACGTTCGGCCAGGCGGCAACGAGAGTGGGATATTACCGGTTCTGTCTAAGTCAGGGATTGAGATTATGTCCATCAATCTTCTCTTGCCCAGCGAGGATGATGCCGTTATCTGGCGAGGCCCCCTCATTGGAAATACTATCAAGCAGTTTGGCGAGGAGGTACTCTGGGGCAAGCTTGACTACCTGATTGTTGACCTGCCGCCAGGTACTGCAGACGCGCCGCTCACGCTGATGCAGTCCTTTCCAATTTCGGGAGTAATCGTCGTTTTCACCCCTCAGGACTTGGTTGAGCTGATCGTCAGAAAAGCGGTGAACATGGTGCGGAAAATGGAAAAGCGCGTGCTAGGCGTTGTTGAGAATATGAGTTACCTGTATGTACCTGAGATAGATAAAAGGATTGAGATTTTTGGCCGGAGCCGGGGAGAGGAAATGGCCAGTGCCGCCAACGCTCCGCTATTGGGTCAGCTGCCCATAGACCCGGAGCTGGCGAGGCTCTGCGATGAGGGCAATATCGAACGCTATGCCGATGAAATGGTGACCAAGATGGGCGAATCTCTTATCCGGACGCTGCCTGCGCAAGTGAAGTAATCCAGGAGGTTATCATGGCTTCATCGTGGGAGAAGTTCGAGGAACGAATTAAGCAGGAAATGAGAAAGGTATACTCCGAGGCTGTCATTGAGCACAGCATGAATCCGAGGAACCTGGGCGACCTTGAGGATGCCGACGGCTTTGCCAAAGTCATTGGCCCCTGTGGCGATACCATGTCAATATGGCTCAAGGTGAATGGTAATAGGATTATCAACGCCAGCTTTGTGACCGACGGTTGCGGTACCAGCATTGCTTCCGGAAGCATGGTTACCGAGATGGCCAAGGGTAAGAGCATCAGCGAAGCCCAGAAAACGACGCAGCGTGATGTCCTGGATGCCTTAGGTGGGCTGCCCCAGGAAAGCGAGCACTGCGCCCTTCTGGCGGCAGATACCCTCAAGGCAGCTATAAGAGAATACATCACAATGAAGCGAGAGCCCTGGAAAAGAGCCTACCGTGAGTATTAAAGAGGATAAGATAATGCCTCCTCTAGTTACTGCAGTTGGCAAATAGGAATCGGGCAAGACGACCCTTATTGAGAAGCTGATTCAGGAATTGAAGTCGCGTATGAGCTTAAAGACCTCCTATCGCACTCTCAGAATAGATAGCGACGCTAGTGACAAAGACATCAGCCAGCAATGGAGACAGTATATTGACTAGTTCCGTTGTTTATGGCCCTGTTCCGTCGAGACGGTTAGGACGCAGCCTGGGGATAAACAATGTCCCTCCCAAGATATGCAGCTACTCCTGCGTCTATTGCCAGTTGGGGGAAACCGTAAGGATGGAGGTGGACCCAAGGTCATTCTATACGATCACCAAGATAGCAGAAAAGGTAAGGACGAAACTTGAACAAGCCAGAGGGAAAGGAGAACCAGTAGACTACTTGACCTTTGTTCCAAACGGCGAGCCTATACTAGATGCTAATCTTGGCGAAGAAATAAGCGCTCTAAAGGAAATGAAAATCAGGGTAGCTGTTATCACCAATGGGTCACTGCTCTGGCGTGAAGATGTAAGGCAAAACCTGCGAAAGGCCGACTGGGTTTCTTTGAAAGTGGATACAGTTAGCGAAGACACTTGGCACAAGGTTAACAGACCGCACGGATCACTAGGGCTTGAAAGGATTCTACAGGGAATGATCGAATTTGCCCGGATATTTAAAGGCGAACTAGCGGCAGAGACCATGCTGATCAGAGGCGTTAATGATGACCTCGGCGAGATTAAGAAAATTGCTGAGTTCCTGTCCGAGCTAAAGCCAGCAAGAAGCTATATTGCTATTCCAACAAGACCACCAGCAGAACAGGTAGAGCCTGTCACTGAGCAGACTATAAACGCGGCATACTGGATCTTCGCCAAAAGGCTACCAGCGGTAGAATATTTGATTGGCTATGAGGGAAATGCCTTTGCTTCCACTGGTAATGCCATAGACGACCTGTTAAGCATTACTGCAGTGCACCCGATGAGAGAAGAGGCTGTGGCAGAATTTTTAGTAAATGCCAGAACCGATTGGGAGACTATCCAAGAGTTAATTGATAATGGTAGTCTGGTAGACTTGGAATACCAAGGAAAGAAGTTCTACGTGCGCAAACTGCCGGGACACAGTCTGATGCGACCTCACTAGGCTAAGTCGAGACAATAAACAGCCTGTGTTACAATTGTCCTTGTCCCCTTTTCGCTTCCCTCTTGACAAAAAGGGGAACGTGTTGTAATATTTAGTTGATAATGAGTCTCAACCGCAAACAGGACAACCCAATTCAAGGCCATCCGCTAACAAACCAGCGGCGTCTGCTTCTGGAACTGCTACGCGATGTAGGAGGGCATATCGACGCCAAGGAACTTTATCGCCGCGCCAGTGCCAGGGATGAGTCTATCAGTCAGGCGACGGTATACCGCAGCCTTAACCTCTTCAAGGAACTGGGGCTGGTTGAGGAGATGAGATTAGGCAAGATCCGTTGCTACTACGAGATTAAGCAATCGCCGGAGCACCAGCATCTGGTCTGCCGGGGATGCAGCAAAGTGCTGGAATTTCAAAATCCCCATTTCCAGAAGTTGATTGAGGCAGTACGGCAGGAACACGGTTTCAAGGTAACTAAAGCCGAGTTATATCTCGAGGGTTACTGTCCAGAGTGCGAGGAGAAAGATAAAACACGGTGACCTGCATAACCGTGGAAAGGAGGGTATTGTGAGTGGAAGCCAGATTGACAAGCTTTGCCGGGACTGGTTGCGTGAAACCTACTGTGACGAAATTATGTCCGAATACACGATATTTTCGCTAGTGATTCCGATGTGGAACTCTGCTGACCTTAACAATGCACTGGAAGACCTCAAGCTGGAGCTATGTCTCTCTTTTGGTCCCGAGCAGTCCTTCGGAAGTACTGATTATTATGAAGCCAGAGAAAAATTGGGATTACTCGATGGCAAGACCCCTGTGCCGGACGTTTTTATCAGGGCTTTTACATCAAAGTAAATCAAAAGCTGAAACTGCAAGAGCCTTGTTGACGAAAGGAGGATAGTGCGATGATGTATGTTACCGACCGAGATTTCGATAAAGAAGTCTTGGATTGTAAACTGCCTGTATTCGCTTGTTTCACTGCGCATTGGTGTCACACTTGTTATCCCACGTGTCTATTTGCTGACCAACTGGTCGAGAAGTACGATGGCAGGGTGAGGTTCGTGAGGGTGGATATAGAAAAAAGCTCCGAGATAGCCGAGCGGTACCACATTATTCCGGTACCCACCATCCTGCTTTTCCAAGATTCCCAACCGGTGAAGAAGCTCGTGGGTTTTCATGAGCTAAAATCGCTGAGAGCTTTACTGAATGGCGCAACTGCCGAAGGTAAGAAAGCAATAGCACCGATACGTTGAGGTAACATGGTCTTAGATTGACAATAAAAATGAGGCGTAATAATGAGCAGTGAGCAGGCACAGCACGAGAGTCTGATTCGCCAGAGGATGGCTGAGGAGGAAACGATCCGGGAGAGGATAGACGAGAACGGTAACCGGTGGACAAAGGTATACTTTGGTGGCGGGGCCCATTTGAGGAACTGGTTAAGTCAGTTTGTAGAACTCAAGGGCGAAGAAAATGTGCAGCTAGAAGAAATAGACTCAAGAGGCTTTCAGTGCTTTGAAGAGTCGGGAGAGAAAATGTGCCGTATCTGGTTAAAGGAGCAGGATGGGGTGGAGGAGTGAGCTATGTAAAGCCTGCTATTTTCGGGACTCCCGACCGGCGAAGAAGCTGATGGGTTTCAAGAGCAAAGTCTGCCAAGAGCTTCGTGGAATGTGAAATCTGGTAAGTTCTACTTAAGTTAGTTGAAGGAAAGGAGCGAAACATATATGGGTGCCGAACGAAAGAACTTAATAACGGGGGACGACATAGGCAAAGCCATCGCAGAGGCGCGGCAACAAGGAGAAACGACCGCCCGGATAGAGGTTGGGGAATGGATAGAAGCCAATATGCTGGGCGGCCCCAAGGAAAACCCTTATTCAGCATTCTTTCCAGCACTAGCAAAACGTCTCAAGCAGGGGAAAAGGCTCTAACAGCGTCAACTTCGCGACAACAATAATCAGGAGAACAGAATAGAGGGAGAGCGCTACTACGACGTCTATCAACTTTATATGATATTTACGCAAATATAGTATACGTGCGATATCAAAAAGGAAAACGGGGGAGGGAAATGGCATACAAAATTACAGAAGACTGTATAAGTTGCGGAGCTTGTGAACCTGAATGTGAGAATGAAGCGATATCCGAAGGTGATGAGGTCTATGTTATTGATGCCGACCGGTGCACCGAATGCGTCGGCAACTTTGAGTCGTCAAAGTGTGCCGAGGTTTGTCCGGTGGATGCCTGTGTACCTGACCCGGAACACGAGGAAAGCAAGGAGCAGCTGCTTGAGAAATGGCGCAGCCTGCATCCCGGCGAGATGCCTACATATGAGCCCTAAAGGCGTAAATGAGCAATGACAGAATAACAGAATAAGAGAGATTGAAGACAAAATCGCTGACCTCAAGGCTCGATGGCCAGCTCACTCGGTACCGCCTTCAATGTGGCAGCAACTGGAGGAGCTAGAAGACGAACTAGAGAGGGCAAAGAGGGCGGACAGTAGATACCGATAGCCGGATATATCAACTAACTACTCTACCCATCGGAAGAATGCTGGCTGCGCCTTTAGGAGATGTGTCGGTGATGAGATGGCAACTGAAGAGCTGCCCCCGGTGTGGTGGTGATATGTTCATTGATAGAGATTTGTACGGGTGGTACGAGAAATGCCTGCAATGCGGTTACTGCTGTGAATTGAAGGGCTTGGGTGAGTGCGGACAGAGCCCGGGACTAATAAACAGGGGACTCAAAGGACTACTAGGGCATGAACCGAGGGGAAAGTGAGACAGTGCGAATGCTGCTTTCTTTGCAGAAGCATTCTAGTTATGCACGCTAAACCAATGACAATTGGATTGCTGAGAAAGGTAGATCCATGCCAGGCAAAATGGCATTAGTAGATTACAAGAAGTGCCATCCAGAGAAGTGCGACAGTGGTATTTGTGCCGCAACCCTGGCATGTTCTCATAAGCTACTTAAGCAAGAGGCACCATACGAGATACCGATGACAGATCCATCTGTGTGCCAGGGTTGCGGTGACTGCGTCCGCGCCTGTCCTTTGAAGGCAATCGAAATAATAATGGTGTAATACATGAAACAGGAGGAGGGATGAAAATATCGGTCTGTGGCAAGGGAGGCAGCGGCAAAAGCACTGTGGTTGCCCTGCTAGCGAACGAAGCCCGGGCTAAGGGCTACCGCGTGCTGGTAGTAGATTCTGACGAATCAAACTCGGGGCTTTTCCGCATGATGGGCTTCGACCATCCACCGGTGCCTCTCATGGAGCTTGTCGGTGGTAAGCAAAGCCTGAAGCAGAAGATGGGACAGCCGAACGTCCTTAGTGAGACCCATATTGCACCAGCACAGATTCCTGAGCAGCATCGACTCCAGAGAGACGGTCTCATGCTGGTCAGCATAGGCAAGATACTTCAGTCCCTGGAGGGCTGCGCCTGTCCCATGGGGGTGCTGAGCCGGGAGTTCTTGAAGAAGCTCACCTTGCAGGAGGGCGAGTTGGTCATTGTGGACATGGAAGCGGGAGTGGAGCATTTCGGTCGGGGTGTTGAGACCAGTATTGATAGTGTACTGATCGTGGTCGAGCCTCCCCTGGAGTCAATAGACGTCGGTCAGAAAATACATGACCTGGCTTCTGGAATTGGTATCAGGAATGTCTGGGCTATCATGAATAGGGTGCCATCAGAAGAGATAGCTAACAGAATGAAAGCAGAACTAGAGAAGCGTCACATGGAAGTGGTTGGCTACATCTATTTCGACGCTGACATCTTCGGTTCAAGTCTGGAAGGCAAAATCCCGGTGAATGGGGTAGCGGTTCAGGAAATGAAGGATATCTTTGACCGTATTCTCTCGAGAGCAGGGATGCCACCAGGGTAATATGAATTTAGCGGCTCTTATGGAGCGAGCGGAGGTGTAAAGTGTGTTTGGCTAAGGCTTATCTAAACAAGTGGAACGGTGAACCAGCGCTTCAGGACATAGCACATATGCGGCTGCACGATGGTCGAGTGGAGCTAGAGACCCTTCTTGGCGAAGAAATGGTGATACCAGGCAGAGTAGTAGAAGTGGATTTCGCCGCTTCCAGGATATTACTGGATGAGCACCACGAAGCTGAAAAGGTTTCATAAAGGGGCGAGGATGTCGTCAACCAAGCACACAGCTCGTCAACCTAAAGCGGGAATGAAAGTAGACAATGGCGATATTTCCCCCTTCGACAAGCTGGCACTGGAATACGATGCCTGGTTTGATGGAGAGGGAAGCCTTATCTTTTTCGTCGAGGTGCAGGCGTTTAGAGAATTATTGCCATCCTTGCCAAGGCCCTGGCTTGAAATAGGCGTTGGTAGCGGCCGCTTCGCCCAGGCGCTGGGGATAGATACTGGCGTTGACCCCTCGATCAAGCTCGTTGAGATAGCAAGGCGCAAGAGTGTAACTGCCCTTCTAGGCAGGGGGGAGCAGGGTATGTTTGATGAGGGATCATTCGGTACAGTCTTTCTAATCGTCACCTTGTGTTTTCTAGATTCGCCTCTTGAGGTTCTAAAGGAAGCTAGGCGGATTCTACTGCCAGGTGGCAAGCTCGTGCTAGGACTGGTCTTAAAGGAAAGTACCTGGGGGCAGTTTTATCAGCTTAAAAAGACGCAGGGGCACCGCTTCTACAAATATGCTACTTTCTACAGCTGTGATGAGGTGGTTAGACTCATAGTCCAGGCAGGTTTTGTGACCGATAAGATTGTTTCAACACTCTTTCAGAGGCCAGGAGAGGTGCATCGTACGGAAGAGACTAGGGAAGGCTATTCCCCTGATGCTGGATTTACGATAATAGTGGCCAGCAAACGAGAGGCAGTTACTGCGTGATTGGAGGTAATAGTCCATGGCTAAAGAGGATATGATATGTCCCTTCTCTGGTGAATTATGCAGAGAATGTCCTATTTACCGGGGCAGGCATTATTACCTATGTTTTAGCAAGAAATATCGGGGCCATTTGGGAAATCCAGGGGGATATACCAGGAAAAGTAACTCTGGCACTTCTGAAGTGGAATACGTTAGACAGTTTGATATACCCCCTGAGATACCCAGTGCTATTGACCCTTTTACCGTGCCGATGAGTGATGTCAGGAAATAAGAAATGCCGAAAGGAGGATGACCAGATTTATCTCGTTCCCTTTGCCTAAGAAGTAGCGTTACGAGCAAGAAAGGCGGGAGATTTTGAAGGATGACTTGGTCTTGCGGGTGAGGAAAGACCTTTGCCTTGGCTGCGGGCTGTGTGCTGAGAGTTGCCCTCGGCAGGCTATTTCGCTGCCATCGGGTCAAGCCCAGATAGACCAGAACAGATGTAATCGCTGTGGTCTCTGCCTTGATGTCTGCCCCCAGGGAGCAATTACAGAGTTGACGCCAGTGTCAAGACGTGAACTACAGGCAGCTGTTACCGGACTGAAGGACAGGACGGAGGACATCCTCGCCAGAATCGAGAGGCTAAAGGGCAATAGCGACAGAGCTAAGCAGGATGAAAGATGAAAGCCTATTTTGATTGTTTATTGTGTTTGTTGCTCGTAAACTACTGCACCAACTACAAGTATAGCTTCAGAGAGGAAGATATAGGTAGAACCTATCGCCACGAGGAGCGAATGAGAAAGTGGCGCGGAAGTTGGTCTAAAAGCATTTAGGCGAGTAGGCTCCGCAACCGGAGGTAAGATGAAAGTATGCATTATTGGAGCCGGGGATGGCGGCTCAACAGCAGCAATTCAGATTCGGCGCTTGGACAATGAGGCACAGATTGACATCTTCAGCAAAAGGGCTAGCTTGGGCTGCCCGCCCTGTGAGATGCCTCTGGTAATCGGGAGGGCAGTGGCCTCCTGGGATGAGCTGGTCCGCGGCTTCCGGCAAGACTTATTCTGGGAAAAAAGAAATGTAGCCGTTCACCTGAATACCGGGGTCACCGACATTGATAGAGGGGAAAAGTGCATTATTACCGATGGCAGGAAGCACAGCTACGACAAGCTGATTCTGGCGCTGGGTGCTACCCCGGTCATGCCCGTTTTCTCAGGATTGGACGGTAAAAATGAGTTTTCACTGAGCACCGATATGGCTGACGGCGTAGCTCTGGACGACGCGATTGACAGCTGCTCGGAGGCGGCCGTCGTCGGTGGAGGGTTTATCGGGCTGGAGATAGCCGCTGCCTTAAAGGCAAGAGGCTATGACAAAGTCTACCTTCTGGTGAGACGGGAGATACTGAGGTCGTATCTGGATGAGGATATGGCTGAAAAAGTCAAAGACGTGCTTACACAGAATGGGATAGAAATGGTACTGCCAGCCAGGATAGAGAAAATTGCCACTAAAGGAACCAGGAAATGCGTAACTCTTCCTGACCGGGATCTGGCAGTTGACTTTGTCTTCTTCGCCGCCGGTGCTAAACCAGACGTAGGGCTGGCTCAAAAAGCCGGTCTCCAGATAGGTGAAACCGGTGCCATACTGGTAAATGAATATCTACAGACCAGCGACCCGAATATTTATGCCGTTGGGGACTGCATGGAAAACTGGAATATTATTACTGGCTCAAAGAGGCGTCACCAGCTGGCAACCAGTGCTATCCGGACTGGCTACATAGCAGGCCGAAATACGGTATTGGGTAATAGTATCATCTATGAAGGAACGGCTATGCCGTTTGTTACCAAGGTATTCGGGCATCAAGTAGGAGCGGTAGGTTTTACGGAAAGGGAAGCCAGGGACAGTGGATTGGCAGCAGTCTCCGTTGTCGTGGATACCCCACGGCTCAGGGCTAGATTTGACGGCAGACCGGCGCATTATAAGCTTATTGCTGATGCGGAGACGAAGACACTAATCGGAGCCCAAATTATCTCAGAGGAGATAGTGACGGGTACTGTTGACAAGCTGGCAATAGCTATCGCCTTAAAGATGCCTATAATAAAGCTGGTGCAGATTGATAGCTGCTACTCACCGCACGTGCAGGAGGACCAGATTGCTGTCCCTTTGCACCGGTTGATAGATAAACTCGGGTTAGGAAGGTGAGCGTGGAGAAGCGTGTCTCGTTTCAGGACTATGCCATTGTCGCCTGCGGCACACTCAATATGGAGCTGAACCAGCTTAAAGAGAAAGGTTTTCTCGATGCCAGGAAGATTCTATATACCAAGCCCGGCCGCCACGAAGTGCCCCGTGAGCTTGAGAGTCAGCTTGTCAGACAGATAGGAAAAGCTAAAACATACGCTCCGAACATCATCGTGGTCTATGGCGGCAAGTTCTGCTACGTCAATGCTGATGACCCGTATCGCAAGATTGACACTATAATTCAGGAACAGATAGCATCTGAAGTCAGAATTTCCAGGGTTAAAGCTACTCACTGCGTTGACATGCTCGCCAGCAAGGAAGAGAGGGAACAGATAAGCCAGGGGAGAGATGTCTACTGGCTTACGCCGGGCTGGATGAGATACTGCCGCTACGTATACCAAGGCTGGGACAAAGGCCTGGCGAATGAGAATTTCCCCAAGCATACCGGCGGAGCAATAATGCTGGATGCCGTAGGATATTATGATAAGATGGCGCAGAATGACCCGGAGAAGCTTCTGGAGTTCTCCGACTGGATGGGGATTCCACTGGAACCCTACCCGGTAACTCTTGACCGTCTGCTTGGCTTGCTTTCGGATGAGGTCAAACCTTAAAAAATAGCGGGGAGCGAAAACTGAGATAGAGTGGCAATTATCATTAGGTCAGCAGCTGAGGTGCTCACCACACAGGATAGATAGACATATTCAGCGGCGTAATACCACTGTAGTCTGAGCAAAGCAGGGGAAGGAGGCGGCAAATGGCGGAGATAACAGCTACCTGCCAGGTATCCTGTCAGCTATGCGGCTGGAACACCGGGGCTTCAATATGTGTAGATGAGGCTAATCTGTTTGCTGAGATTCTCCGGCTCCTAGGCCAGTGCTGGCAGCAACACTCGAGCCGGGGCCCATCCGGCAAACTCCAGGTTACCTGGGAACCACTCGAATCGGGAACGCATTAAACATGATACCAGTCTTAGAAAGTAGGCTCTAACCTATTATTGAGGAGGTATGACATGGAAGAAAGAGATGTAGTTGTTATCGGGGCCGGTCCTGCCGGATTGTCGGCAGCAATCTTCACTCAGCTCGACGGCTGGAGTACCTTGGTGCTGGAAGGCCACTGGGTAGGCGGGCAGGGTGCCATCGCCTATACCGTGAGCAACTATCCTGGTTTCCCACCGGGTGATGGGGCAGTACTGATGGAAAACATGGAGAAGCAGGTGACCTCGGCGCCTCCAGCAGGAATAGGGGCAGAGCTAAGGCGAGAAAGGGTTGTCAATTTTAATGCCGAAGGCAGGATTGTCACTACAGAGGTAAACCAATAT
>DUEU01000089.1 GCA_011191985.1 Dehalococcoidia bacterium
ATCGGCTGATGGCAACGGTTGGTTTTCTACCATCTTTACCATTCCCAAGAGCCAGCACGGTCAGCATACAATAACTGTCTCTGACAGTGAAACCAAGGTAACCATTACATTTACTGTAGAATCGTCACCACCACCAGCCCCCGTGCCACAGCTACTACATGAGGGCGATAAGCAACAGCCACAGTCTTACTTTAACTGGGAAGACGTTTACGACCCTAGTGGTGTAACCTACACACTTCAAATCGCCACCGACGACAAGTTCACGGCTGGCTCCATAGTGTTCGAGAAGTCAAGTATTACCGAGTCGGAATATACCCTCACAAAAGAGGAAAGGCTCAAGCCAACCGGCAAGGCAGCACCCTACTATTGGCGGATAAAGGCGATAGATGATGCTGAAAACGAGAGTGGATGGACAACCCCAGAACCGTTCTATGTCGGTTATACTTTTGAGCTGACCGGTTGGGTCCTCTATACACTGATAGGGATTAGCATCCTAGTCGGTTTCGCCATCGCCATCTTGCTGAGAAGGAAAATTGCCTAGTATTAAGACACATCTATTATTAAATAGAGAAATAACAGGTAATTGGGGCCATTAGTAACAACTAGAGCACCAACCTGGATAGCATTACAATTGTTACCACTGGTTCGTGTCGTCCTTCCACTCTTCATATTTATAGCTTCAAAATCCCTGTTTAATTATTCAGGCAAGCGAGTATATTACTACCTTGGGACTTTGTCAATTAAAAAAAGGAACCTCTATTACTCTAAGCCAGTGTTTAGCTGTCTCCGGGGAAAAGTTCATATATATCCGTTTCCTCATATTTTCGAATGTTAGCCTAACTCAAATTCTGCTATCTAGGGCATTTGCGCCTTGTACACCTTACATAATAGTCCCCTCAGTGCCCAACCGCCACTGAGCGGGTCGCAGGCTTCCGGGTCATCCAGGGTAAGAACGTTGGCATTTGACTGCCAGGCCCCATGTAACCATGGCTCCTGTGCCGGCTCCTCCGGGAACCACCAGTGACTGGCCACATCGACGACTCTAGGATGGATTCCGGCATTAAACCTTACCTTCTGCTTGATTACCCCCCTTCGGGTCTCAATATAGACCCAGTCGCCATTAGCAATACCCAGCTCCTTGGCGGTATCGGGATGAATGTCTACTAACGGGTCTGGATTTTGCTCGCGCATTCCCATGCCTAACTGGCGCTGTTCGGAGTGAAATTGGGGTCTGTCTCTATTTCCGGTAGTCAATATCAGGGGATAATCCTTAGCGATATCCGGAGTTCTGACCGGGCTCTCCGGGGGCTCTTCATAGAAGGGCAAAGGGTCGTACCCCAGCTCTTCAAGTACGTTTGAGTATAGCTCGACCTTCCCAGAGCGGGTGGCAAATCCCGTTGGCTTCCCGGTCTTTGGGTTTATTGTCTCGTAAGTCCAGGGCTCACTACTGGTTATTACATACCTCTCGGTGGCCGCTTCATTAAAAGTTATCCCCAGTGGTTCCAATCGGTAATCAGCTAATTCCTCCTCAGTCTCCCAGGGGAAATATTCACCAAAGCCCAGTCTTATGGCCAAGTCGCGAAAGATGTCGTAATCAGGCCGGCGCTCTCCAAGAGGTTTAATAGCCCTCTCTCCGCATGAGAAGACCGGGGCGAAATCTTCGACCGTGGTGCACATCGGCTTCTCTAGTTTGCTGGCTATCGGCAGGACATAGTCGGCCAATAGAGCCGTGGGGGTCATAACATGCTCCAGGACTACATGAAGGTCCAGATTCGGGCTCTTTAATGCCTTGTAGATAAGTTTGGTGTTGGAAGCATTTAAGAGTGCGTTAGAAGTCCAGGTGAACATCGCCTTTATTGGGTAAGGTTCGCCAGTGAGTATGGCCCGCCATACCAGGGGCTGAGGAGGCAGGAAATTGTGCCCGCTCATACAAAGAGGTATGCCATATACCTCCTGGTACAGTTTGTTCATTATTTCGTAGCCGGGCCAGGTCATTAGTTTAAACCTGTCAGCACCCAGTTGCTTTCTTCTTTGCTCCGGGGAGCATTTTTCTTCAAGCTGCAGCATCGCGTCCCGGATGCCCATCTTTCCGTGTATTATCGGCCCTGGCCCCAGCGGTGTCTCGCCATCCTCTACTCTTAGATTCCCTGTTATGGCCCGTAAGCAGATCTTGGCCTGTTCGACCCGCAATCCATTTAAGCCAATCTGATCCGGTGCTACACCAAACATGCAGAAAGTGGCCGGCCTGTTCATCGCATACATTCTTGCCGATTCCCTTATCTTCTCGGCCGGTATCCATGTTATCCCGGCGACCCTCTCCGGCGTATATTCTGATGCCCGTTGCTTCAGCTGGTCGAAGCCGAAAGTCCACTTGTCAACAAAATCTTCATCGTAGAGGCGCTCTTCTATAATGACATTTATCCAGGACAAGAACAGGGCGCCGTCAGTGCCCGGCCTGATTTGGAGCCATAAATCGGCATTCTTGGCCGCCTCTGTCTCTTTGGGATCGATTACAATAAACTTTAAACCTTCTTCTCTTTGAAGACGTTCTTTAATATCTAGCCATAATCTCCGGCGGGTCTGTGTCATATTCCAGCCGTCCGAGACGATACATTTAGCACTCTCAACAATGTCCCTGATGGTGCCGGTTCCCAGCAGAGCTGTCTTTAGGGCATGCTTATTACAGCCACAGACAGTGCCGGCACAGCCGATGTTTCCCGGGTTACCGAACAGGTTTAGAAAGCGAGTTCGTATGCCATACATGTCGCTTCTATAGGTTCCCTCGGCAAGAGCCAGACTCTCTGCTCCGTATTTTGCCTTTATTTGCTTTAGTTTATCGGCTATCTCGTCTAATGCCTGCTCCCATGAGACTCTTTCCCATTTATTCTCCCCCCGTTCCCCAACCCTTTTTAACGGATGCATAAGCTGGTCAGGGTGATATAGCCATTCCAAAAGATGCGGCAGTCTATCTGGACAGCTGCGGAATAGGAGCTGTGCAGCTCGCCCGGTAGCTCTGGTGTTTAGAGTTTTTCGTTTACCTTTGAGCTTTACAAGCTGACCATCCTTAACAGTTGCCAGCAGGCGGCACTGGTCGTGACACCCCGGGGAAGCCCAACAATTGACTTCTTTGGTCTCCACGCCTTCTTCATTAGTGGTTCTAGTTGTCATTTTATTCCCTCCTTGGCTTTGTTCCCTAGCTGGTGGAAATTGAGATCCTGTTGTCAACAGTATAGCACAATGGCCGTTAGTTTCTTATCTACTAGCAAGATTCTACCTTGCTATAGAACATCAACATAAAGAGCAGCAATCAAGAATAAGAGGATAGTCCCAGACAAGAAACAGGAGAAAAATAACGATAGTTCCTTTTCTTTTATTGACAAGGTAGCAAGGCGGCAGTATATTCAGGTGCCTGAATAATTCAACAGGGATTTAGGGGCTCTGAAGATGACGTAGGGGTACTGGTAACTACTAATGGATTTCGGTAGTTGATGCCCTTTTTGATTTGCCATTTATGAAAAGAACCAAAAATATGGTGAAGGTGAATAGATTTATTTGTATTAATTGGCTTGTCCCGAGATTACTTACAAAACCTACGAGGCTCGGTATTGTCTACACAAAGTTGGTGATGATTATTTCTCTATTCAATTTACTATGCAGCCTTAGAGGTCTAGCTTCTGAACTCAAACCAGCTTGAAATTAAGGTTAAGGTGATTTAAGTAATGGGTACAGTCACAAAAGAGACTTTAGCCCAAGATTTTACCTTCTCCTGTGCTTTGTTGTCAGTTCGTGTAAACTTAGACCAAGAAAAGGAGAAGTGGCTCAATCCCAGCCACTGGCAGTGGTTTTTGTATTGTTAGCTAGGACGGGGCTGTCTTGACGGCGGTTTAGGGCAGGGAAGCCCGCGGTTCCTTCGACTTGCGGCCCAACCCTCTTTCGTTTCCGAAATATTCGGCGAGCCAGATGTGCAAGGCCTCCCTTTGGCCGACGCGGTAACCGTCCGCCCATATTTCGTGCCTGGCATCGGGTACTTGCACCCCGGACGCTTCATCGTTCAGGGACTGAGGGTATGGGTTCTTTGTTTTTTTCATCTGCTTGCCTCTTATAACAGCCTCTTTCATAAACAAACAGCTGCCTTCGCTCCACCAGGCACAGGACGGGTAGCAATCCAGCCCCAGCGGACAATCAGCGACATCTTGCGGGTTCGACGTGTCTACCAATGGCCAGCGGCCAATTTCAAGGTCTACCATCTTTCTTATGCCCTTAAGGATGCCGTAGGCAACCTGTTCTTCGGATATCCCTAGGTCGAGGGCGCAGGCCGAGACTTCGTCCTTTAGCAATGTGTAGATGACATCCGCATCCCGTTTTGCGGTCAATCGCCTTACCTCTGGTCAATATTACGGATAATATAGTCCTCTCAGGTTAGAATAAGGTTATAAAAAGGGGAGAAAATGATTAGAGTTGCCGTTATTGCCGTTTGGTAGTCGTGCTGATATAATGACTACGGCCGGCTTATCCTGAAGGACTAGAGAGGAGACTGATTGGATATTAGATGGCTAGGCCATGCCTGCTTCGTTATTAAAGGTGGCAGTGCTACCATTATTACCGACCCGTACTCTCCGGATACCGGCTATTCACTGGGTAAACCTGAGGCCGATATTGTAACGGTGAGCCACCAGCACCCGGGGCATGCCTATGTTCAGGGCGTGGGCGGGACGCCCTACGTGGTTGGCGGGCCCGGCGAATATGAAGTCAGTGGTGTACTGATTATTGGTATTGCTACCTTCCATGATGGTGAAAATGGCCAGAAGATGGGCAGGAATACGGTGTATGTCATGGATGTGGATGAGATATCGGTATGTCATCTTGGTGACCTGGGGCATACTCTTACCCCGGCTCAACTGGAGGCGATACATAACGTCGATGTTCTGCTCCTGCCGGTGGGTGGGGTGTCGACTATCAATGCCACCACGGCCGCCCAGGTGGTCAGGCAGCTGGAACCTAAGGTGGTGGTCCCCATGCATTACCAGACCTCGGCATCAGGACGGGAACTGGAGCCGGTGGGGAAATTCTTAAAAGAAATCGGGGGGGAGCAGACTACTCCTCAATCAAAACTGACCTTTACCAGATCGACCCTGCCGACGAGCAGCCAAGTCTTTCTGTGCCAATACCCAGAACGGTAAGCCTGTCAACTGGGCCAGTCTTTTCCGATTAGTCTCTCGCTAGAGGGCAGGTGGCTGCGGTCTAGAGGGTCTTATTGTAATCGATCAGATTGCCCCGGCGGAAGCCCAGATGTGAAAAAAGCCCCTGTAGCTGGCTGTCTTTCTCGTTAAGCATTATGCGCACTGTCTTGAGGCCCTTGGCCCGGCAGCGCTCGAGCAGGAAACCAACCATCTTGGTGGCAATGCCCTGCCTCCATTGGTCGGGATCGACACCAATAATATGAATAAAGCCAACTTCGTAAAACGGCTCTCCAATAAGTGCGTGCCTGGCTAAGATGAAGCCGACTACGGTGCCATTAAGTTCGGCGACCACACTGAGGTTAAGCACTCCACCCAGGTCGCCGGTGATAAGGTCAGTGTAGGTGATCGCCCTCTTTACCCCGCTAACGCTCTGGTCGATGGCGAGGACGGCGGTGATATCCTCAGGTTCCATAGGACGGACGCGCAGTCTGCCTTCGGTCTTATCTCCGGTGGTCATAATAATCGCCTCCCGGCAGCATCATGCAAATTGATGATTGTATTATCGTCTTTTTATCAATTTTGTCAATAGCTGTTTTATTTTTTCTTTGGTCAGCTTGACCCATCGCCGGCACCGGGCTATTATTGGGACTGGTATTATGCCTCGGACAGGAATATTTTTTACTTATTTTCAGGGAGAAAGGCTGCGCGATTTCCCTCAGGCGCTGGCTGGTATTTTGGATAAGGAAAATGTAGCATATTATGACGCGGTTTACCAGTCCCGCCATGGTCTCTACTATCTGGAGCCGTTGTCGGAAGTGCTGTTGCTTAAAGTGCATTCGCCGGCTATGGTGGCCAGGGTGAAGCGGACTGGGGATTACGAGTCTGCTCTGTATTCTGCTGGAGGTACGGTTCAGGCGGCCGAAACAATATGGCAGAAGGAGATTGATAATGCCTTCGTTTTTACCAGTTTCGGTGACCATCATGCGGGGCGGGATTTCTACGGTGGCATGTGCTACTTCAACGGGGCTGCCCTGGCGATTAAGGCCCTTAAAGAGAGAGGCGCCGGGCGGTTTGCCATAGTTGATACTGATTGCCACCACGCCGATGGCACCCGGGACATCTTTGCTGATGATGACAGTGTGCTCCATGTCTGTCTCTGCTCTCAGCAGTGGGCCGATGAGCACCATAACGTGGATGTCAGGATTCCACCTCGCACCTCTGATGAGGCCTATCTGGCGCAGCTAGAGCGGGAGTTTGTGCCCCGGGTAACCGCCTTTAAGCCGGAGTACATCTTCTGGGAGTTCGGCTACGATGCCACCCGGGGTGAGTATGGAGATAAAGGCCTGACCATGGATTGCCACCCCAAGCTGGCCGGGATCATCAAGGATGCGGCCGATAGAGTCTGTCGGGGCAGACTAATTACTATACTGTGTGGCGGGTCAGGTCGGGCGGTGGCGACGTATACCATCCCCCAGATTATACGCTGTCTCGCCGAGTTGGACATGGAGGCATGAGCCGCCGCGGTGATTTATTTATCAGGTTATTTCCAGCTTGGTAGAAAGGGTCTGTTTTAACTGCTGTATTCGTGACTGGAATGGGGCGGAATTAATATCTTCCGTGGTCATCAACACAGCATCTTCTTTATTATCCATGTAGTAGCCGCGCCGCAGACCCACCTGGTTAAAACCATATTTCCGGTAAAGACGCTGGGCGGCGGTGTTTGAAGCGCGTACCTCAAGGGTAACTACGTTAGCCTTGTACTCCCTGGCTTTGTCTATTACCGCCAGCAGCATTAGCTCGCCTATTCCCTGCCGCCGGTAGGGCTCCCTTACGGCGATATTGGTGACATGGCCTTCATCGGTAATGACCCACATGCTGGCAAAACCAACGATATAGTGACTATCCGAATGGGGGGGCTCAGCGCTGGGGAAGCGATTGCCTTTGAACAGCCTCTGGAACCGCGATATTAATCGTGATAACCCGCTCTCTGGGACAGGCGGTACCCTGGGCTCTGGGGCCGTCTTCTGGTCGTCAATGGTAACCAGGCAGCAGGCGAGGGGGTTTTTCAGTTCGCGTGAGTAGTCAGTCGGCGGCCATATGGTGGGAAAGGCCTCACGGTCAATCTCAATTACCTGAGCGATGTCTTCCGGCTGCATCGGTCGCATATTGTATGGCAAGTTGCTATCCCCCGTATGATAGAATTTTATCACAACCGGCCTTAGTCGGACATTTCTAGTTGTATTTGTTCATGGCCGCCGACAATCCCTGGGTGATAAGGCAGAGGATGGCCTCGCTGACCACCGGTATAACCCCGGCCATAATTTTCTTCTCATCAGGGGTGAAATCGCCGAGAACATAGTCGATAATAGCCGCCTCGGTGGTGTCATTATTGGCCGTTCTCGGGTGCCCGATACCGACGCGCAGGCGAATGAAATCCTGGCAGTTAAGGTAGCTAATGATAGAATCTATCCCCTTATGCCCGCCGGAGCCGACGCCATAGCTGATGCGGAACTTGCCCGGAGCTAGGTCGAGGTCATCGTGGATGACCAGGAGGTTGTCAAGAGTGACGGCGAACCTGTTTACCAGCAATGCCACTGACTGGCCACTCTGGTTCATGTGGGTCTGCGGCCTGGCTAGGATCACTTTGTGATGGGCAACCTCGCCCTGGCCGGTCCGGGCTCGCCCCAGTTTCCGGTCGAATTTCATGGCGTGATTGCGAGCGAAATGGCTGAGGCATATGAAGCCCACGTTGTGGCGGTTACCGGCATAACGACGCCCCGGGTTACCCAGGCCGACGATTAGCTTCATATCAGCTTACCTCGCCAAGGAGATGGAGGAGTTCCTCTTCGGTTATTTGTCTGGTGCCCAGGCTCTGGGCGCGGGCCAACTTGGAACCGGGCTCGGCGCCGACCACCAGGTAGGTAGTGCTGCGGGTAACGTCGCTCTTGGCCGAACCGCCGAGGGCTTTTATCCGGGCCTCGGCCTGCTGTCTGGTGAGGGCATCAAGCCGGCCGGTGATGACGAACTCCATACCAGCCAGGGGTAATTCCCCGGGTTTGACCTTCTCTTCTGCCATCCGTACCCCGGCCGCCTCCAGCCGCTCCAGTATCTGGCGGTTTTTTCCCTCGCTGAAGAAGGCAACGACGCTATCGGCTATCTTGGGGCCGATAGCCGCTACCGACATGAGCTCCTCTCTTGAAGCATTGGCCAGCCGGTCTATGATGCCGAAATGACCGGCCAGAATCTCGGCCATCTCGTCGCCGACATGGCGTATTCCCAGGGCGAAGATGAGCCGGGACAGCGGCCGCTGTTTGCTGCTGTTGATGGCATTGATGATATTGTCGGCGCTCTTAGCACCCATTCGCTCCAGACCGGCCAGTTGCTCGCCACGGAGGTAGTAAAGGTCGGCGACGTTTTTSACCAGCCCTTCKTTKAGCARYRYSGCSSWGAGWGATTCKCCKATMCCYCTGATRTCCATWSCGCCCCGGGAGACAAARTGCTCCAGTCGTTCCTGRACCTGGGCGGGGCAGGCGGCRTTGGTRCAGTAATACATGACCTCGCCTTCAGGYCGGAATAYCTCACCCCCGCATWCCGGGCAGACCGGGTGCCCTTTCTGCCGGTCGAAAAGTTTCTCGGAGAKGTTGAACTCCTTTTCYTGGCCGGTGCGTCGGCTGGCTACCGGCCCGACCACCTCYGGTATTACCTCGCCGGCCCGCTGKAYTATRACCGTATCGCCTTCGCGGATGTCCTTGCGCCGGATGTCGTCTTCRTTGTGTAGRGCRGCCTGCTTGATGACYACCCCGCCCACYGAAACCGGCTCYAGGACGGCGTAGGGGTTAAGGGTACCRGTGCGGCCCACGCTTATCCTGATTTCTTTCAGRGTGGTCGTTCCCTGTACGGCGGGAAACTTRTAGGCAATYGCCCAGCGCGGCTCACGRCCGAYGTTGCCCAGTTGCGACTGGAGGGCGAGCTGGTTGACTTTGGCCACTATGCCATCGGCCTCGTAGGGMAGGCTTTCCCGCCTTTCCACCCAGTGGTGGTAGTAYTCTTCGACCTKATCGACGGCGCTGACCAGCTGGTTTCTGGGGTTGACCTTGAAGCCAAGGGACTGGAGGTACTTCATGGTCTCCCAGTGGGTCGGTGGCGTTGGGCTGCCTTCGGCCAGGCCCAGAGCGTAGATGTAGATATCCAGCGGACGCTTTGCCGTAATCCTGGGGTCGAGCTGGCGTACCGAGCCGGCGGCTGCGTTCCTGGGGTTGGCGAACAGAGGTAATCCCTCGGCGGCGCGCTCCTCATTCAGTTTACGGAAACCGGCCCGGGGCAGAAAGACCTCGCCGCGCACCTCGAAGCGGGGGGGTACCTGCCCGGGTACGGACAGCGGTATGCTCCGAATTGTCCTCAGGTTCTGCGTTATGTCCTCGCCGCGGAAGCCGTCGCCCCGGGTAGCCCCGGTGGTCAGCTGACCGTTCACGTAGGTCAGGGCTACCGCCAGGCCGTCAATCTTGTGCTCGCAGGCTAGTTCGAACGGCTCCCCGGCCAACAGCTTGGCGGTTCGGGTGTACCAGGCCAGCAGCTCGTCCCGGGAGAAAGCGTTACCTAGAGACAATAAGGGCGCAGGGTGTTCCACTGTCCCGAAGGCTTCCACCGGGGCGGCGCCAACCCGCTGCGTGGGGGAGTCGGGGGTCAGGAAGACAGGGTAGGCCTCCTCCAGGTCTTTCAGCTCTCGCATTAAACGGTCGTATTCCGCGTCACTTATCTCGGGGCTGTCCAGCACGTAGTAGCGATAGTTATGGTGGTGGATTTCGGCCTTTAGCCTCTCGATTCTGGTCTTTACTTCTGACGGCTCCATCCTGCTGACCTTAAATAATCACCATCAGTATTATACTGGTGTCTTCAAGGAAAGGTAAAGGAGTTGTTTTCTGAAGGATTGGAACTTGCCCCTGGCCGCTGTCATACGATAAACTAAGCATGGTAGCGACTCCTTTGCTTCCAGAGGATTTTAGATAAAGAGTAATGGCTGACATTCGCCCTTTTCGCGGTGTACGTTACGACCAGTCGGTGATTGGTAATCCGGCGTCGGTCATCTGCTCCCCTTACGATATTATCACGCCGCCGATGCGGCACGAACTCTATCAGGTGAGTGAGTACAACTTTGTCCGCTTGGAGGACGGCTGGGGTTCACCGGAGGATACCGTCGCGGACAGCAAATATACGCGTTCCGCCGCCACCCTGGAGCAGTGGCTGGCACAGGGCGTTCTTAAGGCTGATGAAGTCCCTGCTATTTATCTCCACGATCACTATTTTATGTATCAGGGGCTGGAATACCGGCGTCGGGGCATAATAGCCCGTATCCGTTTGGAGGAACCGGGTGAGATGGTAGTCCGCCGTCACGAGGGTACGCTGGCTGAACCCAAGGATGACCGGTTGAGCCTGCTCTGGGCCCTCCAGGCCAATACCAGCCCCATTCTGGCGCTGTTTGAAGACCGGCAACAGCAGGTCACCTCGTTACTGGCGGCGCAGGAGAAAGTTGAGCCAGAAATCAGCGGCATTACTGCCGGTGGCGAGAGGCACCAGGTGCGGGCCATCACTGAGGCCGTCGTTATCGACCGGCTGAACCACAGCCTGGCTAATCGAGCGCTGTATATTGCCGACGGTCACCACCGCTACGAGAGCGCCCTTATTTATCGCCAGCAAAGGGAAGCCTGTTCTCCCTCAGTGTCCGGTGATGAGATGTTCAACTTTGTGATGATGACGCTGGTGGACTTTACCGACCCGGGTCTTATTGTCCTGCCGCCGCACCGGCTGATTCGTGGCGTATCGCGGACGAGACTGAGCGGGCTTATGGCTGGGCTGGAGGCATTCTTTTCGGTAGAGGCGTTGCCACTGGCCACGACGGGTGTCTGGCAGCAGGTTGATAGGTTTCTGGGTATGGGTACGGATGAGGTGAAGCTGGTTATGTTCGGGCAGGATAGCCAGCATCTTTACCTGCTTAAACTGAGTGACCCGGCCGCCGCCAGCCGGATGATGCCCTACTTTCATTCCGAGCTTTACAAGAGGCTGGCGGTCAGCGTCGTTGACCATGTTGTGCTGGAGGAACTGCTGGGGCTGGGTGGTGCGGCCGACGAGGCTGTTGGCTATTGCTATGATAAGGCGGATGCGGTGCAGAGGGTCCTGGACCGGGAATACCAGCTGGCCTTTATGATAAGCCCAATCCCGGCGACGGTGGTGAAGGCTATTGCCGATGCCGGTGACCGCATGCCGCGCAAATCGACCTACTTTTATCCCAAAGCACCGGCCGGGCTGGTCTTCAACCGGCTGGTTTAGGCCTTGGTGTACTTCCCCTCTTTCCAGTCTTTGAAGATGTCGAGAAGTCTCTTGCTGTAAGGTATTTCCCAGCGATAGTGGCGCTCGCAGGGGAACTCACTGCACCGGAGGCAGTAATCGACCTTCTTCTTTATGGCGCATTCAAAGACGGGACAGGGAGCCCCCATCATCCGGCGTAATGCCTGGGCCCTCTCCGGGGCTTGTGGGTCGGTTCCCGGGACACAACCGCCGCATTCTTCGATAAAGCCGCATATCTCGCAGGCTATGCCGCAGGCGGCTGGCACAGCAATGGTACCTCCTAGAGTTGTACTACCTTGGCGGAGTAGACGTCGGGTACGGCCAGTATTTGCTGCCGTTGTTCTTCAGACAGGGGTTCGTCAAGGGCCAGTATCATTAATGCCTGGCCACGAGGTTTGAGGCGGCTAACGTGCATGGCACTGATGTTTATGTCGGCGGCGCCGGTTATCATGCCTACGGAACCGAGCAGCCCGGGGCGGTCTAGGTGGTCGCAGAACATAAAGTAACCCCCGGTTGGGACGATATCAAGCCAGTAGCTGTTGACCCGTACTATGTGTGATTCGCCACGGATTACGGTGCCGGCAACCGTAATTACTCCCGAGCTGGTGGTCACTTCTGTGGTGATGAGACTGGCATAATTTTCCAGAATGGAAGTCTTCTGCTCCACTACGGTCAGGCCCCGCTGGGCAGCCACCACGTTGGCATTCACCATATTCACCCGCTCTTCACTAATATCCTCAAGCAGTCCGCCGAGCACGGCTGCCTTGAAGGCGTTGGTGTCGTAATTGGCAATCTCGCCTTCATAGGTAATCCGGATGGAGTTCATCTGCCCTTCGGCCAGCTGGCTGACCAGCCGGCTGGCACTGTAGGCGACCTTCAGGAATGGTGCCAGCACCGACAGGGTTTCGGCGGGAATGAACGGAGCGTTAACCGAGTATCGGGCCGGGTGCCCTTTGAATATATCGATAACCTGCTGGGCCACGTCCTTGGCCGCGGTGGCCTGGGCTTCGGTAGTGGAAGCGCCCAGGTGCGGGGTAACGATGATATTGTCATCACCAAAGAGGATACTCTCCGTAGCCGGCTCTTTGGTAAAGACATCGACGGCAGCGCCGGCTACCCGCTTTTCTTCGACGGCCTTTACTAGCGCTTCCTCGTCAATTAACCCACCCCGGGCAGTATTGATAATGCGTACCGTTGGTTTTACTAGAGCCAGTTCTTTGGCACCGATTAGCCCCCGTGTTGATTTGGCCAGGGGGATGTGCAGCGTGATGAAGTCTGATTCTTTAAGTAGCTGTTTTAGTGGGACAAGCTCTACCTTGAGGTTGCGGGCATAGTCTTCCGAGATAAACGGGTCGTTGCCGATAATCCGCATCTCCAGGGCCAGGGCCCGTCGGGCGACCTCCGAGCCGACATTACCCAGGCCGATAATGCCCAGCGTCTTGTCTCTGACCTCGGTACCCATGAAATCACTGCGACGCCATACACCGGACCTAAGTACGGCGTTGGCCTGCGGGATGTGGCGGGCCAGAGCGAGCATGAGGGCGATGGTATGCTCGGCGGCAGAGATGGTGTTGCCGGTAGGGGCGTTAACTACCACGATGCCGTGTCGGGTGGCTTCGTCAACATCGATGTTGTCCACGCCGACGCCAGCCCGGCCGATTACCTGCAGTTTCTTTCCCGCCTGAATTACCGTTGCGGTAACCTGCGTCTGGCTGCGTACCAACAGGCCATCGTAATCACCGATAATGGCTATCAGCTCTTCCGGCTTCAGCCCGGTTTGTACGTCCACCTCGGCGTGGTTGCGGAGGAGGTCTATACCGGCTTGAGAAAGCGGGTCGGCAATTAAAACCTTCATTACTAGCCACCCCTGAATCCGGCTTTCGGCAGGGCCGACCTTAGTGCCGATACGACGGCTTCAATATCGGCCTCGGCTACCCAGCCCAGGTGTCCGATGCGGAATATCTGACCGTCCAGCCTTTGCTGCCCACCGCCCAGTATGGTATGGTATTCTTCTCTCATTATTTTAACCAGTTTCTTGGTGTCAAGTCCATTGGCGGCGGCTACCGAGGTGACAGTGTTTGAGGCGTGTTTTTCATCGGCGAAGAGAGGCAGCCCCAGAGATTTGACACTGTCACGGGTCAACTGGCCGATTCGGGCATGCCGGCCGATGATGTTCGGCAGGCCTTCTTTCAGCATCATTTTAAGCGCTACTGCCAGGGCGAAGACGATGGAGACGGCCGGCGTCCACGGCGTCTGCCCCTTCTCCAGGTAGCTCCTGGCTTTGCTGAAGTCCCAGTAGAAGCGGGGCATTTTAGCGACTGAGTGTGCCTGCCAGGCCGCCTCGCTGACACTGACCATGGCCAGACCCGGCGGCACCATCCACCCCTTCTGGGAGCCGGTAACGGCCACATCAATGTGCCAATCGTCCACGGGCATATTAATGGAGCCCAGACTGCTTATGGCATCGACTAAGAGCAGTTTGTCGAACTCTTTAACTATCGAGCTGATCGCCGCCAGGTCGTTGGTAACCCCGGTAGAGGTCTCATTGTGGGTGACCAGCACCGATTTGATTTCCGGTTCGCTACTAAGCGCCTGGCGCACCGCATCGGGGTCGGCGGCCTTACCCCATTCGAAGCGGAGTGGGAGTACCTGGGCCCCAAATTGCTGGGCAATGGTGGCGAAGCGCTCGCCAAAGACACCGATGGAAACGGAGAGCACCTTGTCTCCCGGTGACAGCACGTTGACAATGGCGGTCTCCAGGCCGCCGGTGCCGGAGCCAGTGAGCAGGAATATATCGGCCTTGGTCTGGAAGAGTTGTTTGAGTTCACCGGTGATTTCATTGAGCATTTGCCCGAATTCAGGCCCGCGGTGGTTTATCATCTGCTTGGTCATGCTCTGCAAGACTTCTTCCGGCAAGGGCGTCGGTCCGGGGATGCGTAGGTTCTCCATTCTGGTCTCCTCTATCAAGTTTCTCTATCGGTATTTATCACTCTGGCAAAGCGGCGCTTGCCCACTTTTATAATCTCGGCAATATCCCGCCGCAGCACGTATTCTAGGGTGTTATCCATATTATTCCCTGCCTCTGGCGGTCAGTATGGCTCTACCCTGCTTAACGTCCTTGGCTATCTGTTTTTTCAGGTCCTCGGCGGTATCAAATTTTATTACGTCGCGAAGGCGCTCGACGACATCAATGCTCATCTCACGCCCGTAGAGGTCACCCTGGTAGTCGAGGATATATACCTCCACCGTGAGCTGGTTGTCGCCGAAGCTGGGTCGCCGGCCGATTTTGGTCATCGACGGGTAGGACTTGTTGTCAATATATGCCCAGGTGACGTAGACACCGTCTGCCGGCAGGCCCTGCTCCGGGTCCGGTTCAAGGTTGGCGGTAGGAAAGCCCAGCTGGACGCCGGTGTGTGTGCCGGGGACTACCCGGCCTGGTACGTTGTAGTAACGGCCGGCCAGACGGTACACCCTCTTCATATCCCCCTCAGCGAGGGCATTGCGGATAGCCGTACTGCTCACCACCTCGCCGTTTTTTATTATCGGTGGGATCAGTATTACCGTAAAACCCATATCCTGGCCCAGCGCCCGCAGAGTGTCGGTATCGCCCTCACGGTTCTTACCCAGGGCAAAGTCAGGGCCGATTATCAGTACTTCCATCTTCAGCCGCTTCTGGAGCAGATCAATAAACTGGCGGGCACCGAGGTTGGCCAGCTCCGGGGTAAAGGACAGGACAACAACCTCGTCAATACCCCCTTCTTTGATAAGCCTGGTTCTCTGCGGGAGCGTGGTTAGATATGACAGCCTGTTTTGGCCTGATAAAGTCTCCTCAGGGTGCTGACGGAAGGTAATTACGGCACTGAGCAGGCCTCGTTGTCTGGCGTGCTCTCGTAACCGTGAGAGCAGGTACTGGTGACCGAGATGAACGCCATCAAAAACGCCGATGGTCAGCGCGGTGCCTCTCTCAGGGGATAACCCGGCTAAATCTTTATCTAAAGACATTACTCTTACCTTGGGTGACGATGGCCACTACGCAAAATCAAAGGGGATATGGCCTGGCTGTAGCCGAAGCTAATAAATATTAACATAACCCCCTTTCAGCGTCAACCGAAGAGGTAGTGTAAAGCCTGTTTGACTTCAGTAGCAGGATTTTCCCCAAGCCGGGTTGCTGTGCTGGCTACTGAAATGGCCAAGTGTAGGCTGTGGTCGTGCCGGATAGAGGGGCCGCGGGCAGGAAGTGCCTACCCGTATTTATTCTGATGGGTCGCCGCGTGGAGAAGCTTATTCTTCAGATCCTGGGGTCTGTGTGCCCTAACCAGTGCCTCATCGAGGGTGATCTCACCGGATTCAACCAGTTTTCTCAGTGCCTGGTCAAGCGTCTGCATGCCCTGCTGGGAGCTCATCTCAAGCAAGCCTGGGATTTCGTAGGTACGTGATTCGCGGATGAGATTGCCAATAGCATAGGTGTGGAGCATTATTTCAAAAGCGGCGACTCGCCCGCCTCCATCGGCCCGCGGTATGAGGGCCTGCGATATAACACCCTCCAGTACCGTAGCCAGTTGGGCCCTGATCTGGGGTTGCTGGTACGGCGTAAAGACGTCAATGATACGGTCAATGGTAGCCGCAGCGCCAATAGTATGCAGCGTGCTCAGCACCAGGTGGCCGGTTTCGGCGGCAGTGATGGCGGTAGCTATTGTATCCAGGTCACGCATTTCTCCTACCAGGATTACGTCGGGGTCTTGGCGTAGACCGTGTTTCAGCGCCGAGGCAAAGGCACGGGTATCGTCGCCCAGGTCTCGCTGGGTGATAAGGCATTTATTATTACTGTGTAGGAACTCGATAGGGTCTTCGATGGTGACGATCTTCCTCTTCACCTGGCGATTGATGTAGTTAATCATCGCTGCCAAGGTGGTTGATTTACCACTGCCGGTCGGACCGGTGACCAGGACCAGCCCCCTTGGTTTAAGGGCCAGTGTCTGGCACACTTCGGGGAGGCCGAACTGTTCAATGGTGGGCACTTCTACCGGGACGCAACGGAGTGATAAAGAGATACTGCCTCGCTGCAGGGCAATATTGACCCGGAACCGGGCTACTCCGGGCAGGCTATAGGCGAAATCGAGCTCTAGCTCCTCGTAGAACCGCTCCCGTTCTTTTTCGGTGGTGATACTTTCAAAAGCATTAAGGGTGTCCTTGGGTGTTAGCGGTTGCTCACCATCAACGGGGATTAGCTCGCCGTTAAGACGCATCGTTGGTGCTGCCGGCACCAGCAGATGCAGGTCAGAGGCCCCTTTTTCGGCGGTTATCTGGAGGAGTTGCTGAATGTCCATCCGTTTGTCCTTAACCACTTATTTTATCTCCAGTTCTTTGGTATAGGTCGGTTCGATTAATGTACTAAAGATGTCTACGAGTTCGGGGTCAAACTGGCTGCCGGCGCAACGCTTCAGTTCGGCCAGGGCTTCCCTCGATGACAGGCATTGTCGGTACGGTCTCAGCGAGGTAATGGCATCATAGGCGTCGGCTATGGCCAGAATACGGGCCTCCAGTGGAATGTCCTCACCTTTTAGGCCTTCAGGATAGCCGGTGCCGTTATAGTGCTCGTGGTGATGCAGGATGGCCGGTAAACAGTTTATCAGGTCAACGACATGTCTGAGTATCTCGGCGCCAAGCTGGGGGTGCTCTTTGATCGGCGCCCATTCTGACTCAGTCAGGGGTGCCTGTTTATTGAGAATGGAATCGGGTACCCCGATTTTGCCAATGTCATGGAGCAGGGCCGCGGCCTGGAGGGTGACTATTCTTTCTGCGGGCAACCGCAATGCCTCGGCGAGGTTAACGGCATACTCGCTGACTTTCTTGGAATGTCCGTAGGTGTAATGGTCCTTGGCGTCAACGGTGGCGGCCAAGGCATAGATTACGCTCAGGGCACCCCGCTGGGCCGGGGTAACGCCGCCGGCTAGCGGTGCCTCTGGTTTGGCCACATCTGACGATAGGTGGGTGCGGTTTCGGCCCGTCTGTTTGGCCCGGTACATAGCGGCGTCGGTGCTGGCGATGATATCCTCTTTGGTGACACCGTCGGTCGGCCAGGTACCCACACCAAGGCTGATGGTCAGGGGCATTGCCTTGGAAGTCATCTTCCTTTCCACCCTTTTGCGGATGCGCTCGGCCTCATTGTAGGCATCATCAATACGGGTCTCTGGCAGGATGATGGTGAACTCCTCACCGCCGTAACGAAATGCCATATCCAGGCTTCGAATCGATTCCTTCAGGAGTTCGCCCAATTTACGCAATATCTGGTCACCGGCCAGGTGTCCGTAGATGTCGTTATAGGTCTTGAAAAGGTCTATATCCAGCATTATCAGCGAGAACATGGTGCCGAAGCGGGAGCCCCGGGCAATCTCCTGCTCCAGACGCTCGTGGAAATGGCGGTGGTTGTACAGACCGGTCAGACCGTCAGTATTGGCCCTCGTTGTCGCCTGGGTATATAGCTGCGCATTTTCTATCACGATGCCGGCCTGGTTAGCCGTGCTCGTTACCAGGTTTATATCCTCGTGGGAATAGATACCACCCTCCTGTTTTTTGCCCAGGGCGAGGATACCGACCAATCGGCCCCGGCTCTTGATGGAGCACAGTAAGCCTAGGCCAGATGCGGCCAGTTTCTCCTTTTCGGCCGCCCATAAGCCTTTCAACTGGGGAATGCGGGATATCTGCTCCGGGCTGATGGTTTTACCTTCTCTGGTCAGCCAGATCGAAATCGGGTTGTCGCTGCTGAATCTTAGCTGGTCATTTACCCCCTCTTCCGTCGGGGGGTAAGTGAACTGGGTGATAAAATCACCGCTGCTCACCTCCTGGAATAGCAGCTTTGCCTGTGTCAGTCGGAGCGCTTTGCATATGTTGGGCAGCATCTCATTGGCTACCTCGTCCAGGCTGAGGTTGCCGCCCATCCGGCGGCTGAAGCTGAGCAGCGACTGCCGGTAGGCATATGTCTCGCGGTGGAAGAGGCGGTCTACCAGTCCCACGATAAGGTGCCTTAGCGGGCGAGCGGCGGCGAAGAGCAGGACAGCAACGCTAGCTACTAACAGTATGATGACGTGAAGGGGGTGTTCGGGGAAGAAGTTAAACTCGATTAATATCACACCGGCATAAATGGCGAGGAGAATGATAAGCAAGGCGGAGTATGCCAGCCCCCTCCGGACGACAAGCCTAACGTCGAGCAGATGGTATCTCAGCATGGTATAGCTGATGACCAGGGCGAAGGCGATGTTGCCGATATGGTCCACTGAGTAGTTTGCTAGGGCGGGCACGAAGTTGGTCAGGGCAAACAGTATCCATATGGAAATTGCCGCCAGCAGGTAACCGATCCGGTTTCTTTCCTGGGGGTCGGTTGAGTGCCGGATACCCTGTACCAGAAGGGCAATTGCCATACCTACAAATATAGCGGAGAAGACAACGAGGGGGTAGAAGGAGACATCAGTCTCCCAGTAAAGGACTCCATCAACCACGTAAGAGCTCTGTAATATACCACCCTGGCTGACAAAGATAGCCGCGGCAACTAATATTACGTATCCTAAGTAGGTTACTTTCCCGGCCGGTTTGTTGAAAAAAGCGCGGACAAAGTGGTAAAAGAGGAGCCCCGCTGAGCAGCCTAATATCAGCAATGCCCTGTTCCACAGTAGTGTCTGGGTGGGGAAAAGTTCAGCATGCAGGACAAAGGAGCAGAAACTCCACAGCGCGGATACGGCCATATACCAGATAAAGACCTTGTGCACCCTTTCCAAGGGTCGCAGGGCAATAACCGTGATCAGTGCGATGTAGGCAATGACCGCTAGTAGCGGCAATAGGGCATATAAATTCAACTCAGACTGCTCTCCACTCGATTTAGTATCGGGCTAACTTTATGTCATATTACGGGTTAAATTATGGCCTATAACCTTATCGTTGTCAATAGGATTATCGTAGGGAGTAGGGTTGTACAAAGGGGCCGGCGACAACGGTTGGGGCTGCCACCGGCCCAAGGGAGACCTGGTTCCCAGACCAGGTCATCACACTAAGAACCGACTACCGGCTGGGTACCGGCTCTCGGCGCGGCGCTTTTCGTGGGGGTACTGGTACTTTCCACTCGCCACTGACCAGGAAATCCAACATACTATCTGATGGGTTGATGTGGGGTATTTTCAGATGGGCAAGGTCGGCACCGGCGGCCTGTTGTTTCAACATATAGGCTTGGAAGGCATTGCCGGGAAGCCGACTGACCTCCAGCGGTCTCAGGCCCAGAAATGACTCGAGATTGGCGTAATCGCTGTCCAGTTCTTTGAGCCTCTGGTGAATGTTGAGGGCAATGTCTTCTTCACTCATATCGCTGTTATCTTTGAGTTCAATATAGAGGTGTAACCTTGGTTTATCTTTGACCTCCTTGCGCACCGTCCAGTCTTGGTAGGCTATTCCCGAATACTCCACTGCCTGCCAGATAACATGCTCCGTTAAGCGGGTGAAGCCGGCAATATCGATGATATCATCTACACGCGAGTGGAATGCCATTTGAGGGATGTCTATGTTGAGCGAATCGTTGCGCAGTGAGGTAATTCTAATCATGTCGCCAAGCCGGTACCGCGCCATAGCGCCACCGAGAAAGTTAGTGATGACCAGTTCATATTTCTCACCGGCCTCTACCTCGTTGAGCAGGAGGGTCTTTGGCTGGTAGGTAGGGTCTTCCCTCGATTTGAAACTCTCTGCCTCGGGGATAAACTCAAGGAAGTTGAAGTGAGGCAGGAAGGTCATCGCCTGATAGTCCCAGGTTTGCATGGCCACTACCAGGGCCTCGGTGCTGGCGTATAGATTTAATGGATATCGCCCCCACATTTTCTTTATTTTATCGGCGAAGACGGCAGTATCCGTACCGCCGGCAACGATGCCCTTCAGTGGCCATATGTCCCTGGGTAATATCGGGCGGCGAGCCAGCTTGCTTTTAGTAAATCCCTTTAACAGCCGTAGCAGGGCGCTGGGCCGGCGCAGGAAAGGTTTTATATCAATCTTACCGTTACCCTGGCTGAAACGTTCGCCCACGGCCACCACCACGCTGGCTATGGCGCCCATTATATCCATTCCCTCGAGCAGGGCCAGCTTGAAACCCTGCTGCACCCTGTCGGCGAACTCCATTTTCTCGGCCTCGTCGAGTGGTGGTAGAAATTCAACAAGGTCTTCTTCATCAATCCGGTGACCGATTAAGCCGGAGAGATAGGGCGACGGCGCCAGAGCGTAAAGATACCGGTCGTACTCCTTCAAGGCGATATCCCCTCTTTGCTTGCAACTGCTGAATATTATGGCGGCAAAGATAGCCGGCCCCAGTTCGTCATACTGCCGGCTGGTGAGCGGAACCCACTTGAAGGGGTACTCGCCGGAGCGGCCAGAGGTATGCTGCCACAAGAACGGGGTCTTGGGTAGCATGCCCTTCCGGCGCTTAAGGAGATATGGGGCATAGTCAGCATATCTAGTGAGGGGAACCTGCTGCCGGAATTCATCCACGGTGCTGGGGGTGGCGCCACGCATGATAACCTTACCCAGCCCGCACTTTTTAAACAGACCCAACTGCTCCTGGAGCAGACGGCGCTGAATCATCATGAAATCGTCCAGACTCAGGTCGATGAATCCGCAGCATCTCTGCCAAACCTCATCATTTCTCCCTTGTCGGAGTAGTTCTGCTAAGGTACTCATTGTTCAGTCCCCTCGTTTGAATTATTTGGCTCTGGCTGGCCGCAGGCCTTTTTTAAAAGTGTTGATGCTCCTCCGGTTTGGCAACAGCATTG
Source organism: Dehalococcoidia bacterium (assembly GCA_011191985.1). GTDB lineage: Bacteria > Chloroflexota > Dehalococcoidia > Dehalococcoidales > W111 > W111. The sequence goes on from DUEU01000089.1 coordinate 21,320, forward strand.
GTGTTTCCCGGCGGTAGCGGTCGTAGCCTTGGAACATCCGCCCGAAGAAGAACTTGTCCTGGATAACCACCAGAATGATATCCAGTATGATGAAGATCGGGCTGGCGATAAGCATAAGCTGTGACCTTGTTACCAGCACCAGTGCCAGCATAGTGATGATGAACCAGTGAACCCCGGGATGACGGACAAGGGCGTAGAGCCCGGTCACCACCAGTTTGTCGCCGACACCGGTGGCCAGGTAGGTCTTACGGAATGGCAGATTGATAAAAAGGGAATATACTAGTAATGATATGGATATGATTAGCAAGCCCCAGCCTATACCGGTTGACCACGCGGGCAGGGGTAACTTGTTGGGTGCCAAGGCAATCATTATCAGGGAATAAACCAGCAGGCCGCCGCCGACCAGCCAAGTGGCCGGCTTTGCCGCCGGAATTCTCTTCAGGCAGAAAATGTCGAACAGGTGTATTACCAGAAAACCAAGACCGCCGCTAGCGATATAAATCATCTGCCCTTCCCGTACCTCGCGCTTGCCGTCTATTTCTACCCGGCAGCGAAACTTATCATTAACTATCGCAGGTTATGCCGGTCATGGGAAGATATTATGTTCTAGAACATAATTCTATACAGCCTGAGCGATAATTCACTGTATCGGAGAAGGGAGGAGTGGCTGGTTATAGACAAAAGCGTTCTTTTGTGCTATCTTTCTGGTAAGTCGTATTACCAATAGCGGGGGGAGTTAGAAGCCAATGGATAAAGCAGTGGTAGTAATTGTTGACAAACAGTCCTTTTTCCGGGCGGGCGTGCGCCAGGCTCTGTCGACAGAATCCGACCTTGAGGTGCTGGATTGTGCGCCGAGTGAAGACCTGCTGGGATTTATCGAAGCCAACTCGGCCAATGTGGTGTTGCTGGATATCGACTTTCCCTCAATGAGCGGGTTGGAACTGTGCCGGAGGATTGTAAGGTACTATCCCAGCACTCGGGTGGTAGTGCTATCTCCCAGTCCTACTGACGAGGAGTTGTTCGAGGTTATCAAGACCGGGGCGGTGGCCTATATGGACAAAAACACTAGTCCGCAGAAACTGGTCCAGATGATCCGGCAGGCAGACCGTGGTGAGTACCCGATAAATGATAGCCTCACCACCAGACCCAGGGTTGCCGAGCAAGTACTGCGGCAGTTTCAGGCTATTGTTACCCTAGGCAAGGGTATGGAAACGGTAGCCGCACCGCTTACCGCCAGAGAGACGCAGATCCTGAGCTACATTGCCGAGGGCAACTCAAACAAACAGATTGCACGCATCCTGCAAATAAGTGAACAGACGATCAAGAATCATGTTAGCGCTATACTACGCAAGCTGAATGCCAACGACCGGGCCCACGCTGTGGTGTTAGCCATACGTCACGGCTGGATTTCGGCTGACGAAAGACCGGAACCCGCGGCCGGCTGATTCGTTGCACCCTCTGTATTTGCCTCAGGCAGGACGGGGACAATCCCCTGCCTGACAACTGAGTTGCTCCCCCGAATTTACTACTGTTGCCTATTACTATATATCTATTTACGGTTATATGATCCAACAAGGTACAATGAATTGAGGAGAAGGTACGTACAGCAAGAGTTGGAGGCCAGGACAATGGGGACAAAGATGGCAAGGCAATTATGGGGACGAGACTTCGACATCGTCAAGGAGGGCCTGGATGAATCACAGGTGGCGATGTTTATCACCGAGCTTATCGGCGAGCGTGATGATTTGCTGCACCGTCAGGACCATCTGGACTCATTGACCAAGCTGGCCGAGAGGACAGTGGCTGAGGCCGATAAGCTGGCGGCCGATATCAGAAAGGAAATCGAGGAGGAAAGCCGGGCTCAAGCGGCTATGATCCTGGCACAGGCCGAAAAGGAAGCCCAGGAGCTTATGGAGCAAAAGCAGGCTGAGATTCTGGCCGTGGCCAATAAGGAGGCGCAGGAAGTAAGGGACCGGGCTCAACAGGAGGCGGCAGTCATAAGGGACCGGGCACAGCAGGAGGTAGAGCATCTGGTAAACCAGCAGCAGCAGCGGGTGCAGGAAGAAGTTAAGGAAATGGCGCAAAAGCTGCACAGCCAGCTCATGGCTGGGCTGAAGGGCGTTACTGAGCAAGCGACCGCTCTGCAGGCAGAATGGGAGAGTAAACTGTCTGTGTCGCTTGAAGGCAGCCTGTCGCCAGCTAGTATTTCTCCATCGCCATCGGTACCGGTTACCGAGGAACCGATTGCGGAAATGACTGTCCCCGATGCCCCCGAGGAGCCGGTTGAGAAAAAGGCGGTCCTAGATACACCTGAAGCCGAGGCGCAAGTTGAGTCCAAGCCTCAAGAAGAGGAAAAGACCAAAGCCGAGCTTAAGCCTCAAACCGAAGAAAAGGCCCAGACCGAGGTTAAGCCTAAAGCTGAAGCTGGGGCTAAAGCCGAGGCTAAAAATGATAACAATATCTTTGAGCAACTCGAGCAGGCCTGGGGAAATGCCGATATGGCCGAACCGGCCGACAAACCGGAGGTCGCCCCGGCAGAGGCGATATCTCAACCGGAAGGGGAGACGGCGGACAAGACTACTGTAGTCCTGGACGGGGATATGTCCTCAGCCACATATGAAGGACGGGTGGCATTAGATATCCTACCACCACTTTCCCCCAATCAGCTTGTGGAAATACAGCGCTATCTTCGGGACTGGCCGGGTATAGGCATCATCGAGCTGGGCCCCGGTAATGGTGGCTATTCGATAACGCTCTCCCTGGATAAACCGATGCCACTGATTGATATACTGGAGCAATTACCCGATATAGAGACGGCCGAAGAGAGGGTTGACAGCGGAGACGGGCGCGATGCTCCGGATAAGAAAGGCCTGAAAAGGATTGCCATAACTCTTTGCCGCACCAAATAACAGCCGGCCCCAAAAGGCCGGGGAAAGTCCTTCCCGTGAGCTAAAGATAAAATTATCGGCTTTCTATCCTTCAAGGGTGCCTGCCTTTGATGGCAGCGGCTGTAGAGACCGTAGCTGAAGTTATCTTCAGCTACTATTTATATCTCCTGTGTTGATGTATATTGTTGACAATATTGGTGGCTTGGTTTATTGTATTATAGAAAATCGCTAGAGAGGGCAAAAAATGACGGTGGCACTAAGCATAGATGGCAACGGCCTCAGGATTGTCAAATCAAGTGGCAGGAAGATTGAGAAGTGGGATACCGTTGGCCTGGAGCCGCAGCTGATAAAGGAAGGGCTGGTTACTGACACGGCACGCATGGGTGAGATTATAAATCAGGCCTTGAAGGAGAGGAAATTATCCGCCAAGAATGTACGATGGTCCTTGCCCAGTATCGGCAGCAGCTCACAGATAATCACCCTGCCTGACGCGGGAAAGGGGAACCTGGAGACCACAATACAGCGAGAAGCCCGGCGGGTGCTGGGGGTATCGCCTGAGACGACTGACCTGCACTGGCAGCTGTTACCCGGTAGCGGAGGCCCGCGCCGTGTCTATGCCGTAGCCGTATCCAAGGAGGCGGTGCGGATTCTGATAGCGGTCTGCAAAAACGCCGGGGTGGTTATTGAGAGCATAGATTTAAAGGGGCTGGCCCTGGCCCGGGCTATTGACCAGAAGAGTGCCATCATTGCCAATGGAGAGATGAACTCTGTCGAGATGATTATCGTGCTGGATTCCATACCCGCCCTGATGCGTGGTATCTGGCTTCGCGAGAAGAACCTGGATACGGCTAAGGTAACGGCGCTTCTCCTGCAGCAGTTGGCCAGCACTATAGAGTATTATAACGATATGAATCGTACTGACCCTCTGCCAGCCGATGTCCCCATCTACCTGACCGGAGAAATCGCTCTTAACACAGAACTGGCCCAGCGGGTAAGCACTCTCAGTGGCCGGACCGTGGCCCCACTGGAACTGCCCCTGTCCTATCCCGAGCATTTCCCCGTTGCCCTGTATATGGTCAACCTGGGGCTTATCCTCAAATAATCAAATGGTTAACGCGTTGTTGCCATACGGCCTGTTCTTGGCAATATTTACTGTTCTCGGCTTGTCGGTGGGTAGTTTCCTCAACGTATGCGGTGACCGCTTACCCACAGGCCGGTCAATAATCAGTCCGCCTTCTGCCTGTGATGCCTGCCAAAAACGCCTCGGTTTCCGAGACTTGGTGCCCCTGTTCAGCTATATATGGCTGCGGGGGCGCTGTCGCTACTGCCGTGCCCCCATACCCTGGCGCCTGCCGGCCGTAGAAGCCGCTATGGGGATAGTGTTTCCCCTGCTATACTGGTACTACGGCCTGAGTCTGGAGCTCGGCTTCTCCCTGGTTTATACCTGCCTGCTTACCCTTATCCTGCTCATCGATATTGAGCACCAGTTAATACCAGACAAAGTGGTCTATCCCGGCTTAGTACTGGCGTTAGCTTTCTCCCCTTTTCAGCCTACCCTGGGTGCTGCTACCGGTTTGCGGGTAATAAGCGCCGTGTCCGGTGGCGCTGCCGGGCTGGTGGTTATGCTGCTCTTCTTCCTGCTGGCACGGGGCGGCATGGGCCTGGGTGATGTCAAAATGGCGGCACTGGTGGGACTGATAGCCGGTTTCCCCAGGGTGTTCTTGGCCCTATTCCTCGCGGTTATCGCCGGCGGGCTGGTGGCGGCCGCTCTTCTCGGACTTGGTCTGAAAAAGCGGCGGCAGCCCATCCCCTTCGGTCCCTTCCTGTCCACCGGCACCATGGCCGTGGTGGTATGGGGAAACGACATTATTGGCTGGTACCAGCAGTTCATCGCCTAGCGGGGCAATGGCTGCTGGCCAGAACATAAGTAATAGGCAGGTTATATGCCTTAAATCACCCATTTGGGTGATATAAGGACAGGTTCTGGTATGTTATCCTTGATAGTAGAGAAATCGTGGAGGAAACGCAGTGACAGTGCTGTCACCCTCCTGGTGGAGGGACAGATTCAGCCTGCTATTGAAGCCGGCCAGGAAATGCTGGCCGGTTGCTTTACTGGCCTTATTGATGATACTGCTGTCTTCCTGCATTTCGGAGGTAACAACACCTCCGGCTCCGGTTACTGGACCATCATCAACGCCGGCCCAGTCTCCTTCAACTAAACCCACCTTTTTACCTCCGGAACCAGCCTCTCGACCGACCTCGGAGAAACCGCTGAATGTCACCCTGCAGTACCTCGGCGTGGAATACGACGGTACTGATTCCGGCCCGGACAATATCTATCTCCTGCTGGTAATAACCGACGGCTACCAGCAGGCGGTCAGCCGTTTCCTGCCTGAAGGAGGTACCTTCAGCATGAACAACTATCAGGCCGTGAAGCTGGACCAGGAGGTGTTTAGCACGGACTCGGTCGGCGACTCATTTAAGGTGTGTATCCTGACCTATAAACGGCATGACCCTAAGTGGCAGACCGATATTCTGATACCGTCCCTGGCCGAAATAGAGCGTGGTCTCGCCTGGGGCGACTACCGCAGTGCCCAGGAGATCTTGTCGACCGTTGATAAACACATGGCGAAGTCATCTACCGAGTTTATCGGCGGCGGTGACCAGCTTATTGGCTATTTTGAGGACGTTTGGGGACTGAACGAGTCCCTCGGTATTGGCAAGTACATTGCCGTTGGCACCGAGGATTTAAGGTTATGGCTTAGTATCTGGTCAGAGGAAGAACCCCCGTTGCCACCGCCACCGGTGCTCTTACCCGATGTCAGCATTGACCACGTAAATATGATATCTACGGCGACCATTGGCCAGACCAGGACCGATATTATTTGCATAAGGAACCAAGAGCCGCATCCGGTTACCGTCCAACTGAAGGGCACATCGCTGGTAACCGGTGAATTCAGTAACGATACTGTTGAAGTGCCGGCCGATAGCTGTGCCTGGTTGGAGAAGGACTTTATCTGTGAGGGCAGTGGCATAGTTACCATCAACTATCATATTTACTTCCGCGATACCGAGCTTGATTCCTGGTCGGGGAAATTAAAGGTAATCTCCTCTGAGCCCCATGTTTCCATGGTGGAATGGCGCAACTCGGATGCCTCCTCCCCTCTGGAAAGAACGCTTGGCGGCACTGATGTGACCCTATATGTTGAAGCTCCAGGGTATGCCGGGGAGACCTTCGCCGCCGCCATCCGCAAGGTCGAGCCGGACGGTAGTTACAGCTACCAAGAGACAGTGGCCGTGACCATAATTAATGGGCTGGGTATTGGCCGGTGGAAGGCCAAGTGGCAACCGGTGGACGAGGGCTATCTGACGTATGTTTTTGGCGTAAAGGACCTCTGTTCCGGAGAGCTAACCGTCGTTAAGAAGTACGAACCGCCGCCCGATGTTGCTATAGATAGCGTAGTGGTAAGCCCTTACGTTGTCGCCGGTGAGCCGCGCACCGATACCGTCACCATCCGCAATGATGAGGAGGAGCTTATTTTCGTACGATTAAAGGGCCATTCCTCAGTTGACGGCGAGTTCTATAATCTGGCAGTCAGTGTTCCGGCCGAGGAATCGGTATCAGTAGACGTGACGGCGCTGTGCGAAAGTCCCGGGGTAAGGACGCTCACCTACAAGCTGTACTACCAGGGGGCCGAGTTTACTGCCTGGGCCGGTTTGCTGGAGGTCTTCTAGGCGTCAGTAGCCGCCGGTACTGCGTTTCCTCTCCCATCTTCAGGTTCGCCACAGCCTCAGTTTATCAGTCGTACTAGTACGTTCCACTAGGCCTGTCCATTACTATTTAGGCATTGATTGCCTGTATTGCATTGTTTACGATTGATATTGCAATGCAAGGCGAAATATCTGGCTAGATTGCCCAGGTAGCCGGGAATAGAGAGATGAGAAAACAATTAAGCGTGACCATAGCTACCCGATTCAACTGGGATACGGCCAGCGTCCTGCGCGAAGTTGCCCAGGAAAAGGGCATCGGGGTTACCACCCTGATTCGCATGTGGACACTCGACCGGCTGAAGCGTCTTAACCGGAACCATAATAAGCGGGGATAGTGAGAAGAGTATGTTTAATCGGGGGAGTTGAGGCCTGGATCGGTATGCCGAGCGGGCGGAGGTGCTGAATGGCATGTCCTGTGGAGAGAGGATAGTGAGCAATGGTTGATAAAGACCAGTCACCAGAAGAAGAAAAGAAAGACTTCGGCGAGCTGCTGGTAGAAGGCTCATTTATTAGCCCGGAAGAACTGGAGCATGTGCGGCAGGTTGCCGACAGCTCCAATAAAAAGCTTACCGAAGTGCTCATTGAGGAAGAACTTATCAACTCCGATACGCTGGCGACTATCCTCAGCTTACAGTACAACGTACCGGCCGTCGACCTCAGGCACGTTCAGATTCAACCGGCCGCCATCGCCCTGGTGCCGGAGAATGTGGCCCGGGAACACCAGGTGCTGGCGCTGAGTGTTGATGGTGATGACCTTACTATAGCTATCGAAGACCCGGAGAATCTGTGGACCCT
>DUEU01000009.1 GCA_011191985.1 Dehalococcoidia bacterium
AATATCGTCTATCTTTCCTTGGGCGAGCTTGTTGGGCAGCTCCGGGTCGGCCAGCAGCCGCCGGGTCATGGCAATAAAGTCTGCCTTGCCCTCCCGCAGGACTTTCTCACCGAGCTCAGGGTCAAGTTTGCCCACCACCATGACCGGAATGGACACCGTTTTTTTCATTCCTTCCGCCAGGATAATATTGGCACCCGCCCCCCGCCGGCTCCAGTCATATTCTTTAGGGAAGGTCTTCAAAGGGATAGGCGGTTCTGGCCAGAAAAGCCATTCCGGAAGATACCCGGCAACGTGATATCCCAGCCAGTGACTCCGCAAGTGAATGGCGTCAGCACCAGCTTCCTGTAGTAGTCGGGCTATTCCCCGGCTGTCCTCAGGAGTCAGGCATTTTTCATCGGGTATACCTACCACCCGACCGATTTCAAGGCCGTTTATACATACTGAGACCGGAAAGTCCTGCCCCAGGCGCTTCTTGATTTCCCGTATGATTTGTGTCACAAACCGGGCCCTGTTTTCCAGGCTGCCCCCATAAGCGTCCTGACGTCTATTCCAGAAAGGAGAAAGAAAGTTATGTAGCAGGTGACTGCTGGCTGAGTTTAAGTCCACGCCCTGGAATCCCGCTTTCTCAGCCCGCACCGCGGCGCTGGCAAACTTATCAACAATCTCCTCAATCTCGGGGATGGTGAGTTCTCGGGGTACATCATCGTGCAAGTCGGCGTCTGATTTCATGCTGACCGGGGAAGCGGCTATTGGTGGGCCAGAGAAAAGGGGTTCGGTGACAAAAGGCATTGTCGTTTGCCAGGGCCCGTCGTGGTTCATCTGCATAAATGTGGGGCAGCCATGTTTTTTAATAACCTCAACCAGCTCACTTAGGCCCTGGATGTATTTATCATCGTCAATGCGATACCGTTCCCGCCAGCGGGCACCTAAGGGGTAATCAACCGTGGGGGACTCCACTATCAGTAGGCCCACACCCCCCTTGGCTATTGACTCATACATGGCCTTGATGGCCTCGTTCATGTGGAGGTCGTCTTCGTGCCACATAAACATCCCGGCGCCGGTTTTTATAAGCCGATTTCTGGTCTTTACCGAGCCGATATGATAAGGTTCAAGCAGCTTCTCAAATTTTTTATTAACCACCGTTTGCCTCCACTTCCTCTATTGACCCAGATAGGCCTTTCTTATGTGTCCACTGCCCATAAGTTCTAGGTGTTTTTAAATTCGCCTAGGGGGAACTCGATTACCATCTTGTCCCTGACCCGTTTCAGGCAATCAACCGGATCCGAGTACGTCAGGTCCCCGCAAACGGTAATGACCTCAACAAGGCTAAAACCGCCGCCGTCCAACTGTCTCTGGACGGCGTTTTTAATGTAGTCCTTAGTAAGCTGGTAGTCTTTCACGGAGGTTACAGCGCCGCGGGCACTGTAGCTTGTCCCGGCAAACGTGGCGGCGAGTTCTGCGATGTGCAACGGCTGTCCCCCCGTAATGAGCTTTTGCCCCTCAGGAGTATTTATAATGGTGGCCGGCTCCAGTCTGCCTTCGGCGGGCTCGTTAAGCGGTGATGGCCGCCCATACTTGGGCGCGTAGTAGGGCATGTTGCACAGGATCATGGTAAAATGCTCACCACGAATTAAGGCACCGATGAGAGAGCCGATATCGAAGCTGAAATCGGCCAGTCCCCAATAACCCTGTACTGCTAATACAATGGCCTCCGGGGAAGAACGCCTGATGTCGGTGGCCAAATCAGGGGCACTTTCGTCAAGGGTGAGCTTGCGGCCAAAGTCCATCCCGAATGCTGTAGAGATATTACAGGGTATCGCGTCAAAGACAACGGCCCTGTCACCGACCCCCAGTTCGTCCAGTACCTCGGCAGCCATCCGCCCGACCGTTGGGTGCTGACAACCAGGGCAGTTGGCCAGAGGCGGCTCAAGTGCCAGCCGTGGCGGGCCAGTCACCGTTTCTCCGGTTACATCTTTGTCCGTGTCTTGGAAATATGAGTGGACTTCAATTGCCCAGTGGGGGCACATCCAGATACAAGCCCCGCAGGCGTTACACTTCTCTGGCTTAATCACCACCGGTTGGTAATACCCCTTCTGGCTGATCTTTTCTTTAGATATTTCCAGGCAATTAAGGGGGCAGAACTCAACGCAGTAACCGCAGCCCTGACAACGCTGCTCGTCGATGACTATTTCACAATTTGCCACTGTTGCCTCCTAAAGATAACTAACTTCAAAGAACTAGCCCGAATACTTTTTAACCATTCTAGCCGGTGCTGGCGGCTGAATAGGGTTGGTATATCACGCTTTATAAACCTTGCACAATAATGCCCGGAGGGCCCAACCACCAGCGAGTTCATCGCACACGTAGGGGTTATCATCGGTGAGAACGTTGGCGTTCGACTCCCAGAGTCCATGTAGACAGGGTTCCTCTCCCTGCATTTCCGGGTACCACCAACTGGCTTCGCAATTTACCACGTCAGGGCGGATCCGGTCGGTTACGTAAGCCCTCTGCTTAATCCGCCCTCTTGGCGTCTCAATGTAGGCCCATTCGCCGTCTTTTATACCCAGTTGACGTGCGGTTTCTGTATTGATATCCATCACAGGATCGGGGTGCCTCTCACGCATGCCCATGGCTAGCTGACGGTGTTCGGAGTGGTACTGGGGCATGTGTCTGCCTCCGGTAATCAGTATCAGGGGGTAGCCCTTGGCCACTTCTGGCTTACTAATGGGGCTTTCCGGCGGCTCGGCAAAATAGGGGAGGGGGTCATAGCCCAGTTTTTCCAGTACCGTAGAATACAACTCAAACTTGCCGGTATTGGTGGCGAACCCTTTGTTCGCATATTTTTTAAACTCAGGCGGGGGGACGAGACCGGCCGTCTCCACCAGCTTTTTAAAACTGAAACCTATCGGCTCCGCCCGGTACTCCATTACTTCTTCGTGGGTCTGCCATGGCCAGTACTCCTCCTGGCCGAGTCTGATGCCCAGCCCCCGCCAGAAATAGAAGTCGTCCTTCCGCTCTCCCAGCGGCTCGATCGCCTTCTCGCCAAAGCAGCAGGCCGGCGCGAAATCTTCCCATGTAGTCCAGTAAGGTCTCTCCATCCAGCTCGCCGTGGGAATTACGTAATCGGCGAGTTGAGCGCTGGGTGTCATCAAAAAGTCACAAACAACAGAGAGTTCTAAATTGGAGCTCTTTAATGCTTGGTAAACCAACTTGCTATTGCCGGTCCTTACCGCCAGGTTGCTGCCCCAGGTCATGATAGCCCGGACCCGGTCCGCGTCACCGTTGATGATGCCGCGGTATATTGTTGGTTCGTTGGCCGAAAGGGTATGCATGGTGGGGGCCGGTATTTCATAGTACTTTTCATATGCCGGCGCCCATTCTTTGTAGCCGGGGTAACCCATCAGTTTAAATCGTTCACTGCCGAACTGCTTTGTTTTTTGTTCTTCGGGGAGCTTGGCGGTAAGCTCCATGGCCGAGTCTCTTAAGGGCCGTTTGCCGTTTATTTCGATGCCGGAATAATTGGTCATCAACCTCCCGCCGGGAATATCGATATTACCGGTTATGGCCATTAAAGACGCTGCCGCCTGTTCAACCCGGGTAGCGTTAAAGCCAATCTGGTCGGTACCGACGCCACCGAAGATAAGCGCCGGTTTGGTGGTGGCAAAGACTCTGGCCGATTCGGCTATTAAATCAGCGGCTACGCCGGTAATATCGGCCACCCTTTGCGGTGGGTATTCCTGCACGCGCTGGGCCAGTTTATCAAAGCCAAACGTGTATTTCTTGACGAAGTCCTCCTCATAAAGGTTTTCGTTGATGATGACATTCAGCCAGGCCAGCATAAGAGCGGCATCAGTACCCGGCCTTATCGGCAAGTGCATATCGGCTTCTTCGAAGGCGATGCCGGTATCTCGGGGATCAATGGCGATGAGGCGTAGCCTTCCGGGCTCTCTTGCCTTGATTAGCCTCAAATGCTGTGCTAGCTTGGCGGAAAATCCTCGGGGATTGCTGGCCTGGGCCACCACGCATCTGGTATGCTGTAAGTTGCCGTGCTTGGAACAGACCCTGAAACCGGCAATAGCGGCCCCCATTACTTCCCGGTTCAATCCACAAATAACTCCGGGTTGGAAGTTGTTGGGACTGCCGAACAGATTCATAAATCGGGCCCGCATCCAGAACTCGGCGTTTCTCAATGTCCCTTCGGAAGTGGCCACAGTATGGGGGCCGTATTTCTCTTTTAGCTCTTTCAGCTTGTCGGCTATTTCATCCAGTGCTTTCTCGTAGTCTATGCGTACCCACTGGCCCTCTCCCCTTTCGCCGACCCTCTTCAGCGGGTACAGAAGCTGGTCGGGGCTATAAAGCCAGTGTATGGCGCTAGCTGCCCGTTTACAGATGAAACCGCGAGTTACCGGATTAGCGGGATTCCCGGTCATCTTTACAATCTTGCCGTCCTTAACGTATACCAGAACACCGCAGTTCTCACCGCACATGGTACAGACCGATCTTTTTACTTCTATCTCTGGCTGCATTTACTATCTCCTCCTGTCTTGTTATTGGCAGGACCGAATTGAGCATTATGGCCGTGTGTGAAAAAGGCTATGTTGCCGTCTTGCTGTGTTGAACTGATTCCTCTAGG
>DUEU01000090.1 GCA_011191985.1 Dehalococcoidia bacterium
GCACGGTAACATCGAGGGCCGAGGTCTTATCCAGGACGGCGGTAAGGGACATGGAGCCGCAGTCCTCGGGCTCGCTTTGGGAAGCGGAATCGAAGGATACCTTGGGCTCATTATCCTCGATGGTAGCGGTATGGGAATCGGGGGTCCCCTTATTGGCGTTGGTGGGGGTACCCATGTTAATGATAACGGTCTCATCGGGCTCGACCAGGGCATCATCGACGACATTGATGGTGATGGTATCGGAGGTGAGATTACCGGCCACTATGGTCACCTGGCCAGGGGTAGTGGTGGATATGGAGTAGTCGACGCCGTCGGTAGCGGTCGATGAGGCATCGACGGTAAAGGGCACGGTAACATCGAGGGCCGAGGTCTTATCCAGGACGGCGGTAAGGGACATGGAGCCGCAGTCCTCTGGCTCGCTTTGGGAGGCGGAATCGAAGGATACCTTAGGCCAACAGCAGCACTCTTCAGCATAAACATTGGTAGTGGTGCTGGTAATTGTTGCTGTTGGCATAGCAATGGTTGATAGTAGTGTAATAAGCAAGAGTGTAGAAAGCCATCTAAATCTGGTTAAACGAATGCCGGTTCCTGTTAGTCGTGTCATCTGAGTACTCTCCCCATACTATAGTACTAGTGAAATGGTACTACTTAATGGGCAATGTATCAACACATTTTTATGTAATTCCAGTTAGAAAACGGTAGTAATATGGTGTGTAAAATAATGGTGTGTAAAATACCAATTGTTTTAACGATGCCGTATGGAGCTTGGCTTATTCTAGTGCCTTTCACGCTAATAGTAGTTCGCTAATGACATGAAATCGGGTAGAGAGAATGCTCCGAGTAATGCTACTAAATTACTTTTCGTTTTACGACTATTGCGCTATTCCTGTAAGGTGGCTGTTGTGATAATTATAATAATAAATGAAGAGTCTGAAATTATTAGCGCTGGTGCTTATCGTGGTCAGCGTCTTTGGAATATGGCCTGGCGCCTTAGGAGATTGTCCGGCCAACGGGAGCATGAGCGTTCGCGGTCCTGTCCCGACGTCACCAGCCACCTTACCAACTTATCCTAGAAGCCCTTTTGAGCCAGAGGGCACAAAGAACAATGTATTAGATGACACCAGTCTTTCGCAGTTTTCTTCCCCTGCTGTTTGGCAGGAGCAAACGCTTCCCAATGATCCGTTTCTGAAACAACAGTGGGCGCTTACTAAAATAAAGGCACCGGTGCTGTGGCGGGTTACCACCGGCGTTCGGGGAGGCCTAGTAGCCGTCCTTGATACCGGAATTGACCAGGACCACGAAGACCTTGTTGGCAATGTGGTCGCTGAGGTGAACTTTACTGACAGCCCTACCTGCCGTGACGTTTATGGACATGGTACTCATGTCGCCGGGATTATAGCTGCTCGTTGTAATAATGAAATAGGCATTGCCGGGGTGGCACCGGAAAGCCAGCTGATGAATGTTAAAGTTGCCGATGACAGGGGCGAGTGTCGGGCAATAGCGGTAGCCAGCGGCATCATGTGGGCCGTCGAGCATGGGGCAAGCGTTATCAATATCAGCCTGGAGCTTGCGGAGCCATCGGTAGAGTTGGAGAATGCCATAAATTACGCCTGGAGCCAGGGAGCCGTAGTCATAGCCGCCGCTGGCAACGATGGTAGTGTATTACCAGCCTATCCGGCCCGCTATAAAAATAGCATTGCCGTAGCGGCTATCAGACAGGATGATACGCTGGCACCGTTATCAAACCACGGTTACTGGCTGGATGTAGCGGCCCCCGGCTTTAATATCTATTCTTTATTACCTGGTGATAAATATGGTTATAAAAGCGGTACTTCATTCGCCGCGGCCTATGTTAGCGGACTGGCCGCCCAGTTCTACGGCATTGTGACCGATAGGAATGGCGATAACAGAATAAATGATGAAGTGCGGGAAATAATTGAGACCGGTTGTCAGGAAATTGGCTTAACTGGAACCGGCAAAGGGTGCATAGATGCCGCCAATTCCTTAGCTAATATTGACCATGACAGGTAAATTATTTACCTACCCCATTTCTTCCTGTCGCAATAACTCCTCGACTTCTTTCAACAGCTTCTCTTTATCAAGGGCACGATTGTAAGCATCACGGTATTGGTCTAATAAAGGGCTGATACCATGAGGGACCTCTGCTAAAGCTAGCTCAATCTTCTCAATATCCTCGGGCAACCTAAGGCCAGTGCCGAGTAAACACCTTTCTAACAGGGAACGAAACCGTTTCTTCTCACTGGCTGTTCTGACTGCCGATGATGAGCCGGAGTTTGCCCTGTGGCTCTTGTGCCGGTAATGTAGATGTGAGCCAAGTGCCTTGGTATTTGCGAACTCTTTACCGCAGTGCGGGCACGTTTCTGACATTCCAGCCGTCTCCCGAGGCTATAAATCTACCCTCGTAAGAGTCTACGATACAATGCCTCCCATGGTCAAGAGTCTTAGCCCTATAATGATAGTCCTGCCAAACGATGGGGGCTCTGCAAGACTCTTGACATAACTGGCTGAAAATTAACCGGAAATTAACCGGCTACTAACTGTTGCCGGTTACCATTAATGACGTAAGAAGTGGCCGTGATTTTATGCTGGCCATGATAAGTGCATTTGTATTTACTGGTGTTGCGCAGCCGAAACCAATATGACTGAAGTGGATGGCTGGAACGGACGACGAGTTATAACGATACTGCCACAGTCGAGACATGGCAGGGGAGACTTTGGCTCGGATGAATGAGTATTTCCAGAGCAGCCTGGACCTCCTATTAGCTGAGTTAAAACAGATTGAACTGAAGCTCTATCTGAAGGTAGCGAGGATGCGTCAGGGAAATAGCCAGCCGGAGGCCGATGGCTTCCGTGGGCTTTATATCTCGGAAAAGCAAGTAGACGGTCTCATCAACACTCCTTCTTTCTGGCGAGAGGATGGCTCATCCCAACCGATGAATCCAGATTCAGAAGACCTGGCTGAGTCGCTTAGGCAGCTGAAAGAAGAAATCGCGAAGAGAAGGGGGGAAAGCCAGCGCCGTGGGCTTATACTCCGGTTAAACGAACTGGGCCGACTGTTTCGCCTGTCTGTGTTTGATATTGATACCATCTTAGTCTGTATGCTACCGGAGCTGGACCTGACCTACCAACAGCTCTACGCTTATCTGCAGGATGATGTAACCAAGAGAAGCCCCACGGTTAATCTTGTCCTGCAGCTACTTTGTGAATCGTTTACTGATATGCTGAAGGCTCGGCAAGCATTTTCTCCAGAAGCCCCTCTTTTAAGGTACCATCTCTTGCATTTATATGATGAGCACTCTTCGAGACCAGGCCCACTGTTGGCCAAATTTCTCCAGGTGGATGAGCGCATAGCCAGCTATCTGCTGGAGACAGACCGAATTGACACTAGTTTGCTGCCTTTTAGCCACTTAGTCTATCCGAAGCTCAGATTGCCAGATGTTATTCTTACCGATGATACTAAAGAACGTTTGACCAGGCTGGTAACGCAGTTCAAGGAGAAAGGACTCGTCTGTAACTTCCACGGGCCTGATGGTGTTGGCAGGCAGGCTACCGCGGAGGCTGTCTGCTCTGAGCTAGGGGTACCGATACTCAATGTGGATGTAAACAAGATGGTAGCGGTAAATACCTCGCTGGAACTGTCACTCAGGCTCGTATTCCGGGAAAGTAGATTACAGAATGCTGCCCTTTTGTTGGATGGCTATGACCGGTTGCTGGGTGATGAAAAAGAAATGAGATCAAGTTATGAGAGCTTGATAACCGAACTGGAGAATTACCCGCAATGGGTCTTCCTGGTGAGTGAGAAGGAGTGGCAGCCGGGAGCAATTTTATACGGTAAGTCTTTTACCAGTGTTGAATTGCCGGATCCTTCATATAAAGCGCGTAGGCAGCTCTGGGAGAGGCAACGGAACGGTGATTCAGCCATGGCCGCTGATATCGACTTCGGTGATTTGGCCGCTAAGTTCCGGCTCAGTGGTGGTCAGATCCGCGATGTGGTCGCTGCTGCCCGGAGCCTAGCCCGGTGGCGAGACCCGGGAAAAGCGGTGATAACTGCCCAGGACCTATACGCTGCCTGTCGCCGGCAGTTTAGAGGGACGCTTGGTGCCCTGTCACGTAAGATACAACCCAAGTACAGCTGGCCTGACATTATCTTGCCTAAAGACCAGATGGAGCAACTGCACGAAATATGTAGCTACGTTAAGTATTACTATACCGTGTACGACGACTGGGGCTTTGAGCATAAGCTGTCCACGGGCAAGGGGCTAAACGTGCTTTTCAGCGGTCCATCAGGCACGGGTAAGACCATGGCCGCGGAAATCATAGCTAACGAGCTGGGGCTTGACCTCTATAAGATAGACCTGTCGGCTATTGTGAGCAAATATATCGGCGAGACAGAGAAGAACCTCGACCGTATCTTTCGTGAGGGGCAAACCTCTAATGCGATTCTCTTTTTTGATGAGGCTGATGCTCTCTTTGGCAAACGCTCCGAGGTGCGGGATTCCCATGACCGTTATGCCAACATTGAGGTGGCCTATTTACTCCAGAAAATGGATGAATATGAGGGGGCAGTAATACTGGCCACGAATATGCGTAAGAACATGGACGAGGCCTTTGCCCGCCGAATGCACTTCACGGTAGAGTTCCCCGCTCCTGAGGAAGCTGACCGTCACCGCATCTGGCAGAATATATTCCCCAGAGAGGCGCCGCTGGCGACTGATATAGACCTTTCTTTCCTGGCCCGGCAGTTCAAGATAACCGGGGGTAACATCAAGAATATTGCCCTGGGCGCTGCCTTCCTGGCGGCGCAGGATGGTGGTTCTATCAACATGGAGAACATAATCTGGGCTACCAAACGGGAGTTCCAAAAAATGGGCAAGTTATGTACCGAAAGCGATTTTGCCCGCTACTTCGAGCTGGTCAGGGGCTAGGCAACTGTCTGGAGAGCTGGAAGATGGCAGGGCATGAGCGCATGAATGAGGAAAAGCTAGGGGGCTGGCAAGAGAAAGCGGCCAAATCTTGAATAATCACCAGGTGCTGGAGGTATTCGATAGACTATGATAAGTGATCTGGGTGAAACTATAAAACAACTTCTGACAAAGAAGGGATTACTTGATTCGGCGGAGGTAGATATAAAATTCGAAACACCGAACCGGGAATGGTCGGCGTCCATCTCCAAGCCGACGGTCAATATCTACCTCTATGATATCCGGGAAAACCACCAGCTGCGGGGCACCGAATGGGCCATCACCAAGGACGAGAATGGCAGAGCTACCAGAAAAAAGAATCCCAGCCGAATAGACATCTCCTACCTTGTAACAGTCTGGGCCAGTGATCCCGCAGATGAGCACCGTCTGTTGTGGCACGTGTTGCGGACGCTCTTCCGTTATCCAGAACTTACCGACGAGTTGCTAACCGGGCAGCTCGTGGGATCACCTTGCCCTATCAAAGCAGCTACCGCGCAGCCGGATGGTTTGTTCAATAACCCGGCTGATTTCTGGTCATCTCTGGACAACGAGATAAAGCCGTCTATTAACTACGTGGTTACCTTACCACTTGATACCGATGTAGAATTCACCGCACCAGAAGTCAGGACAAAGGTGCTCGAGTTTACACCACCGGATACAGATGCCGAGCGCATGGTGCAGATTACCGGTATGTTATATAAAGCGGGAAAGCCAACTCAAGGTATCCCTGAGGCTAGGGTGGTTGCCAAAGAAGCGGGCATGACGGCCACCACGGATGAGCAGGGAAGATATTCCTTCCCTAGGCTTGCCATGGGGGAGCATACCTTCCAAGTGCTGGTATCGGGTAAGAAGGTCAAGGAGACTCCGGTTACCATACCCAGTACTAGCTACGATCTGGAATTATGATAAACAAGCCTTTTTGGAACAAAGGAGGTGGTAGGATGAGGTAAACGGTGGCAGTGAATATGCCGGATTGTCCCTGAGGTGTCGCTACGGGACAATCTTTGACCTACTACGGCACAATTACTACAGAAAGGAGATAATACTATGTCACCAGAATATCTTTCGCCCGGTGTATACGTCGAAGAAGTAGACAAGGGTACCAAGCCTATTGAGGGGGCCGGTACCGCCTGTGCTGCTTTTGTCGGCTTTGCCGAGGAGGGTCCGGTCAACCAGCCGACCTTCATACCCAACTGGACAGAGTTCGTCAATAACTTTGGCGGCTTCATCAAAGGGGGGTACCTGGCTCAGGCTGTCTACGGCTACTTCCAGAATGGAGGTGGACGCTGCTACGTGACCCGTCTTCCCGGCGGTGAAGCGGAACAGGCTGAGCCCAAGGCGGTAGCCGCCCTGCCCAGCCATGCCCAGCCATCAATTGAGAGCTTGACCATCACGGCTCTGGAGGCCGGGCCGGCCGGGGCTGAGGTTTCCGTCGAGGTAGCCAAGCCCGGCGGCGAGGATGTCCCTGAAGACCAGTTCAACCTCATTGTGCGCCGCGGCGCGACTGAGGAGGTTTTTGAGAACCTGAGCTTCAGCAAGGCCAAGGGGGCACGCAATGTGGTGGACGTGGTGAACAAGCAGTCCAAGCTGATTCGGGTAGCGGAGAAGGAAGCGGCACTCAGTATGGCCGAGCGGGCACCCAGCCCGGGACAGTATGCGCTAGCAGTTGGTGAGGCCAAAGCCACCGCTCTGGCCCCGATCTCCAGCGGCGAAATTGTTGGCGATGCTGCCGAACGTACCGGTCTCTCCGGCTTCGAGATAGCCGATGACGTCACCATGCTCTGCTGTCCTGACCTCATGGCACTGTACCAGGGAGGCGCTATATCCATGGAGGGAGTGAAGGCGGTCCAACTGGCGATGATTGCCCACTGTGAGAACATGAAGGATCGTTTTGCCATCCTTGACTGTCCGCCGGGACTCAACCCGCAGCAGATAAAAGACTGGCGCATGACCGAGACCGGCTATGACACCAAGTATGGCGCCCTCTACTATCCCTGGATCAGGGTGGCCAATCCCCTGGGCAATGGCGAAAGCATCGTGGTGCCGCCGTGTGGCTACATGGCTGGTATTTACGCCCGCAGCGATACCGAGCGTGGGGTGCACAAGGCACCGGCCAATGAGGTGATACGGGGTGCCATGGGTGTTGAGACATTGATTACCAAGAGCGAGCAGGACATTCTCAACCCTATCGGTATCAACTGCATCCGCACCTTCCCCGGTCGTGGCATTCGCGTGTGGGGTGCCAGAACGCTCTCCAGCGACGCATCATGGCGCTACATCAATGTTCGGCGCTTGTTCAACTTCGTGGAGAAGTCCATTCAGATGGGGACTCAATGGATAGTTTTTGAGCCCAACGATCCCGACCTCTGGGCACGCATCAGAAGGGATATCGGCGCTTTCCTGACCAATGTCTGGCGCACCGGTGCCCTGTTTGGGGCTACGCCCGCCCAGGCATTCTATGTCAAATGTGACGAGGAGACCAATCCCCCCGAGGTGCGCGACCTGGGACAGGTAATAATCGAAATCGGCCTGGCGCCATCTAAACCGGCTGAGTTCGTCATCTTCCGCATCAGCCAGTGGGCCAGCGGCTCAGAAACATCCGAATAACACTAAATAGGCATAAGGAGGCAACTGACAATGCCAGAAGCGGTAGATACTAGCAGACAAGACCCATTAGTTGGCCATCATTTTATGCTTGACCTGGGGGGCAAAATTTCCGGCTACTTCACCGAGGTCAGCGGCCTGGGTTCCGAGACCGAGATTATCGAGCAGAAAGTGGTGAATGAAAAAGGTGTAGAGGTAGTTATTAAAGTTCCCGGCCGGCTGAAGTGGGGCGATGTCACCCTGAAGCAGGGTCTCACCTCAGACCTCGGCCTATGGGACTGGCGCAAGCAGGTTGAGGATGGGAAAGTAGCCGACGCCCGCACTAACGGCTCGATCGTCATGTATGACCAGGAGCTTAAGGAGGCAGCCCGCTGGAACTTCCTGAACGCCTGGCCCTCCAAGATATCCGGGCCGACCCCCAAGTCTGACAGCAACGAAATAAGCGTTGAGGAGCTTACGCTGGTACACGAGTACATAACACGTGTGAAATAGGAGGCTTGAGAAATGACTCTGCAAACCGAATTCGAGTTTACCCTGCCCCGTGGTTACGTCGACGGTGAGGGTAATCTCCACAAGCAGGGTACCATGCGTCTGGCAACGGCTATGGATGAGATTGCCCCTCTCCGCGACCTCCGGGTAAAGAGTAATCAGGCATACTTGGCCGTCATGCTGTTGGCTAGGGTAATAAACAAGCTGGGCAGCCTCCCTGAAGTCAACACGGGGGTTATTGAGAACCTTTTCTCGGCCGACTTCGCCTATCTTCAGGACTTCTATCGCCAGATAAACGAGAACGGCACGGCCAACGTCTCAATCACCTGTCCTGAGTGCAATAAAGATATAGAGGTGGACCTTGGCCACCCGGGGGGATAGTAAGCTACCCCCTCGAACAACTGCACGAGGAGGTAGCTTACATCGCCTATTACTTTCACTGGCCGCTAAAGGACATACTGGAGATGGAGCATAAAGACCGCCGCCAGTGGGCGGAGAAAATTGCCGAGATCAACCGCAAAATGACCGGAAGCGGCTGATAAGGAAGGTGGCCAATGGTACCGTCTTGAAAATGGGGGAGATAGCACCGCCAATATGATTCGATATGGCCGGCTTTTTAAAAAGAAGAGCGATATGCCAGATGCGGAGGGTAAGCTATGGTAACGCCGATAAGTGGAACCAGTGATACGAAGACAGCGCAAAGGGTTGACCCCTTTCCCACCTTCAAGTTTCATGTTGAGATTGGGGATATAACCGAGGCTGCCTTTACTGAGTGCTCTGGTCTGGAAATGGCTACCGAAATTTTTGAATATAAAGAGGGTGGACAAAATGACTTCGTCCATAAGTTCCCCGGCAGGACGAAGGTTTCTAACATTACCTTAAAACGAGGCTTTACCACCTCCGATAAACTCCACAAATGGTATACCGATATGGAAGACGCTCTCCGGTCAGGCGAGGGTGGCGAGGGTTTTGTATTCCGTCAGGTCACCATAACCCTGTACGGCACTGTGGATCAAAAGCAAGAGGCGCGGTGGACGCTGGATAGAGCCTTTCCGGTTAAGTGGGTAGGCCCGGCGTTCAAGACCGATGAAGTGGCCGTCTCCGTAGAGACTCTGGAGTTTGCTCACCATGGCATAAAATTCATGAAAGGATAGCATAATGTCGCCAAGCGGAGACATCTCAAATAAGCGGCAGAATAAAAAAGAAGAGCCAAGCAAAGAACTGAGTCCGTGGTTACAACGCCTGGCTGAGCGGCTAAAGCCGTTGACGGCTCGATCGACCGTACCGGCAAGTATGCCGCCCTTGAGTTCATACTCTCGGCAGCAGCTTGGTCACGCGGGCGAAGCCGATAGCCGACTGGTGACATGGGTAACAGAGCACGCCAGGCTGGTTTCTGTTTTGTCTCGAGCAATCCACATGCCCCTATTATCGAGAGTCCTTGATTCTAATTGGAGAAAACCTACTTTCGTGCCGTCTGTGTGGCAGCGAATGCTCGACCTCCCATGGTTTCGACAAAACCGAGAGCAGCGGCGCGGCTCTACGGCAACAACAGGTACCGTGCCAGAAGGGAAACTGACTAGTACTGTAAGTCTGCGAAGTGAGCGGTATCCAAACACCCTTATTCAAGCAATACGCGATGCCGAAGAAGAACGGCTGGGTGGTGAGGTGGCGGAAACCTATCCCTTGCCTACCATTGACGGGTACCTTCCACATGCGGCTCCTAGTGGCACTTTGCCCGTCCAGAAGAAAGATACAGCAGCTACCCGCCATTCGAATGAGCTTCATCAAGGACCGGGTATCATCCGGGAGGTGCCGCCGGTTCATCCAGCGGATGAATCCTACCCGGCCGTCATTCAGGATCTGTTGCTACCGCCCGTGGCTGGGGGGAAAATGCCGCACATAACTCGTGCTCCGTTTATCGCCCTCACGACCAGCCAAATAGCAGTTGCCCCAGAGACTCAAGACACTGATAGCTTTGTGTCATCCCGTGCCCGCCGTGGAAGGACTGCGATGCCTGAATTACATGAGTTAAGCGACATACAGAGGCCCGAGCCGCGGCAGATCAAGGGTTCTAAAGAAGAGATAGCCAGAGTACACCGGCAGCCTTATCATGTCCGCTCTGACCGGTCGCTGTCCAGCCCCCTGACCTCTATGACTCAGCCAGCAGTCTGGCAGCTTAAAACCTTAGGAGCGCACCCGCAAGGTACTACTGAGCGAATCCGCGAAGGTCCGGCTTCTTCGATAAGGGACTCCTATTACCCGAAAGCAGCTGATAGAGGAGGGGAAGAGTCTGTTAGCTTCATGGCTGGGAAGGCGGCCTTGCCTTTGATAACTAATATGACCGACACACCTGAAGGCCCTGGCCAACTGGCAATGATGGCGACAGCAACTGGACTTGATAAGCCGGAATCAAATTCGTTACCAACACGGGAAGTGACCCCGGCCGAAGTACCTCGGGGCCTCCCTTACAGGGTAGCTCCTCAACTAGCGCCGGATATGAGCCAGACCCAGGCGGGAAAACCTGTTATTAGTCGACCAGCAAAGCAAGCGCCAGAGGAAGCCGAGGTTACCCGAGAACCCGAAGAAGATGTGCCTAGCAGTGTGGATAAAGGATTAACAGAAGGCTATGCTGAAAAGCGGTTCTTATACAAGGGGACGCCAGCCACTGCTGGCTCTGCTATTCAACGGCAACCTATCATTAAAAGCATTTCCCGAGAAATAACTTTGCCTTATCAGCGACTCTTCAAATCCGGGGCTGATGCGTACCCATCCGGTCAGAACAAGAGCGCTTGATTACTGGTGAATCGTGAATATGTACCCGCTTCTACAGGATACGATTATGCTCGGCAACTGGTTTTGCCGCTGCCGGTATCCCCGTCACAACCGCCGACAGACATCAGGGCACCCCATAGTGAAGGGCTACTCAGGCAGGCGTCTTACACAATACAAGAGTTGACTTATTCCAGAAACAATGGGACTAATGCCAGTGGTGTGATTCAACGGGCACCAGAATCAACGACCAGCGCGGCCGAGGCAAGCGAACGGCCTGAGGTAACGGCATCCGAATTGGGTGGGGAAGAGATTAGAGAGCCGGGAGCTGCGCCCGACCTCAGAGCCCTGGCCCGCGAAATATATCCTTTCATAAAGCGAATGATAATGGTAGAGAGGGAACGCCGCCCGACATGATATGAGGAGGATATAGCGAGCTGTGGAAAAAGCCAAGATAGTCAACCTGGATACCAATGAAGAAGTAGCCTGTCTCTTTAATCCGAACGAGTATACCTTTCAGAGGACAAATGCCTGGACTCAGAAAAAGGTAAAAGGCGAAAATGTACCGGATCTGGAATTCGGCGGCGGTTCTTCAGCAACGCTGAAGATGAATTTGTTCCTGGATACTTCCACTACCGGTGGCGATGTGCGTGATACCATTAAAAAGGTTCGGAAACTGATGGACATTGACGAGAAGGCGAAGGATATGACCACGGTTAAAGGGCGACCGCCCATGGTCGAGTTTCACTGGGGTAAAATCTGGACTTTCAAGGCGGTCATTACCAGTCTTACTGAGAAATGTACCCTATTTCGTGATGATGGCGTACCGGTCAGGGCAACGCTGGATGTTACCTTCCTTCAGGCTAAAGAGGGCGGCGTTTATGAAGCGCAGAACCCCACCACCCTGGGTAACTCCGGCTACAAAAGGCGAGTGGTGAACGAGGGAGATACCATTGACTGGATTGCCTTTGATGAGTACGGTGATAGTGCCATGTGGCGCTATATCGCCGATACCAATAATCTCGATAATCCAGAGAGGCTCAGGCCAGGGCAGGTGCTGGCTATTGCCCCATCACCATGAGTGTGAGGAGGTTATATGCCAAAGTCGGAACTAATATCACACATGGCTATTAAGATCGGCGGCAAAGATGCCCCCGCGGCCATGATGCATGACCTCAATGAAATCGTGGTTGACACCAGCCTGCATCTCCCTGATATGTTCACTATTGAGATCAACGACGACTCACTGGAATGGATGGATTCGTCTCTTTTAGACATTGGCAGCTCGGTGGAAATTTCGGCAAAAGCGGCCGGGGAAAGTGCCGCGACAGGAATTCTGACTAAAGGGGAGATAACAGCCATTGAACCGGAGTTCCCCGAGAATGGCGGTACCAGCGTGATAATAAGGGGCTATGATAAATCACACCGCCTCCATAGAGGCAAAAAGACCAGGACCTTCAAGGAAATGAGTGATAGCGAGATTGTGAAGAAGATAGCCCAGGAATGCGGGCTCACGGCTAAAGTAGAAAAAACGAAAGCATCTTATGAGCATATTTTTCAGGACTATCAGACTGATATGGAGTTTGTCCAGGATATAGCCCGGCGGGTCGGCTATTTTGCCTACGTTGCCGACGGTACACTCCACTTTTGCAGTAAACCGGACAACGGAGGCGGAACAGTATCTCTGGAGTGGGGTCAAAATCTGGTTGAGTTTCAGTCTCGCTACACGACTTCCGGACAGGTTGCTGAGGCAGCCATTCACGGCTGGGACCCGAAGGAAAAGCAGGCGATTATCGGCAAGTCAAAGTCTCCCCGGAACACGCCCAAGGTCGACGGCCAGAGCCACGGTGGTGACAAGGCGAATAAGGCCTTTAGCATGACTGGTGTTGAGGAGGTCTTGAACAATCGCCCCGTCCGCAGCCAGGGTGAAGCTGATGTATTGGCTCAGGCTGTCCTTGACGAGAGATGCCACGACTTTTTCCACGGCGAGGGCACCTGCCGGGGAAATCCGGCGGTGCGGGCAGGGGCAGAGGTTGAGCTTAAGGGAATAGGCAAGCGCTTCTCTGGGCGATACCGTATTACTCGGGCCACCCACCGCTATGACATACAGGGCTATACTACCCAGTTTGAGATAAGTGGCTACCGGGCCAATACCCTGAGCCAGTTATTGGGTGGTAATGGTAACAGTGGGTATGGTGTGGTAGTGGGGATTGTCACCAATGCCAAAGACCCCGAAGGCCTGGCCCGGGTGAAAGTCAAGTACCCCACAATATCTGACCAGCTGGAAAGCCACTGGGCAAGACTGGCAACCCCGATGGCCGGCTCCGGGAGAGGCTTTGAGTTTATTCCTGAGGTTAACGATGAGGTGCTGGTTGCCTTTGAGTATAACGACATCAACAGGCCCTACATACTGGGTTCGCTCTGGAATGGCAAGGATAAACCCCCAGAGGCAAGTAATGAAATAGCTAGCGATGGCAAGGTTAAAAGACGGATTATCCACTCCCGATCCGGGCATACGATTGCTCTCGATGATACCGACGGTGATGAAAAAATCTCTATTGTCGATAAGACAGGGAACAACTCTATTGAGATAGATTCGACAAAAAATACGCTGACCATAAAGACCGACGGTGCCATTAGCATGGAGACAAAAGATGATGTGACCATAAAGGGTAAAAACATTACCTTGGATGCAACTGCCGATGCAAAAATGACTGCTAAAAGCAATATCAATCTGGAGGCTACTCTTAAGGCTACCGTAAAGGGTAAGAGTGGGGCAGATGTTCAGGCTGATGGACCGGTAAATGTTAAGTCAACGGCAACGACAAATGTCGAAGGTTCATTGACGAACGTAAAAGCCAGCACTGCTCTAACCATTCAGGGAACTCCGGTGAAGATTAACTAATACAGTGCACTGTTATCAGGAGGTGAAATGCCAGCACCAGCGGCACGAATGGGAGATATGACAGCCCATGGCGGTGTAATTGTGGCCGGGTTTCCAATGGTATTGATAGGTGGTCAGCCAGCTGCTCGGATGGGTGACATGCATACCTGTCCGATGGTTACGGGAGTAGTGCCACACGTGGGGGGGCCGATTACGATGGGTAGCCCAACTGTCCTTATTGGTGGTCAGCCGGCGGCCCGGGTGGGGGATATGGCAACGTGCACCGGGCCACCCGACACTATTATTCCACCGGGATGCCCCACAGTAATTATCGGCCCATGACAAGGAGGTTACTGAATATGGTAGCAGATACAAACATGGATATACTGGGCGCGGGCTGGTCTTTTCCCCTGAAGATAGACGGTCGGGGAGGGATTGCCCTCTCACGGCATGAAACTGATATTGAAGAATCAATACGTATTATTCTCAGTACCGCAAAAGGGGAGAGGCGAATGCGGCCAAATTTCGGCTGCGATATTCATAACATTATCTTTGCGCCCAACAATGCTACCACTTGGGGACTGGCTGCCCGCTACGTCGAAGAAGCTTTGGGGTGGTGGGAACCACGTATCGAAGTAACCGAGATTGACCCCCACCCCGACCCTGAGGACACCAGCCGGCTTCTTATTAATATTAAGTACCGGATTAAGGCGACCAACGACGCGCGAAACATAGTTTATCCATTCTATTTGATTCCGGGGAGGGTATGATGACACTGCAAACACCAAATCTGGATGACCGGAAGTTTCAGGATATAGTTAGCGAGGCGAGAAGCAAGATACCGCTGTACTGCCCCAAATGGACAGACTATAATCTGAGTGATCCCGGCATTACCCTCATCGAGATATTTGCCTGGATGGTGGATATGCTTCTCTACCGGTTAAACCGAGTGCCGGAGAAAAACTACATTAAGTTTATGGACCTCATTGGTATCCGGCTTGAGCCTCCGAAACCAGCCAATGTGAATGTAACCTTCCGTCTATCGGCACCGCAACCGGAACCAGTGACCATCCCCCGTGGGGCCGAGGTGGCTACAGTCCGGACGGAGACGCAGGACGCAATTTCGTTCACTACCAACCAGGATTTTACCATTCTGCTGCCTACTCTCGTTTACGCACTGACTACTCATGACGATAATACATATACTGATGTCATGCCGGCGCTTAAAAATCCTGACCTTCGAGTACCTGTATTTCAGGAAGTGCCACAGGAAAACGATACACTTTATCTGGGCTATAGTGAAGACCTCGCCGCCCACACTCTCTTGCTGACTATACAGAGCAGTATAGAGGGCATTGGCGTTGATCCTGAGGACCCCCCGTGGGCTTGGGAATACTGGGATGGAGAACACGAGCGATGGTCACCATTAAGACTGGAATCTGATACAACTGGAGGATTGAATACCAACGGCCATGTTATACTTCATTTACCTCTAACTGGCGCCATGAAAGAGGTAAACGGGCAATATGCCTGCTGGATACGGTGTCGGGCAATCGAGCCTCGATCCGGACAGGGTGCGTATGGCAGTTCCCCGATGGTAAGGAGCATAATCTCGGAGAGTATCGGCGGCACAGTACCGGCCAGCCATGCTTTGCGGGTAACTAATGAACTGCTAGGACAGAGCGATGGTACTCATGGCCAGAGGTTCCAGTTACAGAATGTCCCGGTAATGTCAAGAGAGCCGGGAGAAACTGTGGAGGTGGAGACGGAAAACGAAGGGGAGTTCGAGCCATGGCAGGAGGTCGGTGATTTCGCCGACTCTGGCCCTACCGATCCTCACTTTATTTGCGATAGCGTGTCGGGAGAAATTCAGTTCGGACCTTCCATCAGGCAACCTTCCGGTGAGGAACGACAGTACGGTAGATTGCTGCCTAATGGACGCCGCGTACGTTTCACTTCCTACCGCAGCGGTGGTGGTGTGATTGGTAATGTTGGTGAAGGAACGATTACTGTTTTGAAATCCTCCATACCTTATGTGGACTCAGTGGTTAACTTTGAAGGCGCTAGGGGTGGGACGGATGCTGAGACGCTGGAGCACGCCAAGTTAAGGGCGCCTCGGATTTTAAGAGCCAACACCAGGGCAGTTACCAACGAAGATTTCGAATACCTAGCACTGGAGGCGTCACCCCGGGTAGCCCGTGCCCGGTGCATCTCACCAGGGGACACCGCTGACCCGCAAGGTCCACCACCGGGGGCGGTGCGGCTTCTTCTCGTCCCGCCAGTGGCAGAGAGCGAGGGTTACATACCTGCCGAGCAACTTGAGGTACCAAAACAGGTTCGGGAGGAAGTAAAGTCTTATCTGGACGAGCGCCGCTTGCTGGCAACACGCCTTGACATTGATACCCCGCAATATGTGCCTGTAGCCGTGGCGGCTCAGGTCAGAGTAAAAAGGGGTAGTGACCACCAGCAGGTGATGGCTGACGTCGAAAGAAGGTTATACCATTATATTAATCCCGCATATGGCGGCGCCGATGGGAACGGCTGGCCTTTTGGACGGAGCCTTAGTCTGTCTGAGGTTTACGCCGTCCTCCAAGGGATTAATAAGGTTGACTATATCGAGGAAGTTAAAATCTTTCCTGTTGACCCGGAAACTGGTCAGCAGCAGGAAACCACTGCAAGAATAAGTATCGCGCCGTATAGTCTGCTCTGTTCACATAAGCATGAAGTAACCGTCGTGGAATGAGGATATACAATTTTGACACTTTCGGACTTAGTAATTAAAATACATGGCAAAGGAATTTACCGTGGTAGTACAGAATAACCAAAGAACGGTAAGACCCGAGAGTAGCTATCTCCAGTATCTACCAGGGCTGTATCGAGATGACGAGTTCATTGGGCAATTTCTGCTTATCTTTGAAGATATTATGAAGCCCCTGGAGGATACTGTTGATAATCTGGCTTTATATTTCGACCCGCGGATAACACCTGAGTCCTTGCTTCAATGGTTGGCATCCTGGGTAGACCTAGTCCTTGATACGACATGGCCAATAGAGAGACGCCGTGAGTTGGTGAGTTGGGCAGCGGAACTCTATCGTTGGCGAGGGACCAGGCGGGGGCTGTCTGAGTACCTGAGGATTTATACGGGCAATGTCCCCGAAATATCTGAGTACGTTCTGGGAATGCGCCTTGACCACGAAACTAAACTGGGCATCAATACGCAGCTTGGCAGTTCCGGGGAAGGCCACCATTTTACCGTCTCCCTGGAACTTGATGATAAAAATGGGATTAATATAGATACGGTCAGGTCAATTATTGATTCGCAAAAGCCAGCCCATACCGTATATACTCTACAGATAAGGCAGCCTGGCTAGAGAAGGCAGGACAAAGGTGGCACTTGAGGATATCATAAAATTTCAATTGAAACGGATAAACCCGTTTCCGGGGCTGACAATAGACGCCGATATGTGGCAGGAGGCACACAGCTACCACCGCGACCAGCAGCGGCTCCATATACTGGCCTTTCACGATGTTGGCATCATCGAGGGCCTTGAGGTAATCGCCAATGACCCACCTGACCTATCAGTGATGATTCAACCCGGCGTGGCGGTTGACCCCGAGGGCAATATTATCATCGTCTCCCAGCCACAGCATTACCAGCTAAAAAAGAGTAATAAGGGAACAATATATTTAGTAATTCAGTTCCGGGAGGTACCCGCCGGGCCATACCAACCTGCGGAGGGGGGACAGGCAACCCGTATTCTGGAAGCTTACCGAATACAGGAAACGGAAAAACTTCCTGATGAGCCTCACCTGGAACTTGCCCGTATTGACCTTGGCCCTGAGGGAGGGGGAGCCATCAGGGACGCTAAAGCTAAATCCCGCCCTGGAGTTAATGAGATTAACCTTAGCTTTAGACGTGAAGCGAAATCAGCGGCACCAACCTCAGGCCCCCCGGTCGTCCCGGAAAAAACCGGTGCTGATATTACTGAGGTCACGGGATCAGCCCGGGAAACTGTTACCGTGGGCCATAAAGTGTTGGGGGCAGCTGGTAAAGACCTGCATTGCACCGGTTGGAGAAACCTGGTTGGAGAGGTGATCCGGCAGGGCAAATTCGCGGCTAGCTTTAACGACAACGTTCCCCTGAACAAGAGTATTAATCAATACACTTTAGTATACCTGACTGGAAATGGTGGCTTCGAGTTGACCACTCATGAGCAGGCGGCCCTTGGCGGCTTTCTGCAATCTGGTGGCATTATCTTCGGGGAGGGCTGCTCTGAGGGACAGCAAGAAACAGAATCAAAGGGGGCCAAGGAATTTGGTCTGGCCTTCAATCAACTTGCCAGCCAGCTCAACTGCAAGTTAGAGAGTGTCCAGCGCGGACATACTCTGCTATCTGTGGTTAATGTCTTCTCCGGGGTTCCTCAGGGAGCGGCCGCTGGTATGGTCCTTGAGGGGGGTCATATGATCTACAGCGGTAGTGACTACGGCTGCGCCTGGCAGGGAGGCCATCAAGACCAGCCCCTACCCCGAGATATCATCCGCAGTTCCTTTGAAATGGGAACCAATATTGTTGCTTATGCTCAGACCATGAAAGCGGCCGGACACTAGACGGTCACCTTATGAGTTAACATGGCGGGCTTGAATTTGGGGGTGAAAAATGGCAGGCAAGGTCGAAGTTACGATGGCACCAACAAGCTTTGTAGTGGCTGCCGGGGACACCGCCGAAGCCACAGCTACATTACACAACCAAGGGCAGACTGTAGACCAACTCACTATCAGCATTGATGGGCTCGACCCTGGTTGGTATAGCATCCCCGTATCCAGTGTTGCCCTGTTTCCCAATGACCAGGATAAACTAAAAATTCTTATCCACCCACCGAAGAAAGCGGAGACCAAGGCGGGCAGTTATCCCTTTCGGGTAAATGTTACCTCCCAGGAAAATCCGGCGGAGATTACTACCGTGGACCTGCTTGTTGAGATACGGGCCCTTCCGGAAATGGAGGTAAGCATCTCACCACAGCGCGTTGTGGGTCATAAAGGGATATATAAAGTAGCTATTAACAACAAGAGCAGTAGTGACGCTTTGGTACGACTGAGGGCAAGTGATGTCCAGGGAAAACTGCGCTACAATTTAGAGCCGGAGATATTTACCGTACCCGGCTCTGGACATTCAGAGGCTACTCTGGAGGTACGGTTGGGCTGGCTGGATTTCTTTGGTGGGAGCAAGGAATTTGATTTTGAAGTACTAGTGGCTTCGCCAGAGGGACAGTTTGCTGAGGATACCAAGGTTATTACGGGACAACTGGTTCGCAAAACGTGGTACAGGAGCTTTCCCTCGATACGATTACCCCGAATCAGATTACGTTGGCTGGAGCGACCTCCGGTTATTAATACTTTTAAAGCGAGCATGGAGGATAAAAGAGAGTTCATGCTTGACTGGGTGGTAAAACGAGCCACCGAGGTTAAACTGGATGACGAGGTCGTTAGCCCGGAAGGAGAGAGGCTGGTACGTCCCGCGGAACCAACAAGTTATGTTCTCGTTGCCGCCAATAAGTATGGCAGCGTAAGCCGGACTGTTGAGTTAAAGCCAGCGCCGCTGCCGGTAGCCAAAACCTCTGAGCGGATTAGGGCTTCCCTTATGCCGGCCCATTTTCAAACTTATGCCGGGGGTACACCGGTTGAGGCCACATTGCAGTTGCAGAACCTCGGAGAAATCGTCGATAAGTTCATGGTGGAGGTGGAAGGGCTTGACGAAAGTTGGTACAGTCGCTCGGCATCCAGCATGGCCTTAATGCCTCAAGCCACTGATCAAGTACAAATACTCTTAAATCCCCCGAAAAAGAAAGGCGTAAAGTCCAAAACATATCCGTTTGCGGTCACGGTGCGTTCGCAGAGCGCCCCAGAAGAGGCGACTACGGTCGTTGCTGAACTTGAAGTACAGCCATCGGTTGAATTCAAACTCGGTGTTCATCCCTATCGTGTGTCATGCCGCCGGAAGGGCACCTTCCAGGTTACACTGGCCAACACCGGGGTTAGCGATGCCAGTCTTTATTTGGATAGCACTGACCTGGATGAAGGGTTAAAGTTCCGCTTTAAAAACGATAATCCCGAGGTTATCTCGTGGAAGACAATAGAAACTCCTATGGTCGCCCGCCCCAAGCGAGGGTCTATGGTGGGTGAGAAAAAGCGTTACGATATTACTATAAGGGCGACCACTGCTGACGGTAACACCCAATCAGTAAACGCCGAGCTTTACCATAACCCCTTTATCGGTTCTTGGCGGCCGATCCTGCGTGTAATCAGGGCCGTCCTAGTAATCGCCGTTATTGGTGTGTTGATATATTTCGTGCTGCAGTGGGGAGGTGGCTGGAGAACCTTGACCAGTAGCCCACAGACTTGGGTCAACCAGCTGGTTAATACTGTTGAAGGCTGGTTCTTCAGATAATTTCGGTGAAAGAGGGGGAGATTGCTGTAAATCCAGTTGAAAATTATCACCTAGAGGAGGTGACCTATGGCAGAGCTTGCAAGACCGATTAAGAAAAAGCAGGACGATGTAGACCAGAAGCACTGTGTCCGGCAGCCGGAGGCTGAAGCATCTTTTGACCGGTTTCTCGCCTACGAGCAGGAGGCATCGCCAGTCACTGAAACCCCATTTCGACCACAGGTGGACCGGCACGCCGCACTTCTGGCAGCGGCTCAATCTAACGAAAGAAGAGCTAATCTGGCAATAAACCTCCAGCAGACCTATGGGAACAGGTATGTGCAGCGTCTGCTGAACTCAATGGCAGTGCAGGCCAAGCTAACCGTAAATGCCCCCAACGACATCTATGAGCAGGAGGCTGATAGAGTCGCCGATATGGTTACCAGTACTGTAACCAATCAGGCACAGCGCCAGGCAGAAGAAGAGGAAGAGGAAGAACCCATTCAGGCACAGGCAGTTGGGAGTGAGCCGGCGGTGGTCGCTGAGCGTCTGGAAAGGCAGATAAACACCGCACGCGGCGGCGGTCACCCTCTGGACGGCCCAGTGCAGGCTTCTCTTGAGCCCCACTTTGGTGCTGATTTCAGCAGCGTCCGCGTGCACACCGATTCGGAGGCAGATGCACTGAACCGGAGCCTAAGCGCTAGGGCTTTTACCACCGGCACGGACATCTTTTTCAGGAAAGGCGCCTACGATCCTGCCTCCATTAGTGGCCAAAGATTGATTGCCCACGAGCTAAGCCATGTGGTGCAGCAAAGCAGCGGCCGAGTGGGGAGGAGCGGAACGACGCTCGATTCCCCCAAGGGGATTCAGATGCTTCCCTCTCGTCTCACTCCGAACCGTGGCGGACAGATAATACAGCGTGACCTAACCCCGGATGAATTGGACACACTGGGCATATCACTGGGACAGTACCAGGCATTCAAACCTATGGACCGGACACTAATTGAAAGCTGGTTAAGGGCTGGCAACGTGGTCAGTGCCCAGCAGTTAGCCCAGGCAACCGCAAAGGTTACCGCCGGGCCATCGGCACCAGCTGCTGTCGCGGCGCCTCCTGCCGCGGCGGGTGGAGGGGGAAAGCCGGCCCGTCTGCACATTCATGCTGACATAGAGGCCGAGTCGATGGGGATACGAGAGCTGAAAAATGGGGAAGTAGGACATGCCTGGGTTTCACTGGAATGGAAGGACCCGGCCGCGGTACCACCTGATATTCACCCGGATCACGAAGGATTCCTTGCACGTGGCGGTATGTTTGCCGACCCGATGGGATTTTGGCCCAAAATTTGGGACACCTACGATGCGCTGAATGATGAATGGGCTGGACTTCCTGAAGACCAGAGAGTAGGTTACTCGACTAATATATTCAAGTCATATGTAGAGGGGCAGATGCTGCATCCTGATAATCTCCACACACCGCGGGCTACGCAGAGCTGGGATATAACAAGGGGCGAGGCAGACAACGTAATTGATTATGCCGAATCGAAGAGAAACGCTAAATACTCAGTATATTTCTATAATTGCACGACCTTTGCCGGAGAGGCTGTTAAGGCCGCCGGTAAGAAACCGCCGAGCATGAGCACATTAGGCATCTGCTACCCCAATAAGCTCTACGAAGGAATCAAAAAGAATCAAAGCAAGTTCATCGGAACGACGGAGGTAACTTACTACGCGGGTCAGGCACCTGTTCGAGTAGAAGGCGTGGAGTCGGTACCGAAGAAACGATAGGTGCGTCATAGTATAAAAATACAGGCAAAAGGAAACTCATGAGTGGAATATTCGTCAAGTTATCAGCCACAAAAAGGTGGTGCCAAGCATGACCATCCAAGAGGGCTGGACACTTCAGGTTACCGGTGTCGTGCTTAGAGTCCATAGGCAGAACGTGGATAAAAGCGGGCGAAATCCAAAATATATGGTCCGCATCCAGTTGAACGTGGAGGAGTTTGATGACGCAGGCGCCGGGCTTGAGTTAGACTCGCCCGTTCGGATGCAAGCCTGGGAGAAGGATATTGTTGGATACCTGGGGCGGTCCCTGGAGGTAGGTGACCGCATTGTGGCCCGAAGTTTCAGCTTGGAAAAAAGACCGTACATACTCCGTATAGAACATGCAGAGTTCGCTGAACCAAAGTAGGTCCGCCGGTCATAAAAAAATATTCCTGCCCCGCCATATAGCCGTTTATGGCCTATAGAGGAGTAGGAAGCTTACCCGCCAGCAAAACGCAAGTAATAGGCAAAGGTAGCTCTACTTTTGACTTTTCTCGATTGCTCCGGGGTTATGATCTATTCTCGGCAGGCATCTGAATCATGTCATAGTCTGATAGCTTTACATTGATGTTAACAACACTGAAATTAAAAAAATATAAAATAAAGGGCTAGACAACCATAAATTTTTGGCGTAAACTTGATACCAGATTCCCGGTTGAGTAATAAGGCATGTGCTTAATTACGTGACCGTACCCCTTTGATTCGGTGAGCTTGGTCTGCGTCGCCCACACGCACATGGTAGTGACCGAACATAATCAGCAGTGTGAAGATTGAGGGGAGTCAAGTAATGAGAGACTCGCCATATACAGACGATTACGATACGAATGGCAACTATGCTGGTGGGCAATGGCAGGAGACTATCGACTTACTGAGGCTGGTACAAAACGATTATCAGGGAGCCAGAAAACGACTTGACGAAGTAAGCCACACGCTGGCAGAAAGAGAGTCAATTGTCGGTCAGCGCCTTCAGTACGCTCTCTTTACATCTGAAGGTTACCGGCCTCTGTGCTTGATGTCTAGCGGTGTGGGAACCATGGGTAGCCAGATGGGCCGGGCTGTCCTCGGTCAGGTGGTCCAACCCAAGACCATACCAGGACCGGTGCGGCTTGAGGTGCGCTGCCTAGGCAGATTTGAGATTCGCTCCACATGGAGGCAGCTTGAGCGATGGCAGAGCCTGAAGGTAAAATCAGTAATTGAATATCTCATGACCAGACCAAGACAGCCGGTCATCAAGGATATGCTCATGGAGGCCCTGTGGCCGGACTGTGACCTACAAGCGGCCAACAATAACCTGAAGGCGGCCATGCATGGTCTGCGTCAAACGTTAAGCTGCCTTCTAGATAGATCGGATAACTTCCCGTACGTCTTATTTCTACAGGGTAGTTACCTGGTAAATCCTGAAGTTGAGTTGTGGTTGGATGTCGAGGAGTTCGAGCAACACTGGAAGCTTGGTCGGCACTTGGAGAAAGAGGGGAAGCTGACCGAGGCGATAAGGGAGTTCGAGCTGGCCGAAGCGCTATACCGCGGCGATTACCTTGAAAACGAGCCATACGAAGATTGGACGCTGCTCCGCCGGGAAACCCTGAAGGACACATATATATTTATTCTGGGCAAGCTGGCTGATTACTCGGTTGATGCTGGTGATTTGGAAAGTTGCATTATCTACTGTCAGAAGATACTGGCCAAGGATCCCTTGCGTGAGGATGCCTATCGCCGGCTGATGTGTTGCTACAGTCGGCTGGGGCAGAGAAATCGCGCCATGCACTGGTACGAAATTTATCGCCGCACTATCCAGGCTGAGCTTGATGCCACCCCTGATCAAGAAATGGCTGCTCTGCACAACCGAATCTTGAACGGTGAGACAATATGACCGACAGGTAGGGTCTGCCCAGCCGATACCAACTGCACTCAGTAGTTAGCAACGCGCTTGGAGGTAATAGTCCAGAGATGGCCCTTGAGGATATCATAGAATTCCAGCTTAAAAGGATAAATCCCTTTCAGGGGCTTATTATTGATGCCGATACCTGGCAGGATGCCCATAATTATCACCGTGCCCAGCAGAGACTGCACCTCCTCGCCTTCCATAGCACCGGAATCATCCAGGGTCTTGAAGTTACTGCCAGTAGCCCGCCAGACTTATCAGTCGTTATCCACCCTGGTATCGCTGTCGACTCCGAGGGCAATATAATCATCGTCCCCCAGAAACAGCGCTACCAACTGCAAACTCGCCAGAAGGGGATTATCTACCTGGTCATCCAATTCCGTGAGATTCCGTCCGGACCCTACCAGCCCGCGGAGGCAGGACAGCCTACCCGTATACTAGAAGCCTATCGCATACAGGAAAGAGAGAAGCTGCCTGCTGAACCACATCTAGAACTAGCTCGAATCGACTTCGACTCCACCTTGGAAGTAATAAAAGATGCCGAGTCTCCATCAAAACCGGCTAAGAACGAGATAATTCTATCCTTCCGAAAACAGTTAACCTCAGCAGCACTGGATAAAACCACTACCCCGGCGGTAGTTGTTAGCCACTCTCAGGAAACGCTTACCGTGGCCCATGCGGTGCTGGGAGAGGCAAGCAAAGATTTGCATTGTGCTGGTTTGCGGAATCTGGTTAGAGAGGTAAACCGTCAGAATAACCTTGTAGTTAACCTTGAGGAAAATGTCACCCTTGATGAGAATATTGACCGATTCTCTTTTATATACCTGACCGGTAACGGCCGCTTTGAGTTAGCTGCTGAGCAGCAGGCTGCCTTGGTTAGCTTCCTGAAATCGGGCGGTCTCATTTTCGGCGATGGTTGCTCTGAAGAAGCCGGTGAAGCCAGAGGTGCTAAAGAATTCGGCCTCGCCTTTAACCAGCTCGCTAGCAAGCTTAATTGCAAGCTGGAAGTCGTCCAGCGTGGCCATAGTCTCCTGTCGGCATTATACCTCTTCTCCGAAGTCCCCCAGGGGGCTGAACCGGCTATGCTCCTCGAAGGCGGGCAGATGGTCTGCAGCGGTAGCGACTATGGCTGTGCCTGGCATGGAGGTTACCAAGATAAACCTCTCCCCAGGGATATTATCCGCAACTCTTTAGAGATGGGAGCTAATATCACCGCCTATGCCCACAAATTAAAATCGGGCACTGGTTAGTACCTTACAAAGGCGTGAAGGAACGATGGCAAACAATGTCAGGGTTGCCGTTTCGCCAATTAGTTTTACCATAGCACCCGGAGAAAATACCGAAGTGACCTATGTCCTCTGCGATACCAGGCAAAGCTTAAATCAGGTTGCCGGCCGTGACTACAGGCCCGGTCCTGTGAAATTCTCCAGATAAAGTAAGGAAGGAGGCTAGCATGAGAAGATTTGGCTTGCTGGCTATCTCTGTACTATTGCTGGCTCTGGTAATAATGGGAGCCACCTATGAAGAGGTTTATTCTCAGGATGGCCGAGGTCGTATTGTATTAAGCCCTGAGTCGGGCTTCTCGGCTGTTACTGTTTCCGGCACCGGTTTTTACGGGGGTGAGGTTTACATCTTTTGGGATGATGAACGTATACCTACTGTGCCAGCGCCTCTTTATTCTTCGGATACTGCTCAAGGCTCGTTTACCGCGATTATTAGTGTGCCGACACAGACCGAACCGGGGGAATACGTTGTCACCGCCAGAGACCAGGAAGGTATTACCGCCCGCGCTGTCTTTACCGTCATTGATATGACCGGTCCAGAGGGGCCGCCGGGCCCTGAGGGCCCAGCTGGAAGTCCTGGCCCTCAAGGGGCTGCTGGTGAGCCTGGCCCAATGGGTGAACCGGGGCCACCGGGCGAAACGGGGCCAAAAGGTGATCCAGGCCCGGGTGCTGGCATCAGCATAGTGGCCATAATCATTGCTCTGATAGCATTGGGGCTGCAGCTCTTCGGCAAGGTGAAGAAGTGGATTCTGGGATAGGCCGTTATTCGAGAGAAGTCCATAAATAGTGGGGAATATTAGCCGAGCCTTTCCTTGGAAGGCAGTAACCCCTGTGCGGATTTAATAAGCCTTGAGACCAGGTCATCCCAAAGCTGTTGGAAGGTGGTGAAATCGGGTAAAGCAGGTGCCCTTTGTTTTGTCACATTTAACTTCCTTAAGCCTTATTAATTTTATTAGATTGTAGCTCCGGTAATACCACTAATCAAGGGTCTAGTTTATCAAACTAGGAGTCAGGCCCTAGATGAAAAATTCGACCATTTCGTTGCACTGGTGAGGATAATCAGCTTCAAGAGAAAGCTAAGATTTTACTTGTGAAAGTTTAAATAACAATATACTAGATTATTTCCACTGAACAAACGATGGGATGGCCTATTTCCTTTTCACTTTTGAACCTCCGGTAGTATCTATGAGACCTAAAGTTGGCTCACCGATATATTCCAACGTTGAAGCGCCGCTCAGGTCGGCATCCAGTCGTCCGGCCAAGTTAATGGTAGCGTCACTGGCGCCACTGAGGGTAACATTGGCATTTCCCACTTCTAAATCAGCCAGTTCTAAGTGGCTAGCACCGCTTCCGTCTGTGGATAGGCTATCGGCTAGGCCTTTCAGTCGAACCGTACTGGCTCCGGATAATTCAAGTTGCATATTATTTGCGGCAATATCCCCCGTGACTTCACTGGCTCCGGATATATCGAATGCGGTATCGCCCGTGTAGAGTTGTCTAAGGTTCATCGTACTGGCCCCGGATACTTCGAGTGTGCAATCGCCGGTGGTTATATCCTCCAGTTCGACCGTACTAGCTCCAGACACGGTGACATCCAAGTTTTCGTCTGATCTGAATCCGGTAACAGTACCTTGGGTAGCACCGGAGCTATCTAGACCTTGAAGTTGCGGCATAGTAATGACTGCCTGGAGCTTCGGGGCGACGTTGAACATTGTCACGGTGATACCGGGGAATTCTATGCCTATGTCCAGTGTCTGTCCAACTTTGGTAACCCTGATATCGTCAAACAGGTTGCTGCCCGCCGTGATACTGATGCTGTAGTTGTCAGCCTGTTGAATCTCGTACTCAAAGGCACTGCCGATGTCCACGTGCGTGAATTCAGTGAAATCATACTGCCTGGTTTCCGTCTCGCCAGGTTCTGTCTCTCCGTTTTTCGGTACCAGAATAACCCCGCAGCCTGAAACGAAGAAAGTAGCCAGCAGCAGGACTGATAGCAGTACTGTCAGTATTATTAGTTTTTTCATAGAATCCTCCGTGTGGTTAATTAGAATTTTACGAGAAGGACCTTGGCCAGCGCTCCATGCCAACTTCCGAGATGCTTGGCCAAGTGCATGGTCAGTGTAGCCAGCAAAATGCCGGCTATTGCGGTTATGGGCAGCATCCAGCCAACTAGGTAATATGAGACGCCATTGACATTGCTAACCGGCATATCAAAGCCGAGTTGCAGAATCGGTAAAGCAATCCCGTATAGCGATACCACAATCAAGATAACGAGGACGGTGAAAGAAACGATACCCATAGGTAGCTGTAGTATCATGTAAATGAGCGACAACCAAGTATGCTTATCAGAAACCAGCTGCTTGAAACGTTGCCACCATCCCATGCCTTTCTGATGGAATAACGGCCTCCGCGGCATACGGATCCCCAGCAACGCCTCAACAATGAGTCCCTCTAATAGACCGATACACCTGACGGAAAGAATGAACAATCCGGCAAAGGGCAGGCCGATAATCAATACCATCAGACCGGCAGAAAGTGATATACCTGTTACTGCCCAGGTGAAGTAGATGATGCCTGTCAATAGGGAAAAGAGCAGGTATAAGGTTGCTCCCCAAGCTCTGGAGTCGGCGAAGATGCCAAAGAAACGTTTTAAGAATGGCCGTTGGTCTTTTCCCTCTGATGTTTTCGGCTCGTCAATATAGCTAGTCTGGGATAGGGCTGGTACCACGCGGTTTTCGATTTCACGGTAGGCTTTGGCAACTTCTTCCGGCATACCGTATTCTTCAATGACTTGCGCCAGGGCGTCGGATTCAGGGATGTTACCTTCGGACATGGTGCCGTTAAGAGCCATCCTCAGGTGTTCCTCTGTATCAGAAATGGCGTCCTGTATCGTCGCCCGGTCACAGCCGGAAAGCTCCTTTTTTAGAAGGGATAGATATTGTTCAATATTCTGAATCATTCCCCACCTCCTTAGTTCCTTCAGCAGCGGTATCAACTAGG
>DUEU01000091.1 GCA_011191985.1 Dehalococcoidia bacterium
CCCCCTGTTTCCCCCTCTCCCTCAAGGGAGAGGGGGAAGATATTTTTAAGAGGGGCACAGCCCCTCTTTGGCACCCCGCTTTTATTTTATTTG
Source organism: Dehalococcoidia bacterium (assembly GCA_011191985.1). Classification (GTDB taxonomy): domain Bacteria; phylum Chloroflexota; class Dehalococcoidia; order Dehalococcoidales; family W111; genus W111. Next base: position 94 of record DUEU01000091.1, read on the forward strand.
AGATGGTGGCGGTATTACTACTTTGTAATCTAACTCATGTAATTCAGTAGGGGTGAAAATTTTTGAAAAGACTACCTCTCCCTGACTATTCTTAGCTACAATTTGCCATTCACCTAGGGTCCCAGTAATACCCTTTATTTTCTCAGTAGATTTCGGTCCCACAGTTCCCTTCTCATTATCTTTGAGATAAATGGTCAACGCCATATCAGTCTGATTCTCTATTTCAAGAGGAACATCAGGTTCGCAAGCCGCAACCATTGGTAGCATTACAACGATAAGTAAAACCAAAGTAAACAACAATGCGCTGTTGCTATGTCCTCGTTTCATAATTACCTCCTCTGCCCAGTAGTGTCAATCGTACTATCGGGTAAAATTAGAATATAAATTCTATGAAGCTACGATAATATGAGCCCCAACAGGAAATGGAGGCTGGCAATACGGACACGAGCATCAATATAGAGACTAAGCATAGAACAGCACATCTTTTTTGATTGTACATGGCTATTGTGCCTCTTTTTGAAACTCTGTTTTCTCCCTAATAAAGTTATATTAATAGGGGGAGTTCAAGAGGGGCGCAGCCCCTCTCTACCTTAAAAGGGCGGTGGGTGGGAATAGATAAACCCCTACTCCTTCCACACCTTGCCGCCTTCGGGCAGCACGAACAGGTCTTCCCCGGCCAGCTTGGCCTGTAGGGTGTTCATAAGCCCGGCTATCGGTACCCTTATCTGCTTCATGGTGTCGCGCTCGCGGATGGTAACCATATTGTCCTCAAGTGATTCAAAATCGGCTGTGACGCAGAAGGGGGTGCCAATCTCGTCCTGGCGGCGGTAGCGGCGGCCGATTGACTGGGCGTCATCATACTGCGCCATAAAGCAGCGGCGTAGGTCGTCGTATATCTCTCTGGAAAAGACGGCCAGGTTTTCTTTACGGCTCAGCGGTAGTACGGCCACTTTAACAGGGGCCAGGGTGGGGTGGAGGTGGAGCAGCACCCTGGTCTCACCCTGCTCGTCGGGTTCTTCGGCATAGGCGTCGCACAGGAAGGCTAGCAGGGAGCGGTCGACCCCGGCCGATGGCTCAATAATATAGGGGACGATATTCTGCCTGGTCTCTTCGTCGAAGTAGGTCAGGCTCTTGCGGCTGTGGCGGGCATGCTGGATAAGGTCGAAGTCGCCGCGGTTGGCGATACCCTCAAGCTCAGCCCAGCCCATGGGGAAAAGATAGTTAATGTCGTAGCAAGCGCGGGCGTAGTGTGCCAGTTCTTCCTCATTATGCCGGTATAGTTCCAGGTTCTCTGGCCGGATACCTAGGTCAACGTACCAGTTGCGGCGCTCCTCGACCCAGTAGTCAAACCAGTCCTGGTCGGTTCCCGGCCGGACGAAGTACTCCATTTCCATCTGCTCGAACTCGCGGGTGCGGAAGATGAAGTTGCCGGTGGTAATCTCGTTGCGGAAGGCCTTGCCTATCTGGGCAATACCGAAGGGTAGTCTCTTCCGGGTGGTGCCGAGCACGTTTTCGAAGTTGACAAAGATGCCCTGGGCGGTCTCGGGGCGCAGGTAGACGGTGCTGGCCGAGTCCTCAACTGGCCCCATGAAGGTCTTGAACATCAGGTTGAACTGCTGCGGCTCGGTTAGCTCGCCACCGCAGGCAGGGCACTTGCCGGTGGCCAGGTCGTCAGCGCGCCAGCGGAGATGGCAGCTTTTACACTCGACCAGTGGGTCAGAGAAGCCGGCGATATGGCCGCTGGCCTCCCAGACTTGAGGGTGCATCAGAATGCTGGCGTCGAGACCGACGATGTCGTCACGGTCCTGTACCATGGCCTGCCACCAGGCCTGCTTGATGTTCCGTTTCATCTCTACGCCCAGTGGCCCGTAGTCCCAGCAGCTGGAAAGCCCGCCGTAGATATCGCTGCTGGGGAAGATAAAGCCCCGCCGTCGCGAGAGTGAAACAATCCTGTCCATGTCAACATTCGGTGCTGGTTCCGTCACTATTGCTCCTTTGTCTGGTCAGGCTGATTGGCGAATTGCTTTCTTGCCCTGGCGATAAGCATAGCCAGAAGCGTGGCAAAAATAACTGTCGCCAGCCCGACAACAATAAATACCGATGCCCAGAGCGGCATGATGTGTACTTGGTACGAATTGTAGCTGAAAATATCGAGCATTACAAGAAACAGCACGAGCTGGGGCAGGGCAAAGGCGTTGCCCATGAACTGGAGTATCCATTGCGGTCTTATCCCGCTGTCGGCGGCTGGCTGGGACAGGAGACCTATCTTGGTTATTCCCCAGGTGGTGCCAGTGGCTATCAGAATAAGGAAAAGCTGCGGTGCCAGCAGCCAGGCCAGGGACATTCCCTGGCTGAGCAATCTGGTGGGTGTCCCGTCGGGCCGGAAATGGGTAGCCACCTCGTCGGGAAGCCGCGGGTAGAAATAGATTGCCAGGATTATGGAGAGGAGAAGAACTGCCAGCGGCAGCAGGATGTAAGTCCAGCGGAAGGCCAGGCCTTTTCCGGTTACCGTTTCTCGAAAAGCGGTGAAAATAACCATTGGTCGGTCTTAGTCAAACGTTACCAGCTTTCGCGGGCGATGTCAAAGTATTCTACGGTGGGGGTCTGTAGGGAGGGTATTTGTAAGGGCGGGGGGAGTGCCCCGTTAGCTGTGACCTTTTCACTGGTCTCTAAGCCGGGTTTTCCCCTCGCCCTATAAAAAGATTTATCGCTTCGGCGATATAGGCCTAGGCGGCGGGCTTTCTCGCCTTTAGTTTTACCTGGATATTGTTGCCTTTCTTGGCGGCATTCTCGACGGGTGGCATTGCCTTCAGGATACCGAGTATGGGCAACGGCTTCTGACTGGAGACGACAATCGTGGTGCCGCCTTCCGCAGAGCCGCCGATTGACACCAGATTCAGGTTGGGAATCTCACGCAGCAGCGCCTGGAACTTGACTACCTGAGTGAAGTCTATCGGTGTCGCAATATCAATTTGTATTTTCCCCTGTCGGAGCTCGGCCCCGTCCTCTGTCTCGTCGGCAGCTTCTACTTCGTTAGCAACTTCTGCTTCGTTAGCAACTTCTGCTTCTTTAGTAGCTTCTGCTTCGTCGGCAGCTTGTACCTCGTTTTTAGCTTCTATCTTTTCTTCTGATTCCGGCTTGGATGGCTTTTCGGTGCTGGCCGCCGGTGGTGCTACGGTAACATCTTCTTGTTTTGACTCTTTCTTGGGGGTTTCCTTGACGCCGCCGAAGACGCTCTCCAGCTTCTGTTTGGCCTCTTCAATCAGTCGGGCCGATTCTTCATACTCCTTTTTAGCCCTGTCTCTGGCCTCGTTAATAATCTGCTCGGCTTTTTGCTTGGCTTCAGTTACCGTGCTGGCGGCTTCTCGCTCTGCTTTCTCTTTTACTTCGGCAACAACCTTGGCCAGCGCTGCCTCCTGCTCTTTTTCCGCGCGCTCGGTGGCGTCTTTTGTAATCTGTTCCGCCGTCTGTTTGGCCTCGGCAATGATTTTATCGGTGGTCTCTTCCGCCTTCTGCATCCCGGCTTCTTCGGCATCTTTTATGATTTGCGTCGCTTCCTTCTCTGCCTTCTCTCTGGCCTCTTTGATATCCTTTTCGGCTTCCTGTTTCAGGGCGGTTGCTGCTTTGGCCAGTTCCTCGGCTTCTCTCCTCGCCCCCTCTGTTAGCCCTTTGGTAGTTTTGTCGGCTTCATCTCTGGCACTGGCAATTATCTTGTTGGCCTCTTTCTGGGAGTCCTCGCGTGCTTTGGCCACGATCTTTTCGGCTTCCGCCTTGGCTTCGCTGGTAATACGCTCTATTTCCCGTTTTGTCTTCTCCTTGGCTTCCTTTTTGGCCATGCCCTCGGCATCACCGACGATTTGCTGTGCCGATTCGTTGGCCCGGGCAACAACGCCCGCCGCGTCCTCTTCAGCTTTCTTGGTGGCTTTATCAACAACCTGCTGTGCCTTTTCTTTAGCGCCGTTATTAATTGCCTCTGCTTCATCCCTGGCCTTGGCGATGGCGTCATCAACTATTTGCTGTGCCTTCTGTTTGGCTTCGGCAATTTTGGCCGCCGCATCCTCCTCGGCTTTACTGGCGGCTTCATCAACAATTTGCTTTGCCGTCTCTTTGGCTTCGGCCTTGATTCTGGCCGCTTCTTCCTCGACCTCTTTGCCCGCTTTCTTCTTGGCTTCGGCAATCATCTGCGCGGCTTCCTGAGAGGCCTTGGTGACGACTACAGTTGATTCCTGGTAGGCTTTAGCGATAATATCAGCCGATTCCTGCTCGGCGTCTTTCCTATGCTGCTCCCTTTCCTTCGCCACGACCTCGGCCAGCTTTTTTTTGTATTCCTCCATGATCTTCAGGGTCTCGTCGGTACCCTGTTCGACCATATCTCGTATCTCTTCCATCTAACTCGTCACCCCCTTCCTGGCATCGGACAAGAAACGGAGGATGTCTTCCTGTTTAAACCTCAGGTTGTTTCTAAGTCCGATAGGATATGATTTTAACAACCCCTTCTTCTGCCATCGCCTGACGGTGCTGGCGTGAACGCCCAGGAAATGGGCGACTTCCTCCACTGTCAGTAACCTGGCTGGTAGTTTGTGGGCGATATATTCGGTTTCCGTTACCATCTTTTGGTTACTATTGTTACCCATCGTTATCTTTCTGCTCTCATAATAGTATGTTTATGCTTTTCAGTATGCGCCGGGTTATTTTTGTGCGCAATCGCCCAAATGGGCTATTTTAGGGAGGCGGTAGTACTAGGATAGTCTGCGAGGGCGCGGCCTGGTACTGGGAGCTTGTCTTGAATGTAATCCCTCGGGGACAAAAATGGAGGGCACTTCTTATAAGTGCCCTCCCGTGTTTAGTCTGCTTCGCTTAATACCCTGCTCACGCTCGGTAATCACTACCGAATTAGGGCTTTTTTACCAACTCTTCGCCCTTCATTTGCTATCTCGAGCCTGGTTTAAGCCTTCCTTCGCCCTGCCTCAGGCAGGGCATCAACTGTCAACCTGCCAAACTCCGTATATCTTGTGAAGCCTCATACCGCACCTCCCGAAACTTGTTTCGGCACTGGTGCCCGGTGACTTCACTAATATTAAACCACTAACGGCCTTAATTGTCAAATATTATCTTATCAGCGGGTATTGACAAAGATGCCAATCAATATGAAAATAAGGCGGGGTTAATTAAGGCTGTGCTGCTAAAATTTGTTTGAGCCATGGCTGGTGTTGCTGACTGAAAGAAGGGTCATCCCATGGGGTTCCTGGAAAAGAGAAGACAGGAAAGGCTTTATAAGCAGTGGACGAAGCATGCTGAGCTTCCTCCGGAAGCACCCCCCTCTCATGAGGTGCCCACCGATGCTAAGATGACTGATGTTAAGATGTGGGTGGAGGAAGAGGGCTGGTTCTATCGGTTTCGGGTCGGGATTTTGAACGTGGTCAAGAAAATATTGAGGCTGGAGTAATCCTCGCATTCAGTCCCCATGAGTCCCACGACAGAAGGTTTGTGTTGTGATAGTAGTCTCGATTGTGGGTATGGCCGGTGCTGGCAAGTCAGAAGTGGCCGGTGTGTTTGAGGAGAACGGCTTTACCAGGATAAGGTTTGGTGATATTACCGACCAGGAAATAGAAAAGAGGGGGTTGGAGCCGGGCGAGGAGAGCGAGCGCTACGTTCGGGAACTCCTCAGGCGGGAGCAAGGCATGGCTGCCTATGCGCGACTGAACCGGCCCCATATCGATTCGGCACTTAAAGACTCGGATGTGGTGGTTGACGGGCTCTATTCCTGGGAGGAGTACACCCTGCTTAAGGACTGCTACGGAGACGGTCTCTCTGTCGTAGCGGTCTGGGCTTCGCCGAGGACGCGCTACGCTCGCTTGGTGGCCCGGGCCAGCCGGCGGCTGACCGACAGTGAAGCAGCCAATCGCGACCGTGCCGAGATTGAGAACGTGAACAAGGGCGGCCCAATCGCCATGGCCGATTATACCATTATCAACGAGTCCTCAATTGAAAAGTTGAGAGCGGCCACAGAAAGGATTATTGCAAGGTTGGATGGAAAAGAAGGCAAGAAGACAAAAGAGACCCAAGAAACTTAAGAGAATAGATATTGATGAGTATTTCTTGAAAACGGCCCTGGTGGTTGCGGAGCGTTCCACCTGTCGTCGGCATCATATCGGGGCGGTAGCGGTGAAGGACAAGCATATACTCGCTACCGGTTACAACGGCGCACCTGCTGGCACTAAAGATTGTCTTGAGCTTGGTTGCTTGAGGGATGAGTATAATATACCTTCCGGAGAAAGACATGAGATATGCCGTGGCGTCCATGCAGAGCAGAATGTAATAATACAAGCTGCCCTTCATGGCCTGAGTCTTGAAGGTGCCACTATTTATTGCACTTACACTCCCTGCGTCCTGTGTGCCAAGATGCTAGTTAATGCTAAAATCAAACGATTCATTACCTTTGCTCAGTATAACAGTAGTACGGCGTATAATAGCTTCATAGGCTTAAAGGCGTTTTTTGACCTTTTCCAAGAGGCGGGTATAGAAGTTGACATAAGGGAAAGGCCATCACTCAGGATAGGTTATCTCGATTGAGCAGGCGCTCTTACCAGTAATACTGGCTTGTCGGTGGTATGCAGAACCCCCTGGGCAATACTCCTGGAAAAGAAGCGTCTGATGCCGGCGTAGCGGTGGGTGGCGATGGCCAGTAGCCGGACATCCCGTTCGTGGGCGAAATTGGTGATTTCAGTAGCTGGGTCATCGGCAATCCTTGCTTCGTAGTGGACAGGCGCTTCTGTCTTGGCCAGTACCAGGCAAAGCCAGCGGAAGAAGCCGGCCTGTCCCATACCCTCGACCATTACCATCATACCGCCGATAAAGATGATGGTCTGCCAGTTAATTCCCTGCGACTCAACGTGTTGCTCTCCCGGGACCCGGAAGTGCCATTGTCCCAGCTGTCCCGGGTTGAAGACACTGACCATGGCGTCCGGGCTCCGCATGGTAACCAGAAAGACGACTACTATGGTGAGGGCAGCGCCGATAATGGCCGGAATGAAGCGATGCACCGGGCCGAATATGATGGCAATGAACATGGCCACGAAAATGGCTACGGCCAGAATTTGACTCAGCATCAACACTTGTCTACCATTGGATGGGCTCGAACCGCTGGTTGATGATTATACACAGGCTTGAAAGTGGCTTACTTGTCTTGGGTGATATATCTGGTTAGGTAAACAAAGGTTAAGACATTATAGCAGAGAGTCTGGCATTATGAAAGGTCTCGGCATTAACTCTTTCTATCTTGACAATAGGTAGGGGCTATGTTATGTTATGTTACGAGTTAGCGGTGGGATTTCGGAGGTTTTGATCCGTCCCCACAGGGACGGTTTTTTTAATTGCAGTCTCATCGCGGGGGTAGGTCATGAGAAGCGATGCGGCCAAAAAAGGTGTGGAGCGGGCGCCCCATCGCTCTTTGCTGCGGGCCGTGGGCATCAGCAGTGAGGAGATGAAGAAGCCGTTCGTCGGCGTGGTTAACAGCTTCACCGAGGTCGTCCCGGGGCATATCCAGCTGAATGATATTGCCGATGCGGTCAAGGCCGGGGTGCGCAGCGAGGGTGGCATCCCCTTCGAGGTGAACACCATCGCCGTCTGTGATGGCATCGCTATGAACCACCCGGGTATGAAATATAGCCTGCCCAGTCGCGAGCTTATTGCCGATTCGGTGGAGATAGTGGCCCGGGCCCATGCTTTTGATGCTCTGGTCTTCGTGGCCAACTGTGACAAGGTGGTGCCGGGTATGCTTATGGCTGCTGTCAGGCTTAATCTACCTGCGGTCTACGTCAGCGGCGGTCCCATGCTGGCCGGGAGCTTGTGCCGTGACAACGTGACCAGCAAGGTCGACCTCAACTCTGTTTTCGAGGCGGTGGGCAGGGTCACCACCGGTCAGATGACCGAGGCGGAGCTGGCGCAGCTTGAGGAGATTGCCTGCCCGGGCTGTGGTAGCTGTGCCGGTATGTTTACCGCCAATACCATGAATTGCCTTGCCGAGGCCTTGGGAATGGGGCTACCGGGCAATGGCACTATCCCGGCCATAGATGCCCGGCGCCGACAGCTGGCCAGGAAAGCAGGGCAGCAGGTTATGCGGCTTTTGGCGCAGGATATTTGTCCGCGGGATGTTGTAAAAAGCGACTCGCTCTATAATGCCTTTGTCGTTGATATGGCGCTGGGCGGCAGCACCAATTCGGTCTTACACCTCATGGCCATAGCCCACGAGGCAGGGGTTGATTTCCCTCTGACCATGGTGAACGAGATTGGTGCTAAAACCCCTCACCTCTGCCGGCTGAGCCCGGCCGGGGAATATCGCATCGAGGATTTAGACCGGGCTGGCGGCATCACCGGGGTGATGAGTGAACTGAAATCCCTGCTGAATCTGGAAACGAGGACAGTATCAGGGGGTACCTTGGCGGAGACTATCGCTGATGGCCGGGTCAACGATAGGGATGTTATCCGTTCCATGGATACGGCCTACTCGGCCAGCGGCGGTCTGGCTGTCCTTTTCGGCAATCTGGCCCCGGATGGCGCCGTGGTAAAAAGGGCGGCGGTGGCGGCCGAGATGATGGCCCACCAGGGGCCGGCGCGGGTGTTTGATTCTGAAGAAGCGGTGACTGATGCCATCATGAAAAAAGAGATAAAACCGGGTGAAGTGCTCGTAGTCCGCTATGAAGGTCCCCGGGGTGGTCCGGGGATGAGGGAGATGCTCACCCCCACTTCTCTGCTGAGTGGCATGGGGATGGACAAGGAGGTAGCCCTGATTACTGACGGAAGGTTTTCCGGGGCGACCCGGGGCGCTGCCATCGGGCATGTGTCTCCGGAAGCGGCCAGCCGGGGGCCTATCGCGGCACTGAAGGATGGCGATATAATAAAGATTGATATCCCGCATTACCGGCTTGACGTCGAGCTGAGTGAGGCGGAAATAACCGAACGTCTGGCGCGGCTGGGCGAGTTTGAGCCGAAGATAAAGACCGGATATCTGCGCTACTATGCCGAGAAAGTGGGCTCGGCCGGCACCGGGGCCGTGTTTGTCTCGTAAACGGCTGCGGGCAGCAGATATAGAAGAAATATGTCTGGCGTGATGGTAAGACCGAGCCAGATTAGGGGGCCGAAATGAAGATGACCGGGGCGCAAATTCTCTGTGAATGTATGGTCAAGGAGGGGGTGGAGGTTATTTTTGGTATCCTCGGCGGTGCCATTTTACCGTTATATGATACCCTGCCCCAGTATCCCCAACTCCGCCATATTCTGGTGAGGCATGAGCAGGGTGCCGCCCATGCCGCCGAGGGCTATGCCCGGGCTACTGGTAAAGTAGGAGTGTGCATGGCAACCTCCGGCCCGGGGGCGACCAACCTGGTGACCGGCATTGCTGATGCTTATCTCGATTCGGTGCCGCTGGTGGCGATAACCGGTCAGGTGGCCCGGCCATTTATCGGCAAGGATGCCTTCCAGGAGATAGATATCACCGGCATAACCCTGCCCATAACCAAGCACAACTACCTCGTTACCGATACCGCCTCGCTAGCTAAGACCGTCAAGGAGGCCTTTTATCTTGCCAGGACGGGACGCCCCGGCCCGGTGCTTATTGACCTACCCCGGGATGTCCAGATAGAGCAGGCGGAATTCAACTACCCGGGACGGGTTTATCTGCCCGGTTACCGGCCGACACTAAAAGGGCACCCGGCGCAGATAAAGAAAGCGGCCAAGTTAATAAATGAGGCCCAGCGTCCGGTTATTATTGCCGGCCGGGGCGTGATCATATCCGGCGCCTTTGATGGGTTAAAAAAGCTGGCGGAGACAGCCCAGATACCGGTGATAACCACACTGCTGGGCATCAGCAGTTTTCCGGAGAGCCATGTCTTGAGCTATGGCTGGCTGGGGATGCATGGCATGGCTTACGCCAATATGGCGGTTACCGATGCCGATGTTATCGTTGCCATCGGGATGAGGTTTGATGACCGGGCCACGGCCCGGGTCAGCGGCTTTGCCCCCCATGCCAAGGTGGTCCATATTGATATTGACCCTGCGGAGATAGGCAAAAACGTGCGCGTTGACGTACCCATAGTCGGCGATGTTAAGGTAGTCCTTCAGGAGCTAAACAAGGAGGTTCCGGCGGCAGAACATATCGACTGGTTACAGCAGCTTGACCATTGGCGGCGGGAGCACCCGTCAATTGATATCAGGGACTGTGATGGGCTCCTGCCCCAGTATGTCATCCGCCAGATATACGAAGTAACCCGGGGCGAGGCGACCGTCGTTACCGGGGTAGGGCAGAACCAGATGTGGTCGGCGCAGCACTACTGGTATGACCGGCCGAATAGCTTTATCTCATCTGGGGGGCTGGGGACGATGGGCTTTGAGCTGCCAGCCTCGCTGGGGGCCAAGGTAGGCAAGCCTGACGATATTGTCTGGTGTATTGCCGGTGACGGTGGTTTTCAGATGACGGTACAGGAGCTGGCGACGATGGTCCAGGAAAAGACGGCCGTCAAGATAGCCATACTGAATAACTGCTATCTGGGAATGGTAAGGCAGTGGCAGGAGTTGTTCTACGAGAAGCGGTACGTGGCCACCCCACTCGCCTGCCCCGACTTTGTCAAGATTGGGGAGGCCTATGGCATACCGGCGCTGAGGGTTAAGCGTCGGGAGGAGGTGGTACCGGCTATCGAGCAGGCAATGGCCTACGACGGTCCGTTCCTGATAGCTTTTGAGGTTGAGCCAGAGGAGAACGTTTATCCCATGGTACCGCCGGGGGCGGATTTGGCCGAAGTCCTCGAGGCACCCAGGCAGGAGGCGATGGTAAGGTCTGATTCGGCCAAGCTTCGAGTTAGCAATATCTAGAAGAGAGGTGGCAGTATGGCAGCGACCAAGCATACCCTGGTTGCCCTGGTGGAAGATAGACCTGGGGTGCTTAACCGTATGGCGAGCCTTTTCCGCAGGCGTGGCTTCAACATTGAGAGTATCGCCGTCGGGCACAGCGAACTGCCCCATTTATCGCGGGTGACCATAGTTGTTGACGGGGCGACGACCCAGGTAGAGCAGGTTAGAAAACAGCTGGATAAGGTAATTGATGTCGTCAAGGTATCCGATATTACCGGCGATGACATCGTCACCCGTGAGCTGGCGCTGATTAAGGTTAAGGCCACCTCGGCCACCCGGAGCGAGATTTTGCAGATCGTAGACATCTTCCGGGCGAATATAGTAGATGTTGCCGGTGATTCGGTAACCATTGAGGTTACCGGTGACCAGGATAAAATCGACTCCCTGTACAGTCTTTTACGTGGCTTCGGTATCAAAGAGATTGCCCGGACCGGTCGTATCGCCATGACCCGTGGCGCATTGAGCTCAACATTGGCAGAAGAACCGCCGTTGAAGACTGGCCGACAGAAAACATCCTGAGGCTGTTGTAAGGGTCAGTATTAACAAGCTGATGAGTGGGGTGGATAATCCTTCATAATTTATTTCCTGGGCTTCCTTGCCGTCGATACCTTTGTTCCTCTGTTGGCTAAGGGATGGCGGTGTAGGGTATAAAGAGTAATACTCTAATTAAGACTGAAAAAGGGAGGATAGAACCATGGCCGAGATATACTATGACAAGGATGCCGATCTGAATCTGCTTTCCGGTAAGGTGGTGGGCATTGTCGGCTACGGTAGCCAGGGGCATGCCCATGCTCAAAACCTAAGGGACAGCGGCTGCCAGGTAATAGTGGCTGAGGCGGAGGGGACACCGGGCTGGGATAGCGCCAAAGAGGCCGGCTTTGAAGTGATGGGGGCGGCCGAAGTTGCCCGGAAGGCCGACATAATTGTCATGCTGGTCCCCGACCAGTTGCAGAAAGACGTCTATTACCGCTATATTGAGGACGGGCTTACCGCGGGCAATATGCTCATGTATGCCCATGGCTTTACCATCCATTACGGGCAGGTTATTCCCCCATCCGATGTCGATGTTACCATGATAGCCCCCAAGTGCCCCGGACATATGCTCCGGCGGCTCTTTACCGAGGGGATGGCCCCGCCGGCACTGGTGGCGGTGGAGCAGGATGCCTCGGGTAAGGCAAAAGCTATTGCCCTCGCCTATGCCAAGGGTATCGGCTGCAGCCGGGCCGGTGTTATTGAAACCACCTTTGCCGAGGAGACCGAGACCGACCTCTTTGGTGAGCAGACCGTGCTCTGCGGCGGCGTCACCTCGCTGATAAAGGCCGGCTTTGAGACGCTGGTTGAGGCCGGCTACCAGCCAGAGATAGCCTACTTTGAGGTCCTCCATGAGCTCAAGCTTATCATTGACCTTATCTATCAGGGTGGCCTGAGCTATATGCGTTACTCGGTGAGTGATACTGCCGAGTATGGCGACTATACCCGGGGCCCACGGGTCATTGATGATACCGTCAAGGAGGAAATGGGGCAGATTCTGGCCGAGATTCAGGACGGCACTTTTGCCAAGGAGTGGATCCTGGAAAACCAGGCCGGCCGGCCGGTCTACAATGCCCTGAAGCGTATGGATAAGGAGCACCTGATTGAGGAAGTGGGCGCGGAACTGCGCCAGATGATGCCTTGGCTTGAGGGGAAATAGACGGCTGTAGTCTGGTACAATATAAACATTGGGCATCTTTAATACAGAAAGGTAATGTCCTGTTGAAACGTTATTGCGAATTTACTCTTGCTGGGAGGAATAAACTCATCCTTATCACCCCTCTCCGTTGAAGGAGAGGGGAGAATCGTGGCTGCTAAAAAAGGAGGTATTTTCTCCCAGGGAGGGGATTATGGACAAAGTCATTATTTTTGATACCACATTAAGGGACGGAGAACAGGCGGCAGGTGGTATGCTGAACATAGGGGAAAAGCTGGAGATAGCCCAGCAGCTAGAGAAGCTTGGTGTCGATGTTATCGAAGCCGGCTTTCCCATAAGCTCACCGGGTGATTTTGAAGCGGTAAGGCGCATCGCCGGGGAAGTGCACGGGTCGGCAATCTGCGGCCTGGCGCGGGCTCACCCTGATGATATCGACCGGGCGTGGGCGGCGATAGAAGAGGCCGAAAGCCCCCGTATCCATGTCTTTCTCTCCGCCTCGGATGTCCACCTCATGCACCAGCTAAAGAAAAGTCGTGAGGAGGTCCTGGAGACATCCCGGACGATGGTAGCCCGGGCCAAGTCCTATACCGGGGATATTGAGTTCTCACCGATGGATGCTAGCCGCACTGAGCCGGCGTATCTCTACCGGATACTGGAGGCGGTCATCGATGCCGGGGCCACTACGGTCAATATCCCGGATACCGTTGGCTACGCCATTCCCGAAGAGTTTGGCGACCTCATCGAGGGAATATTCAAAAATGTTCCCAATATAGGCCGGGCGATTGTCAGTGTTCACTGCCACAATGACCTGGGCCTGGCAGTGGCCAACAGCCTTGAGTCGGTGCGGCGGGGGGCAAGGCAGGTGGAGTGTACCATCAACGGTATTGGTGAGAGGGCGGGTAACGCCTCGCTTGAGGAAATGGTGATGGCGATTAATACCCGTGGCGATCTTTTCCACCTCAGCACTGGTATTAACACCACCGAGATATACCGCACCAGCCGGCTGGTGAGTGAGCTGACCGGATTTGTGGTGCAGCCGAACAAGGCGATTGTCGGCGCCAACGCCTTCCGCCACGAGTCGGGGATACATCAGGACGGCGTCATCAAGATGCCCATAACCTACGAGATAATGGACCCCAGGACGGTGGGGATACCGTCGAGCAGCCTGGTGCTGGGTAAGCTCAGCGGCCGGCATGCCTTCAAGGAGCGGCTGCAGGAGTTGGGCTACAGCCTGCCCGAAGAAGACCTCAACCGGGCCTTCTCGGCATTCAAGGAGTTGGCCGACAAAAAGAAGGAAGTCACTGCCAAGGATGTCGAGTCCTTGGTTGCCGAGGAGCAACGCACCGTGTCCGAGACCTATCATCTCGACCGCATCCAGGTCTCGTGCGGGGATAGGGGTATTCCCACGGCGGCGGTCAGACTGGTTGCCCCCGGCGGTGAGGTGCTGGCCGATGCGGCCCTGGGCACCGGCCCGGTGGATGCCGTGTATAAGGCGATTAACCGGCTGGTCGGGGTGCCAAATAAGCTCACCGAATTCAGTGTTAAATCGGTTACCGAGGGTATCGATGCCATTGGTGAAGTGCTGATACGCATTGAGAGCGAGGGGGTGAACTATACTGGGCGGGGTGCCGATACCGACATTATTGTGGCCAGCGCCAAGGCGTATATCAACGCCCTCAACCGGTTGCTGGCAGCCAGAAAAGGGGCCGGCTAGGTTTTAACCCTTCTCCTTAACGGGGCTTTTTTCATTAGTCGGGATATCCTGGAGAAAGGAAACTACATTGACTCTGGCGGAAAAGATACTGGCGGCCCACTGCGATAAGAAAACGCTGGTCCCGGGAGAACTGGTGAATGTCAGGGTGGACCTGATTCTGGCCAACGATATCACTGCCCCCATTGCCATCAGGGAGTTCCAGCGTATCGGGGTGAAGCGTGTCTTTGACCCGAAAAAGATAGTTATGGTGCCCGACCACTTTGTGCCCAATAAGGACATTGCCTCGGCAGAGCAGGCGAAGCTGATGCGGGAGTTTGCCCTCGAGCAGGGCGTTATCTATTTCGAGGTGGGGCAGATGGGTATTGAGCACGCCCTGCTGCCGGAGCAGGGGCTGGTGCTGCCGGGGGACGTGGTTATCGGCGGCGACTCTCATACCTGCACCTATGGTGCTGTCGGTGCCTTTGCTACTGGGGTGGGGTCTACCGATGTCGCCGCCGCCATGGCTACCGGCGATATCTGGATGAAGATGCCGCCCACTATTAAGTTCGTTTATCATGGCAGTCTGCCCCGATGGGTGGGCGGTAAGGACCTGATTCTGCATACTATCGGTGATGTCGGCGTTGACGGTGCCCTTTATGCGGCCATGGAATTTTCCGGCGAGGCCGTGGCTGCCCTCGCCATGGACGGGCGGTTTACCATGGCTAACATGGCCATTGAGGCCGGGGGTAAGGCAGGTCTCTTCCAGGTGGATGATAAGACACTGGATTACATAAAACCTCGCGCCTCGCGTCTGTATACCGTCTACGAGGCCGATGATGATGCCGGTTATGCCCGGATTATTGAGTACGATGTGTCCCGTCTTGAACCTCAGGTGGCCGCGCCCCACTCGCCGGCCAATGCCCGGCCGGTTGGCGAGCTGGGCGATATCGAGGTTGACCAAGCAGTGGTCGGCAGCTGTACCAATGGCCGGCTTGATGACCTGCGGCTGGCAGCCGAAGTGCTCAAGGGGAAGAAAGTGCACCCGAGGGTACGGTGCATCATTATCCCGGCCACTCAGCAGATTTACCTTGATGCCCTGCACGAGGGGCTGATAGAGATATTTATCCGGGCTGGGGCGGCCGTCAGTACACCTACCTGCGGACCGTGTCTCGGCGGCTATATGGGAGTACTGGCTGAAGGCGAGCGCTGCATCTCCACCACCAACCGCAACTTTGTCGGCCGTATGGGTAGCCCCGGTTCAGAGGTCTACCTGGCCAACCCGGCGGTGGCTGCGGCCAGCGCCATAACGGGCCGGATTACCCATCCGGACGAGGTGAGTAGGTAAAGAACAGCTATGGGGTGTTGCGGAAATGAAGATGGTCATATTGGAAAAATGGTTTATAAACAGTGCCAGGCATAGTGAGCGGATTATTAATCGTGCTGATAAATTGTTTAAGTTTTTGAATATGAAAGAAAATCAGAGTTATCTGGAAGTAGGCTGTGGGAATGGAAAATTATGCAAACATGTTGCTGAAAAATATTCATGGAACGTTACTGGTGTTGACGTAGACCCGGGGCAAATCCAGCTAGCGCAGGAAAGTTGCATGGAGTCAGATAACATTCGTTTCCTGACCACTGACGCTACGGATTTACAGTTTCCAGATAGAGACTTTGATATTGTGCTGTCATTTGGAACCACTCACCATATATCTTACTGGTTAAATGCTTTACGAGAGATGCGCCGGGTATTGAAGCCGGGAGGCTATTTCATGTACTACGACCTTGTTTACTCAAGGCCGTTAGCCAGATTGGGCAGGTCATTCAAGCATAGTTACGGCATAATTACGATGCCTGAGTTAGATAATTTTATCGAGACGAATGATTTTACGAAAGTTCACTCTTCAAAAAGAAATTTTTTAATATGGTATGACTATGAGGCAGTGTATAGAAGTGCTTGATTACGGGGATGGTAATACACGGTAAAGAGTTAAGTTATTGACATCAAGGGAGGTGATGTTCAATGGCTAAACCAAGAAAAAGCTGGCGTGAGAAGCTGGATACTACCGCCGAAGAGCAAGGTTTGCCTAAAGTCATCGAAATTAACGAGAAGATGAGCCAGCGATGGGGCACGGGCACCTGTGTTATCCCGGCACCCCGTGAAGTTGATGGCATTATGAAACGGGTACCCCGGGGCAAGCTCACCACAATAAACGAGATGCGGGCTTACCTTGCTCGCAAGCACCATGCCAGCATCGGCTGACCGATAACCACCGGCATCTTTGCCGGTATAGCGGCTCGGGCAGCCGCTGAGGATGCTGCCGAAGGCAGGCAGGATATTACCCCGTACTGGCGCACGTTGAAGTCCAAAGGGGAGCTTAATGAGAAATACCCCGGCGGCGTGGAAGACCAGTCTGTCCGTCTGAAAGAAGAAGGGCACGTTATTGAGCTTGATAAAAAACTGAAACCGAAAAAAGTAAAAGATTTTGAGAAGGCATTAGCAGAACTGTAGTGAAGAACCAGTATTTCGGGGATAATAAAGACCTGTGGAAATACGACTTGGTAATGACGATAATGAAGGCGGGTCTGGTCAGTCATTTTACCTTTTTACCGATGCTTACCGAACCGGATGGTAGCGGTCATGGGGATAGTGCTAACCGTAGCCGGGCAAGCGCCGGCAATGATGATATGGAATTGGTTGACTTTCTTGACGAGTGTCTCCGTGAGGGAAAGAAAGATATTAATGAGATAGACGTCTTCTTTAGACGGCACGGGGTCAGTGTGACAATATATAATGGCGGCAGCCGCTATTTTACTCACCAGGGCCGGCGGCAGTACTTTGCCGGGATAGGCGATGAGCTTTTATCGAAATCTCTGGTCCTCGTCGACCCCGATAACGGATTGGAAGTAAAGAGGTCAGGAGAAAAGCATATCCTGTATGGTGAGGTTAAGGCTCTCTACGACCGTATGGATGAGGGCTCAATACTGATGGTCTACCAGTATTTCCCTCGCGTCCCTCGCCAGCAGTACCTTAATACCAGGATGGAGGAACTTAGAGAGAAAGTCAGTGGTGACTACCCGGTGTGTATCTCCGATAATGAGGTTGCTTTTTTCTTTCTTACTAAAGATGGATCCCTGGAACATGCCCTTATCCACTTGATTTCGGATTACTCCGGGCGTTATAGCAATTAGTGTCTATCTGATGCTTAAAGGCGTTGCCTATAAATATTAAATATTATGCAGGGATTGAAAGGGGCGAAGCCCCTTTAAGGAAAAATCGTTCCCTCTCCCCTTATCAAGGGGAGGGGGATTGGATGCAATTAACACACCATTCACTAATGCAGAGCCTCTTCGTCTTGCTTTTATTAAGTCACTTAATAAGTGTGCAAATAGGTAGCCTCCTCGGAGGTTACCTTAAAGGATGTGACAGCCAATCAAGCCATCTCCTTTTCATTATGGAAAGGAGGAGCAATTAGCCCATTAGCCCTTGTTTATGAGCTATCCTCTCCCACCAATTCTCAGGAGGCGGCTTAGGATTTTTCCCGAACCATGTTCGCCACAGCCGTTTACACTTTACTTCAACAGCCCTCTTGGCTTTCCAGAATTTGTCCCATGCCTCCCTACGTGCTGCAGCTCGATTTGCTTGTACCTTATATTCATGTGAACGAAGCATCAGAGCATCTCGCAGGAAATGGAGATAATGATTTGGACAGAACATCAGAACCGCGGCATCCAAGAATAAAATCAGATTATCAGTCCTAGCTGGACGACCGACTCCTGTTTTAATCTGCATAGTGTCTAACCA
This sequence comes from Dehalococcoidia bacterium, assembly GCA_011191985.1. Lineage (GTDB taxonomy): Bacteria > Chloroflexota > Dehalococcoidia > Dehalococcoidales > W111 > W111. The sequence goes on from DUEU01000091.1 coordinate 18,181, forward strand.
GTTCCATAAGAAGACCTGGAACTCTTCAGGCTTCTCCTCATATGACTTGTTCCGCCAGAAGGTCTGTTTATTAGAACTACCATGTTTTCCCAGCAACTTCAAAACTCCTTCCTCGAGGTCGGTATAGAAGGCAACAAACATCCCGACCGTTTGTACCAGTCCAATCTCACCCTGCTTCTCGTAAGTATCAAATATCGCCTGCCTGAAGCGGACTGCCTTTCGATAGTTATTTACACAGTTGCATTTGGAGAGGGGCAGCTCGCGTTCTCGAAAGCGTAACTCCAATCCCTTTTCACTAACCCATACATTCTGTTTTCGGATAAGTGATGAGAAGCTGGAACCATCCATAACTCTATTGCATTTACCACAGATTATCTTGCTCTTATCCATTTCGGATACGACTGGAATCTCGAACCCGCAGCTCTCACAAACAAACACGTCCAATGGATCCAAATCCAACACTCTACGGACATCAACCTCTGTCTTGTCCAACGTCTTTGTCATGCTGGTTCCCTCCACGCGATACCTGCACAAAATTACACGTAATTTTGTTTATACCTTACATGATAGTCTAAAAGAAAATCGGATGGGAGTCCAGCTTCAATTAAAGGACAACGCAGTCGTAATCCGCTCTTAGCAGGATTCAACCTAGGATTACATGAAGGTGCGTAGAAACCTTGACAAAGCAGGCTAGTGGATAAAACTGAGCGCCAAACGCGAATAGTAGTAACTATAAGCCACGTGGCTGCTTCTGACAGCACTTGGAGGCTTAATCGCGCCATTAATATTCTACTTGATATAGCCGAAGAGAATCCAAACGCAGAGAAAGAAAAGCCAACTACACAGGCTCCTACTGAAGGTAATCCTCCCAGCGGTGACGGAAAGATCCAATTGGTGAAAGACAGCATAAACTAGAACTGTGGGACCTCGTGAGAAAGTAAAAAGGGAAAATGAAAGTTTATGTTGAACATGACGAAGTGGCAATGATGGAAAAGGCGGCGTCAAACCTCCGAGACAAAATCTTGATTCGCATGCTTTTCCATCTAGGCTGCCGAATCAGTGAAGCTCTGGGATTGACTATGGACGATGTAGATTTCACCCAGGGAACTGTGAGCATAAAGCATCTGAAAACCCGTCTCAGGCTATCCTGCTCTAGTTGTGGGCAAAGACTTGGCAGAAGTCATACCTTCTGCCCAAAGTGCGGAAGTAAGGTCACGCAGGCTCAAATCAAGCAGCAGGAACATCGCCGCCAGAGGGTGCTGCCTATTGACAGTGATACCTTGAAGATGCTCAAGGAATATATTGACCGCGGCGGTCCGGTGGTTAAAGAGGACAAGACAGTAATTTTTGGCATCAACCGACACAGAGCCTGGCAGATTGTACGGCAATGTGCTGCCAGTGTTGGGCTTCATGATCTGGTCAATCCTGAGACCGGCAAGATACACGGCGTTAGCCCTCATAAAATAAGGGACGGTTTTTCCGTGATGGCCATACAGCATGATGATTCCACTGACGGAGTCAGGATGCTCCAGGAGTGGCTGGGGCACGCCAATATCGGCACCACTTTGCGCTACCGCAAAGTGGCCGGTCAGGAACTCAGGGACTGGTACGAAAAATTATGGCCTCATAAAGAGGGTGACAATGGTTGAACTGTTGAAACCGCTGAGGGGAGGTTTTCTGCGCCCATTCGGCTGCGGATGGTTTATCCGTGAATTCCTCGCCGGTAACGCCCCCTATGGTTCACCGGCGGTTGACCCTGATATTGGTGCCCCTCAAAGTGACATCTTTCACTACTACAAGAGAGCTCTTCTTGAAACCACGGCTATAGACCGAGCTACCAGAGGGGAGGAGAAACAAGCCCGGCGTGAGAAGCGTGCCATCGATCCCGACAACATCCAGAGATTGATTGAGGTCTATCTAGCCCGGCTGCCTTTTAAATCGGCCGGCTGCACCTATCACTCCTTTGTCACTTATTTCTCAACGATCCAGAGATTAGGCTGGGTAGAACCCAGTGGTCGGGAGGAGCCCTCAACCTTCCAGGACAACTACCCGCCCGGCCCACCACGGCGTTACTATCGTCTCACTGCGGCCGGGATGAGCGCCAGCGAGGGTGGGTGGGCCAACCCCCAGGGAGCTCTCTACCCAAGGAGGCTTATCCTGTGAGCAGAAATAGAGAGGAGCGTAATCACTGGTCAGAGGACGGCCAGATATTCTACATCTATGGTAAAGGATACGGCTTGAACGAGAAGCTGGAGACTATATGTCTGGGACTTGAAGCGGATATCGTGAAATACCTGGCTGCCGGTGAATTCAGCGAGCACTTTAATCCCATACAGAGGAAGATACTGGACGGTATATTTGAATACCGGAAGGAGCTGGGAATTGGACCAGAACATACTACTGGAGCAGCAAGTCTGGAACGAGGAAGCCATCATGGAACTGCTGGGCGTAAACCGAAGACAACTCGACTACCTAAGAAGAGAGAAAGGCCTCCCCTGCGTCCGCCTCGGACAAAGGATTCGGGTCTATCTCGCCAATGAAGTCCTCGATTACATCAGGAAGCAATCCGGCCGCCTGAGCTAGACTTCCAAGAAGTTCTCCCTGATTGCCTTGAGACAACCTGAGGCCTCTACCTGCAGCCTTCTCTGGTAAAGAGACGGTTTGCGCTGACCATCCACCTTTTGTTTGTTACCTGTCCCTTTATGCCCGCTTTACTAACTGATACCTTGCCCTCTTCCCCGCTGACCTTATAAGTGGCTTAAGACTGGCTTTTAGGGCCGGTGATTCCCCGAACAGGTATCCATAACGACAGAAATAGCACTCGGATGCAATCGGAAGGGCCTTGGATGAAGGGATTTTCTGGCACCAGTATTAATACACTCAGGGAATATCGCCTGCACAATTAGCGTACCTGAATAATAAAAAGTGAAGCGGCTCATGCCGTTGAAGCGGTCTACAGCGGCATTTCAGGAGGCTGATTAACTGTTTACGTTCAACACGTATTGTGCAATAACGGCAGCCAATCATGTAAATATAGGTACATTTTGAAATTCAACTTTACTTCCTTTTGTTGGATGATATTCGTATAGATTCAACGCACCTTAACAACTGAATAATAAGGCTCTGACCTGAACGCTTGCCCTTCAGGGTGAACCCTCTGGGGTGAACCCTCTTGGAAAGGGGGTGAGCATGACTCCAAACATAACAGCACCAGTAACACCGGACGGCAATAGCGGCAATCTTCAAGGTCATTGTAGCCAATGTCGTCGTGTCTGGACTTTAAATGAGAGGCAGGGCGTTTGTCCGTGGTGTGGTAAGCCCGCAAGCTGTATAACAGCCACGTCAAAGCCCCGCCACATCAAGTCTAGGGCAAACGGGCGAAATAGGCAAGCTATAGTCCGAAGTAACGGCTACGACCAGCTACAGGGCCAATGGCTAGCTTACTATAACGTAGCTTCACGCTTTACCGACAGGGTGAAGGTTGAGGACAAAGAGGACATTCTCCACACGATAATCGCTACTCTTGCCGATGTAGAGCGTAACAACGGACACAAGCCGTTTACGGAAGCGGTGATGTATCGGATAGCCAGCCGAACAGTAGCCGACTACTGGTTTAGCCACTACAACTATAATAGCGGTCTGGACTGTAAGCACTGTAGCAAGGCACAACGGCGAAAGTGTAAAGAGGATTACCTCTATTCCGAATGTCCAAAGGCTGTCAAGCTGGAATACCTGTCAAAGCCTATACTGGACATTGAGGGTAATCTAACCGAACTAGGTAACCTGATTGCCGATGACAAAGCCCTTGACCTTGATGCCTGGGTGGATGCCCGAACCTTTTTGTTAGGCTTTCCGCAAAGGTTGTTACTGATTGCCAACAAGCTGAATAGCGGTGAATCCCTTACTAACAAAGAGCATCAATATCTCTGGTATTGGCGGAGACGGGAACAAAAAAGACTGTTAGCAACCTAAGATTTCAAGTCATTTCGGAGACTAATATAGTGGAAGCACCATCTAGGCTAGCGAGGCGCAGCTAGATAGTAGCTTACTACTAGGTGAAGCCGATAGCCTTGCCCACTATCGGATAGCCAATAGGGGGTGTTCAAATAGAACAACTGAATATTGAGGGCAAGCGTTCAGGTGAGGGCTTTGTTTCACACAAGGCGA
>DUEU01000092.1 GCA_011191985.1 Dehalococcoidia bacterium
AAGAGTCGGCTCAAGGGTATTACCTGAATGAGCACCTGGTATAAAAAATACGATGGTACTTGACAACTGGCAAGAAATATTGCATATTGAAGACAGCAGGCAGCATGGGAAAAAGACTCTTGTAAAACGGAGGACACCTGTCGTAATTTGGGTTGGGCAATGAAACTGGAAATAAGGCAGCGGAGTGTCGCCAACAGAATTACTATTATCTGTATCGAGTCGCTCGTACTAGTTGCTTTGCTGATAGTTGCCAACCATGTAATTGACATACCGTCCATGATATTTGGCACGGCACCGGTTCCGGCGAACTGGGTTGGTGTCAGTATTGACCTGTTCTTTATACTCGCAGTTGGTGTATTTACGGTCTACTGGATATCCAGGCTGGATATCGGGCGCCGGCAAGCAGAAGAGCTGTACCATACCCTGGCCAACAGCTCAACGGTCGGTGTTTATATCGTTCAGGATGGCAAGTTCAGGTTAGTTAACCCTCAGTTTCAGAAGTACATGGATTATACCGAGGAAGAACTGTTGGGGAAGGACTCCCTGTCGATTGTGCATAATGGGGACAGGGAAATGGTCAAGCGCAGTGCGATCGCCATGCTGAAGAGAAACCGGCTTGACCCCTATGAATTCCGGGTTACTCTCAAGAGCGGTAAGATGATATGGGCTATGGAGACGGTAACATCTATTAACTATGGGGGCAAACGTGCTGTTCTGGGCAACTTCATGGACATAACCGAGCGCAAACAGGCTGAAGAAAAGCTCAGGCAGGCCGCCGAGGAGTGGCGAACAACCTTCGATTCAATCACGGAGCAAATCTCCATTGTTGACCGGGACTTCAGGTTTACCAGGGTGAACAAGACCCTGGCGGCGGCGGTCAAAATGAAACCGGGTGAGTTGATTGGCAAAAGGTGTTATGAAGTCGTGCACAGGACAGAAGCACCCGTGCCGGCTTGCCCTCATTCCCGGTCACTGGAGTTGAAACAGCCGGTTACCAGGGAGTTCTTCGAGCCGAATCTGGGCATCTATCAGGAAGTGTCAACGTCGCCGATATTCGGTGATAGCGGTGAGATTGTGGCCTCGGTGCATGTCGCCCGGGATGTCAGCGAACGCCGAAAAATGCAGCAGCAACTGGTAATTGCTGACCGATTGGCCTCAATTGGCGAGCTGGCGGCGGGTATTGCCCATGAGCTTAACAATCCGCTGACTAGCGTTATCGGTTTCTCCCAACTAGTACTGAATGGTGAGGTTACCGATGAAGTCAAGAAGGACCTGGAGGTGGTCTGCCACGAAGCCCAGCGGGCTGCTCACGTGGTGAAGAACCTGCTCGCTTTTGCCCGAAAACATGTGCCGGTAAAGAAGCTGGTTAATATCAACGAAATTATTGAAAAGGTGCTGGATATACGCACTTACGAGCAAAGGGTAAGCAACATCAAGGTGGCGACACACCTAGCCTCAGACCTGCCCGAAGTCATGGCGGACTATTTTCAGTTGCAGCAGGTTTTCATCAATATCGTTATCAATGCCGAGTACTTTATGATTGAAGAGCACAAAGGCGGTTTCCTGACAGTGGCTACTGAGAATACCGGGAATACTGTCAGGGCTTCCTTTACCGATGATGGCCCTGGGATTGCCGAAGAGGCCTTGGAGCACCTGTTTGACCCGTTCTTTACCACCAAGGAGGTGGGTAAAGGGACCGGGCTGGGTCTAAGCATATGCCATGGCATAATAACTGAGCATGGCGGCCGGATAATCGCCGAGAGTAAACCGGGTAAGGGGGCCACCTTTGTTGTCGAACTACCGATAGTGTAAACGCTGATGACCACGGAGGAGACGAATGGAAAAGACAGCCGCTAGTAAAGGAAGAATCCTGGTGGTTGAGGATGAGGTGGGAATTACCAGGGTCTGCCTCAGGACCCTGGTCCCCCAAGGCTATGAGGTGGAAGTGGCTACCAACGGGTCTATTGCCGAAGGTATGTTAAGAAATACTGAGTACGACCTGGTACTGGTTGATATCAGGACGCCGGTAATGAATGGCATGCAGCTTAATGAATACATAACGGGTAACCACCCCAAACTGGTGAAGCGGGTTATATTTACCACCGGCGACGTGATAAGCGGTGACACGCAGTATTTCCTGGAGAAAAGCGGGCAACCGGTCCTGGCGAAGCCGTTTACACCGGAAGAGCTTTTGAGCATTGTCAGAGAGGCACTGGAACGGCTGCTTTAGGCGGATGGTGTCGGGTAACGCGGGGTAATCAGTCTTGATAGGGTATTGAGAAATGGCCGTGAGATGGAGTAGAATAAACTAGCGTATAAGGGTGGGCACAATAATGAACAAGATACTTGTTGTCGATGACGAACAGCATATCAGGCGGCTGGTGAACCTTATCCTGGGTGAGGAGTACCATATCCTTGAGGCGAGCGACGGGGAGGAGGCGATTGACATCGCCCGAAGAGAGGGGCCGGTGCTGATTCTGATGGATATCATGATGCCCAACCTGGATGGCATTGGTGCCTGCCATATCCTGAAATCTGATGACCGGACGAAGGAGATACCGGTGGTGATGCTTACTGCCATAGGGGATAAACTCGACCAGGACTATGCCCGGGGCATGGGTGCCGACGGATATATGACCAAGCCTTTTGGTGCCCAGGAGCTACGGGACGTTATAAAAGAACGGCTGGCACATATCGAAAAGGATGAGTAGCGCCCAGTCTAATGGGATGATTTACAACACCCCCCAGTCGCGGTAGCCTTGCTGGAGGACGGCCAGATACTCCGGTGAGGGACGTGTTTCTTCGGTTGGTCTAGCCCTGATATAAGTCGTTGCCTCTACGGCATCACCGTCTTCGTTAAATACCCTTACCGGCAACCGGTTGTACTCGGCGGGATAGCCCTCGTGTTTGTCCAGCTTTCTTAAATCGGCGTCTGAGATTTCGTATATGGCTCCAATGACCCTTTCGTCCCTGAAGGCCTTGATGCTGGCGACCCCACCGTGCCACTGACGGCTCCAGCCGGTAAATATCAGTTTGTAGTTGGGCAGGGTGGCCCGGAACACAGGCTTGCTGTCGGGACAGCGCTCCCGCATTTGCTTCTTGTTAAGATTCGAGCCGTAGGCAAAATAGTACATTACTCGGCTATAATCCCTTTTCCGTGATATAGGCGGCGAGGTCGGCCAGGCGGCAGCTGTAGCCCCACTCGTTGTCGTACCAGGCCAGTACCTTGACCATACTGCCCTCGATTACCATGGTGCTGGGGGCGTCAAAAATGGAGCTGGCGGGATTACCCTTGAAGTCAGCGCTGACCAGCGGCTCCGTGCAGTATTCTAGTATTCCCTTGAGCGGGCCTTCGGCCGCTGCCTGGAAGGCCTGGTTGACCTGGTCGACGGTAACCTCTTTTTCAAGGTCGGCGACAAAGTCAACGATGGAGCCGGTGGGTGTTGGTACCCGCAGCGCCAGGCCGTGGACCTTGCCTTTGAGGTCCGGGATAATCTCGCCGACCAGCCTGGCGGCGCCAGTGGTGGTGGGGATGATGCTCAGGGCTGCCGACCTCGACCGTCGCAGGTCTTTGTGGACAGTGTCCAGTATTCTCTGGTCGTTGGTGTAAGCGTGGACCGTGGTCATTAGACCCCGGCTTACCCCGAAGTTATCATTGAGGACTTTTACCGCCGGGGCGATGCAGTTGGTAGTGCATGAGGCGTTGGAGATGATATTATGCTTGTCCGGCCGGTAGTTATCTTCGTTGACGCCGAGGACGACAGTTATATCTTCATTGCGGGCCGGGGCCGAAATGATCACCTTCCTGGCACCGCCCTGGAGGTGGGCCGCCGCTTTGGTGGCATCGGTAAACAGCCCGGTTGACTCAATCACGATGTCTACCCCGTAGTCCCGCCAGGGGATTTTGGCCGGGTCGCGCTCTGATAGCACCTTTACCTCGCTGCCGTCAACGAGCAGCGCATCCCCGGCGGCTTTTACCGTGCCCGGATAAGGACCGTAGGTGCTGTCCCATTTCAACAGATGCGCGTTGGTCTGGGTATCGGTGAGGTCGTTAACGGCGACAATCTGGAGTTTGGCGGCCTGACGCTGGTAGATTGTTCTCAAGGTCAGTCGGCCTATCCGCCCGAAACCGTTAATACCGATCCTGGTTGCCATTTTGGTCCTCCTTAACGTTTTGTATTATATTATACATTTTTCGAGTCGGTTCTTGGCTGGTAAAGCAGCTCGCAGGGTAAATAGCGCGGCTTGCCCCAGGTTTCTTCAAGGATACCGGTGCCGCTGTCCCGGTCGCTAGCCCAGATGAGATGGTAGAAGGGGGTCCGGGAGAATGAGACCGGCTTGAAGTCGGTGGCATACCGGTAGCCCAGGCCCCTCAGACCATCCCGGAACAGTACCACCAGTCGTTGCCGGACCTTGTCGGGCGCTATAGTGCCCGTCAGCTTTTCCTGCCTTATATCCTGCCACCTACGGCTTCCGTAGAGTCGGTTTATGGAGGCTTCGCATTCCGGGCGGGTCAGGTTGCGCAGCAGGGCCATCTCCATGGGAAAGACGATGAGCAGGTCCATCTTCTTACCTTTCCAGTCCGTACCGTGCCTGGCTAGACGCTCGATGGTCTTCCAGCGCAGCCGGCGGTAGCCGGGCGGGTCGATGAAGGCGAAGCTGGATGCCGAACGCGGTATATGGTCGAGGATGCGGCGGATAATGGCGGCACTGTTACAGTTGCCGGTTATTATCTCCAGGTTTTTGCCGTTCCGCGTAGCCGCTGTCTCTCGCAGACGTTTTGCGTCCTGGTCAGTTTCGACGACGAATAAGTACCGGGCGAACCTCTCTTTTAAAGCCCGGATTGCCGAGTCGTCGATGGTGCAGTCGGCGGCGTTACATGAGTACTGACCGCAGCCGGCATAGAGTTCCAGGTAGTAGGAGTCGTCGGCCAGGCTCTTGCTATAGGCGGCCACGTAGTCTGTAAAGCACTCGAGCTTATGACAGGTCCACCTTCTGATATGCCTTATGCCGGGCCTACTTTGCTCATCCATTTCTTATTTCGGCTGGTAATATATAATATCGCCTTTGGTGATTTTGTCTAGTCTGCCGTCGTTTTTCATGGCTTCCAGATGGGCCAGTGTTTCCATTACGGCGATCCTTCTATCCCAGGATTCCAGTTTGCTTAATTTAGCGCCGCCCATTTCTGGCATCCAGGTTATCATGGTCGCTACCTGGTAGGCGGTTTTCGGGGTAGCGTTCAATGCCCTCAGGATTTCCGAGCATCTCTCCTCGTGGTGATGAAAGAGTTCCTCAATCCGGGTATCAAGGCCGGTAAAAGGTTGGCCATGTCCGGGCAGAATCAGTGCTGCATCCAGTTTCTTCATGGTACTCAGTGAGTTCAGGTAGTCATGGAGGGGGTCGGGGCTTGATTGGGGGTTCAGTCCGATATTGGGGGTGATATCAGCCAGGATATGGTCTCCGGAAAACAGCAGCTTCTGTCCGGGTTCGTGGAGGCATATCTGACCGGGGGAGTGGCCGGGTGCCCACAGTACCCGGAGACTGAAGGTACCGACGGTTATCGTTTCGCCGCCGTACAGGTCGATGTCGGGTGTGATTGGAGTGACCAACTTGGTTAAGTCTAATGATGCCGTCTGCAGTTGGAACAGCTCGTGGGCCGGTACCCCGTTAATACGCAGCCATTGTTCCAGTTGGGCCAGTAGGCCCGCCATGTTGATATATCTTGACTCAATAAGGTCTTTCTCCAGATGGTGGGCCATAATCTTGGCCCCGGAAAGTTGCTTGAGCCGGCCGGCCAGACCGTAGTGGTCGGGATGGATATGGGTGACGATAATCTGGGCAATGTCCTCAAGTTTAACGCCGGTCTCTGCCAGCTGCTCTTGCAGAGAGTTGAAAGCCTCGGGAGTATCCCAGCCGGTATCGATCAGCAGGCACTGGCCATCTCCCCGAACGAGATAGGTGTTGATATGACCGAGGAACTGGTCGGGGAGTGGCAGTGGCAGATGGTAAATCCCTGGTATGACCTCTTTCATCCTGCCTCATTTCTTGACGTATTTGAAGGCGGTTATGCCTGCGAATCGGGCATTCTGCCCTAGTTCGTCCTCAATTTTCAGGAGGCGGTTGTATTTGGCGTTGCGTTCCGAGCGACATGGCGCGCCGGCCTTTATCTGGCCGGTGTTGAGACCGACCGCTAGGTCGGCGATGGTGGTGTCCTCCGTCTCTCCAGAACGGTGACTGATTATGGCCGTCCACCCTGCCTGCTGAGCCATCCGGACAGCGGCTATCGTTTCCGTAAGGGTGCCGATCTGGTTGGGTTTAATCAGGATGGAGTTGGAGGCTTTGAGGCCGATGCCACGGCTGAGCCGGTCCACATTGGTGACGTAGAGGTCATCGCCGACCAGTTGGACTTTGTTGCCCAACCTTTCCGTGAGGAGTTGCCAGCCGCTCCAGTCGTCCTCGGCCATGCCGTCCTCAATGCTGATGATGGGGTAGTCCGCCGCCCATCTGGTGTAATAGTCGGCCATTGCTTCGCTGCTTAAGGTGCTACCTTCCCGGGAAAGGACATACTTACCATCCTGGTAGAATTCGCTGGCGGCCGGGTCGAGGGCGATAAAGCAGTTCTTACCGGGTTGGTAGCCTGCCTGCTCGATGGCCGAGAGCACTGCCTCTAGGGCATGCTTGTTTGATGGTAACGTGGGGGCGAAGCCACCTTCGTCGCCGACATTGGTATTCAGTCCCCGGTCGGCAAGCACCTTTTTGAGAGAGTGGTATATCTCGCTGCCCATTTGCAGGGCATGATGGAAGCTGCTGGCCCCGGCCGGCACTACCATGAACTCTTGGAAGTCGGTGGAGTCGGCGGCATGTCGGCCTCCGTTGAGGATATTCAGCAGCGGTACCGGTAGCAGAGCGGCGTCGGCGCTGAGGTATCGGTATAGCGGTATGCCCCGCGAGCTGGCGGCGGCATAGGCCACTGCCAGCGATGCCCCTAGGATGGCATTGGCCCCGAGGCGCGATTTATTGGCGGTATTATCGAGCTTGATGAGCTTGTCGTCAATGGCGGCCTGGTCTGTTGCCGGCATACCGGTTATAGCGGCGGCAATGTCCTGATTGACGTTGGCTACCGCCCTTAAAACGCCCCGGCCGTTGTACCGGGACTGGTCGCCATCCCGCAGTTCCACCGCCTCGTGCTGGCCGGTGCTGGCACCGGAGGGCACTGCTGCCCGGCCTATCGTGCCATCGGCCAGCCTGACCTCGACCTCGAGAGTCGGGTTGCCACGGGAGTCTAGGATTTCTCTCGCTCTGGCACTGCTAATATTGGCCATTTCTACCTCGCCGGCTAGTGGGCATCAGCCTGTTGCCAGACTCAGCGCCATATCCACGGCCTCGGCGGCACTTCGGGCCGGGATGATTGATTGGTCGACCTGGCCGTTTTTAGACAGCGACCAGGTATTCAGACCGATAACCGGGATGTCATTTTGCAGGGCATAAGCTATCTCCGATAGGGTGCCATAGCTGCCGCTAATGGCGATAATTGCCTGGGCTGATTTGACGACCACAACATTACGGGCGTAGCCCAGGCCGGTAACTATCGGGATCTGTACATAGGGGTTGGCGGACTGTCGATCCTCTCCGGGCAGTATGCCTATCGCAACGCCACCCTCGCTGCTGGCGCCCCGGCAGGCTGCCTCCATGACGCCGCCGAGACCCCCGCAGACCAGGATAGCTCCCTGCCTGGCCAGCCGGCGTCCTACCTCCTCCGCCGTCTTTGCCTCCGCTTCGGAGCATGTCCCGCTACCAATAACCCCGATGAGCTTCTTCTTGGGCATCCCTCGTCTATATCACCGTCGCTTTGCTCGATTTAGTGAGATTATATCACCTGTAACGGGCCTTAGCAAAGATTGGCCCTTTAATTGCCGGCTGGCCCGCTTTAGATGGGGTGTCGGTTCGCTTGACAGCGCTGGGTAAGGTTGCTAAACTGTCCACGCAGCAAATTGAATGGGATACCTTCTAAATATGATAGAATAGAAAGTGAGGTACTGATGAAATTAACATTGAGTGTAATAAAGGCGGATATCGGCGGCTATGTTGGCCATTCCGAATCACACCCTGAAGTTCTGAAAAAGGCCGGCGAGTACATGGCCAAGGCTAAGAAGGACGGGTTGTTGATTGATTATCACGTCACCAAGTGTGGCGATGACTTGCAGTTGATTATGACCCATCAGCGAGGGGTGGATAATGACGAAATCCACAAGCTGACTTGGGATACTTTTCTGGCTGGCACCGAGGTGGCGAAAACTCTAAAACTCTACGGCGCCGGCCAGGACTTGCTGGCTGATGCTTTTTCCGGTAATGTGCGGGGGATGGGGCCGGGGGTGGCCGAGATGGAGCTTGAGGAGCGCCCTGCCGAGCCGGTGGTTATTTTCATGGCCGATAAGACCGCGGCCGGGGCCTGGAACATGCCGCTATACAAGATGTTTGCCGACCCGTTTAATACCATCGGGCTGGTGATAGCACCCACCATGCACGGTGGTTTTGCCTTTGAGATTCACGATGTTAAAGAGCATCGAAAGATAACCTTGAATTCGCCAGAAGAAATCTATGATATGCTGGTCTTCATGGGGGCGCCGGGGAGATATGCAGTAAAGGCCATTTATCATCGTGAGAGCGGCGATATAGCGGCCGTATCTTCCACGCAGCGTCTGTCCCTGATGGCCGGCCGCTATATTGGCAAGGATGACCCGGTATGCATCGTGCGGGGCCAGGGACAGTTCCCGGCGGTCGGCGAGATACTGGAGCCTTTTGCCTCGCCGATTTTGGTTGAGGGATGGATGCGGGGCTCACACATGGGGCCGCTTATGCCGGTGTCGGTCGCCGATAGCACCCCGTCCCGTTTTGACGGTCCTCCTCGGGTGATAGGGCTGGGCTTTCAACTGGCCAATGGCCATTTTGTGGGCCCCCGTGATATGTTTGCCGATAAGTCATTTAATCTGGCCCGTCACCAGGCCAATGAGATGGCCGACTTGATGCGCCGCCACGGTCCTTTTGAGCCGCACCGCCTGCCCTTGGACGAGATGGAATATACCACCATGCCGGAGGTAATGCAGAAACTGGCGGGCAGATTTGAAGAACTGGAATAAAAAACAATAGTATGACCAAGCTTCTCCTGGCGACGAATAATCAGGGCAAGTTGCGTGAGTACCAGATGTTGCTACAGGGCTTGCCCTATGAACTGGTTACTCTGGCCGAGGTAGCAATCGGTCAGGTCAGTGAGGATGGGAAAAGCCTGGAGGAAAATGCCGAGCTGAAGGCCAGAATTTGTGCTGAGCGGAGCCAGTTGCTTACCCTGGCCGACGATTCCGGGCTTGAGGTAGATGCCCTCGGTGGTGAGCCGGGACCGCTATCGGCCCGTTACGCGGGTGAAGGTGCCTCGGATAATGAGCGGATTGCCTACCTGCTATCACGCCTCGGGGATGTACCCTGGTCGGAGCGTTCCGCCCGTTTCCGCTGCGTGATTGCTGTGGCCACCCCGGCTGGTGAGGTGGAGCTCTGCTCCGGGGAGTGCCCTGGGTACATAACCTTTGAGCCGAGGGGCGAACAGGGATTTGGCTATGACCCGATATTTTATCTGCCGGAGCTGGGCAGGACGATGGCCGAGCTGCCTCTGGCTACCAAGAACCGGATAAGCCACCGTGGACGGGCGGCCCGGCAGGCATATCAGGTGCTGGACCGGTTAGGCGACAGACGGTATAAAAATGGGCTATAATAATATAGATTGGCGATAGCAAAGAGGAAAATGAATGACCGGACTTTCTGATTCCTTCCAGCGTCCTATAAATTATCTGCGTATCTCGGTAACTGACCGTTGTAATCTGCGCTGCATATACTGCATGCCGGAAAATGGCGTCAAACTCATGCAGCACCAGGATATCCTGACCTATGAAGAAATAAATATCGTGGTACAGGCAGCTGCCCAGATGGGGATAAACAAGGTGCGGATTACCGGCGGTGAACCGCTGGTGAGGTTGGATTTGCCCCGTCTGGTGGCTATGCTGGCGCAGATAGACAGCATAGATGACATTTCCCTGACCACCAATGGTACCATGCTGGGCGGTTGCGCCGCCGAGTTGAAGTCGGCCGGGCTTAAGCGGGTCAATATCAGCCTGGATACGCTAAACCCCGATAGATTTGAGTTCATCACCCGGGGTAGAAGTCTGGCTGATGTGCTGGAAGGTATCGAGGTTGCCCGGTCCGTCGGGCTTGAGCCGGTCAAGATTAACATGGTGGTAATGGCTGGCATTAATGATGATGAAGTCCTTGATTTCGCCGCCAGGACTATTGACGATGGCTGGCATGTGCGCTTCATCGAGTATATGCCGGTTGTTACCGGTGGTGTGGTGGTACCACCGACCGTCCCGGTTAGTGAGGTGAGAAAACGTCTGGAATCGATGGGGGTACTGGAGTCGTGTCTGCCTGCTGTCGGCAATGGCCCCGCCCGGTATTTCCGCTTCCCGCAGGCCAGTGGTACTATCGGCTTCATAACCCCGGTGAGTGAGCATTTCTGCTTCCAATGTAATCGGCTGCGGCTTACTGCTGACGGCAAGCTGCGTCCCTGCCTGTTAGCTGAGGATGAGATAGACCTGAGGCAGCCCCTCCGCGATGGCATTTCGCTGAATGGGCTGAAGGAACTGATTAAGGAGGCGGTTGCCCGTAAGCCGAGGGGCCATCAGCTGTCTAATGGCTACCGGCTTCAAGGTAGGCCGTTTTCCCAGGTAGGGGGCTAGCGGTGAGTGAGCTGACGCATGTAGATGAATCTGGTGGCCCCCGGATGGTGGATATCACCGGCAAACCGGATACCGTGCGTGAGGCAGTCGCCAGGGGTACAGTTACCATGAAGCCGTCCACTCTTGAGCGGTTGAAGACGGGTTCGATGACCAAGGGGGATGTGCTGACGGTAGCCCAGTTGGCCGGCGTCATGGCGGCCAAGCAGACTCCGGCTCTAATACCGCTCTGTCACCCGCTGCTGATTGGCGATATTAAGGTTGATTTGAGTCTGGACGAAGAGAATAGTGCCGTAGAGATTAATGCCACGGTGAAGAGTAACGGCAAGACCGGGGTGGAGATGGAAGCGCTGACGGCTACCGCGATTGCCGCCCTTACGGTTTATGATATGTGTAAGGCGGTGGACCGTGGTATGAGGATCGGCAACATCCGTCTGATTAAAAAAAGCGGCGGCAAGAGTGGCACCATAAATCTGGAGTAGCTTGCGGTGCCGATGATATATCGCTGAATTACCGTAACCGAGCGAGGGCGGCGTTTAAAGCTCTTGAGTAGAATCGATTATTGGTGTATACTACACCAACACACTGTAACTCTGGGGGTGTATCATGAAGCTGTCATGTATTCAGGAGAACTTGAACCGGGGCTTGGCCGTGGTGGGCAGGGCGGTGGCTACCAGGACAACCCTGCCGATAACCAATAATGTCCTCCTGGCCACCGACGAGGCCCGACTTAAACTGGTGGCCACCAACCTTGAGGTGGCTATCAGCCATTGGATCGGCACCAAAGTAGAGGAAGAGGGGGCGATTACCGTCCCGGCCAGACTTCTTACCGAATTCATAAGCTCTTTACCCAGTGAGAAGGTTGACAAAAAGGGAGAGAAAAAACCGGAGACCGTCGATCTTAGTCTTTCCCCCCGGACTAAGACACTAAATATCAAATGTGCCCGTTTTGAAGCGCGAATAAGCGGGGTAGATGCCAAAGACTTCCCCCCGATACCCAGGGTTGAAGATGGTCTGGCCACTAGGGTAGAGGTAGAAGCTTTACGTCAGGGGATTAGCCGGGTGGTATTCGCGGCGGCGACCGAGGAGTCTCGTCCCGTGCTCACCGGTGTTAAGGCCGAGTTTGATGGGGATGAGCTGACCCTGGCGGCGGCTGATGGCTTCAGGTTGGCAGTTTACAAGTTACCCACTGCTGTCTCTGTTAGCCAGAGGACGGAGGTCATTATTCCGGCCAGGACCCTTACCGAGTTGAACCGGCTCATGGCTGACCAGGAGGAACCGGTGGAGATAACCATAAATCCCAACAAGAGCCAGATTCTATTCCGGCTGAAGAAGACGGAACTGGTATCTCAGCTTGTTCAGGGCTCATTCCCCAATTATGCCCAGCTTATCCCTCAGAGCTTTAACAGCAGGGCCGTGGTCAGCGTTGCCGAATTTTTAAGGGCAACCAGGACGGCCGCAATATTTGCCCGGGATGGCAGTGGTATTGTCCGCTTGGTGATGTCTCCGGGTGGTGAGCCAGCCCCGGGCAAGATGACGGTGTCGGCCCGTTCTGAAGAGATTGGTGATGATGTTGGTGAGATTGATGCCATAGTTGAAGGGGATGAGGCCAAGATAGCCTTCAATGGCAAGTATCTGACCGATGTGCTCGGTGTCCTGCATGAAGAACAGGTCGCCCTGGAGACGACCAATCCGTCCAGTCCGGGGGTCATCAGGCCGGTAGGTATGGATAACTACACCCATGTAATCATGCCCATGTTTGTACAGTGGTAATAAATTTAGTAGATTCAAGAAATAGGCGTCCGGTAATTTATCGGGCGCCTTCTTTATTGCGCCGCTCGTGTGGCTATGATGCCAGTAATTATGCCGATGAAACTAAACAAAGTGGTATGGTTTATGGGGGGCAGGAGGCTATGGGGGCACAGAGTATCGTCGAAGTTTTAGCCGCCGCCTTGCATAATCAGGTATATTTCAACCCTGTCGCCATCCTTCAACTTAGTATCCAGGCCGTCGGTCATAGCCTGTCCATTAACCATCACTTCACAATCGGAGTATAGTTCTCTCAACTCACTATCAAAGAACTGGTCCGTCATCATCCTCTGATTATGGGAAAGTTCATCCAGCAGAGTACCCAATGTGGTGCTTTGGGTGTCTAGCTCTGTTTCGTTTGGTTCAAAGATGGACTTCACCGTAATCTTCATATCTGTTCACTCTCTATTTCTACCCTTTTAGTGAGCTGCTGACCTTGAGGTCTGCTTGTATGTCGTCAGCGAAGGTGGGAAAATTTAAACTGTCATTTGCGGACCCCTTCGAACAGGTCCCGGACGTCCAGTACTCCAGGCGGCAGCACCTCCCAGAAGAACAGAATCTTTTGGATCTTGATGGTATCGTTCTCGTCTAGCACGAGCCGATAGTGCACCAGATACCTTTTCGCTAATAGTAGCTCATCCGTCTTGCTGTCGAAAATCTCTGCCTTGAGCAGCGCGACAACGCATTTTTGTCTCTCATCAATCACAAGGTCTTCAACAGTAAATGCCTCGTAACCAGGAGGGTGCCCTGTCAAGACGCGCAAGAAATCGTCACGGTTAGTAGTGTGAATGTGCTCTAACTGCGCGGTGTATGGGAAGAATTCTAAATCAGGGGCAAAGTAGTCGCACATGCGTGCCACCGTATCGGGATTCTGGGCATAGGCGTTATAAGCTTGAAAGTACTCCTTCATCCACTTCAGGATATTGTCATAAGTCAGTTCCACTGGCATTACCGCCTCCTGTTAAAGCGTTAAGGCAAGCCTTTAATTAGCCGGTCTTTTTCTTCAGGTCATCACCCCTTCCTTAATATTGGTTCCCTGAGTAAATCTCTAATAAACTGATAATCGGCCTCAATCGGCACTAAATGAATACCTCTATCAGGAATCTCATCAGGCTATTACTTTTTCCTGTTTAAACTGTTCAATATCATCCCAGGTGTAGCCGTGTTCTAATAGGACCTCTTCAGTGTGCTGACCAAACTCCGGGGCTGGCTTCACGGTTACCGGGGTCTGGCTCATCTTGATCGGGTTGGCCACTACCTCGATGTGGCCGTAGGTGGGGTGGTCGAGGGGGATAAAGAAGTCGTTGGCCCTGGCCTGGGGGTCGTTGATTAGCTCTTGTAGAGTCTGGACAGGAGACCAGGGAATGCCAGCTTCGTTGAGACGAGGCCGCCACTCATCCAGCGTCTTGCTCAGAAAGACCTTGTCCAGGATATGTAACAAGGCAACGTGATTTTCTATCCTGGGCGCGAACGAGGTAAATCTGGGGTCATGTTCCAGGTCTTCCCGTCCTATACCCCGGCAGAACTTTGACCAGTAAGGATCTGGCTGTAGCAGGCAAAGGCGCAGGGTCCTCCCGTCCTTTGTCTGATAAGGTAGTGCCAGCGCATTAGGCAGTTCTTCCCTGGAACGTGCCCCCCACTCGTCGAAATTTTTCCCGGTAACAAGGGCGCCGGCGACGTCGTAAGAGATCTGGAAAACGCCGGTCTGGAATAGAGACAGGCTCACCTCTTGCCCTCTACCGGTCCTCTCACGTATGAACAAGGCCGTCATTATTCCACAGGCTAAAGACATCCCGCCCATGTTGTCTATAAATGCCGGCCGAAAACCGGTTGCCTGTAGCAGGTCTTGCGCCCCGGTCCTCGCCCAAGCCGCAATAATATCGTAACCTGGAGCATTTCTATCAGCCCCCTTTTGGCCGTAACCGTTCATTGAGGCACAAATAAGTCGGGGGTTCAGCTGGCTCAGGGTTTCGTATTCCAAATGCCACTTCTCCATCTCGTACGGTCTCATATTGGACAGTAAAACATCTGACTTTTCTAACAGTTTGTGTATAATTGCCTGGCCGCGTTCCTGGGACAGGTCAATGGTCAGGCTCCGCTTGCCCCGTTGATAGTTCAGCGCCTCGTAGGGGATGTCGGACAAAGCAATGGTAGCGGCCCCGCCGCCCATGGTACCGGCTAAGGCCGCGGAAGCCTGGACATGGCGCATGGCGTCGCCTGTTGCTGGATGCTCAATACGGACTACATCAGCTCCCCAGTCAGCCAGGAGACGGCCGGCCATCGGTACTGCCGCTGCCCCGGCTATCTCAACGACCTTGATTCCCTCAAGTGTGGAGGTCATTGGATTCTTCCCCCTTTACTTTTTATCGTCTTCCATTTATCCCGTAGCTGGAGACAAAGGTAATAATGGGGCAGGCCTTGTGCTTGGAATGAGCTATTGGTAGTGCTGTTTTGTGATTTTACACCAGTGTTACTGCAGAAAGCAATGGCAAACTGGCATGGCCTTACTCATAATATTCTTTTTTGATTTAGTATAGTGTTTTTGCCGCATTAGTTATAAAATAACGCATGGCCGTTTTTTGAACCACAGGTTATTATTTGCCGAAAAGGAGGTCTTTAAATGACAACACGTATGTCCGAAGAGCAGATCTATGAAGAGGCAAAGAAGCGGGTCGAGGAAAAGAAGGGCTTCTTTATCCATCTTACCGTATACATTGTCGTCAATATAATGCTGGTGCTTATCTGGGCATTTGCGGCTGGCCGAGGTTTTCCCTGGTTTATCTTTCCACTAGGCGGCTGGGGCATTGGCTTACTTTTCCATTTCTTGGGGGTTTTCGTATTCGGGGGGAAATCGGACAGAGTCGCCATAGAGAAGGAGGCCGAGAGGATAAGAAAAGAGCAGGGATAGACCAGGGGGCGTAGGACGTTAGTTTGCTTTTCATGTTAACAGTGCTATAATCCTTAATAATACCGGCCAGGAGAGGCCAGTCCCGGGCTGGCCAAATGGCGGCCTTCGTGTTTCCATATTTATGGATGATTCCTAACCGGGAATATTTCAGATCGGGGGTGTTAGATGAAAGTACGTGATATCATGGCCAGCAATGTGGTTACTATCCCCAGTAATACCAGTATCGCTGATGCCAAGAGGATTATGCAGGCCCACCGGTTCCGCCGCCTACCTGTGGAGGACAAGGGCAAGCTGGTCGGCATCGTCACGGAGCGGCGGCTGGAGAGTGTGTCTCCATCCAAGGCTACTTCGCTCTCTGTCTGGGAATTGAGCTACCTTCTGGACAAGACCTCGGTGAAAGAGATTATGGAGCGGGATGTGGTCACCGTGCCGCCCGATATGAGTGCCGAGGAAGCGCTGGCACTGGCCCAGGGGCATAAGATAGGCTCTTTAATAGTGGTTGAGGGTAGCCAGGTGATAGGTATGGTCACCACTAATGATTTCTTCTATAAGATCGTCAACCCTATTCTCGGGCTGGGCATACCGGGCAGCCGCATTGAAGTAGTTGGCGGCGGTGAGAGTAAGGTGCTGGAAGATGTCATCACTACCATAAACCGGCTCGGCTTGAAAATCGTGACCCTTCACATTGAAAACTTGCCAGAGGCAACCGTAAGGGATGTATGCGTTCATGTTGATACTGAGGATGTGGGACCGGTGATAGCCGAGCTGGAGAAGAAGGGGTACTCGGTGGGAGTGCGCCAGCGTTAGATCTTGCTGTTAACAGAGAGCGTTGATGACCAGGCGGCGAATCGATGGCTTGATGGTGGCCAGGGGGTTGGTGGAGAGCCGGGCCAAGGCTCAGGCGCTGATTATGGCGGGTAAGGTGGTGGTGGATGGAAAAGCCAATATCAAGCCGGGGAATATGGTAGATGAGGGGGCGGTAGTTACTATAGCTGAGCCGCCCCCTTTTGTTGGTCGTGGTGGGCTCAAACTTGACCATGCACTGGAGCAGTTCCGGCTGGATGTTTCCGGTATGGTGGTGGCCGATATCGGGGCGTCAACTGGCGGATTTACCGATTGCCTGCTCAAGCGGGGGGCGAGCCGGGTATACGCTATTGATGTCGGTTATGGGCAGTTGGATTATCGGCTGCGCCAGGACCCCCGGGTAGTGGTCATGGAGAGAGTGAATGCCCGCTATCCAGTTGGTCTGCCGGAGAAGGTAGCCTTGGCTACGCTTGACCTTTCTTTCATTTCGTTGACGAAGGTGATACCGGCGGTGGCTGACCTGCTTGATAGGGGCGGCAAGTTGCTGGTTCTCGTTAAGCCGCAGTTTGAGGCAAAGCGGTGGGAGGTAGGTAAAAAGGGGGTGGTCAAGAATCCCCAGACACAGGCGCGGGTACTGGGACGGTTTCTGGCCTGGGCGATAGAGCGCGGCCTGTGGCTGGGGGGGCTGGTGGCCTCGCCGGTGACCGGGGCTGCCGGCAACCGGGAGTTCTTTGTTTTACTTAGGTTAGCATAATGATAACGCGAGACGTCACTCTGGATTTAGACGGGCTGAAAATTACGGGTCAGCTTTACCTGCCCGGAGGCCAGGCGCCGTATCCGGTTGTTGCTATCTGCCATGGTATTCCAGCCCGTATCCCCGACCCGGCAGAACGTGGTTACCCGCTGCTGGCAGAACGGATTTGCCGTGAAGGACTGGCCGTTTTTATCTTTAACTTCCGGGGTACCGGCACCAGCGGTGGCAATTTCGATATGCGGGGGTGGCTGGCTGACTTGGAGGCGGTAATCGACTTTCTCTGGAATCTGCCTGAGGTGGACCGGTCTCACCTGGCCCTGCTTGGTTTCAGCGGTGGCGCCGCTGTTTCGGTGTGTGTTGCGGCACAGGACAAACGGGTATCTTCTGTTGCTACCTGTGCCTGCCCGGCCCGGTTTGACCTGCTCACCGGTGATATAGGCTCGTTTATCGAGCGCTTTCGCAGCATCGGCATAATCAGAGATAAAGACTTCCCCCACTCTATTGCCGAATGGCTCGAAGGATTCCGGCGGGTCAGCCCCATAGATTATGTCGCCGATATTGCCCCTAGGCCGCTTCTGCTGGTACACGGCGATAAGGATGAGGTGGTGGATGTGAGCCAGGCTTATATGCTCTACCAGAAAGCCGGTGAACCCAGGGAACTGGCCATCATTGACGGTGCCGGGCACCGACTGCGGCTTGATGAACGGGCCATGGCGTTAGTGATTAACTGGCTGAAGGCGCAGTGCCAGCGTTAACCTTTTGTGTCCAGTCCTTTCTCCTTTGTGACTAAAGTCGTAGACAGCAACACACCACGGCTCTAAAATAGTGAGGAGGCTATAAAAATGTCTCGAGCTTTTTGCCGGGGGGTGGTATTCTATGAGAAGGTCTGCTATCGCTATTACGCTACTGGTGGCTCTTGCCATGGTATTGATAGGTGGATGTGTATCCTGTGGAACAGGAGGTGGGGAATTGACCGCGGTGGAGATAAGGGAATACGAAGGGGAAGACCTTTCGTCGATAAACAGTTTCCGGGAGAACTCGATAAAAGGCCCTCAGGATGTAGATATAGCCAGTTATCGGCTAAAAATTACTGGTCTGGTGGACAATCCCCAGAGCTATACTTATGATGAAGTCCTGGATAATCACCAGCACTATAAGAAAGTGGTTACTCTGGACTGTGTTGAGGGGTGGAGTGTGACCATCCTCTGGGAAGGGGTACTGATTGAAGATTTACTGGAGAAATCAGGGCCACTGGACAATGCCAAGGTAGTCATCTTCCATGCCTATGATGGCTATACCACTTCTATGCCGCTGGATTACGTCCTGGATAATAATATTATCATGGCCTTTAAGATGAACGAGGTTATTATCCCACCGGAAAGGGGTTTCCCTTTTCAACTCGTTGCCGAAAGCAAATGGGGCTATAAGTGGATAAAATGGATAACCGAGATAGAACTGTCCGATGACGAAAGCTACCGTGGCTTTTGGGAAAGCCGGGGCTATTCCAACAGCGGTGACCTTGATGAAGGCTTTTTTGAATGAAACAACCACCGGTCATCTGATTAAAACAGTAGTCCGCTGGCTGTTATTGGCTACGGTAGTCATCTTTATCATCACGGGCTTTGGTATCACCGAGTTTAGAGTAGTTGAATCGCTGACTCTCGGTTTGCTGACCAAAGTTTTGGCGTTTAAAGTCCACACCAGTCCCGGACCCTGGCTGGCACTGGCCATCCTGTTAATACTGCATATTGGGCTATCGTATGGGTCGAGGGGTAAAAGAAATGTTTCCCACCAGGGTACTGCACGTTGACGGGTGCTTTAGTATAAACTATAATTAAAGTGGTGAGCTTGCACGAGTCCTGTGGTGTTTTTGGTGTTTACGCCCCCAATGAGGATGTAGCCCGGCTTACCTTTTTTGGCTTGTTTGCCCTGCAGCACCGCGGTCAAGAGAGTGCCGGTATTGCGGCTACCGACGGACGGCATATACGTGTTTATGCCGATATGGGTCTGGTATCTCATGTCTTTGATGAAGAGGCGTTATCCCAGCTTACCGGAAATATTGCCATCGGTCACAATCGCTATTCAACCACGGGTTCCAACCGGCCGGCTAATGTCCAGCCTATTATTGTCGGCCGGGGTGCCAATACTATTGCGGTAGCCCATAACGGCAATATCGTCAATGCTGAATATTTGCACCGTGAGCTTGCTGACCAGGGTTACGTATTTCGCACTTCAACAGATACCGAAGTTATCGCCAATCTCATTCTGTCTTCACATGAGAAAGACTGGGTTGGCAAGATCAGGTATGCCATGCATCGGCTGCAGGGGGCTTACTCCCTGACCATAATGACCCACCACAAGCTGTTTGGCGTCCGTGACCCATTCGGGGTGCGCCCGCTCTGTCTGGGCACCGTCAATGGTAGCCGGGTTCTGGCCTCAGAGACCTGTGCCCTGGACCATATCGGCGCCAGCTTTATCCGGGAGATTGAACCGGGCGAGATTGTTACTATTTCTGAAGACAGCATTGATAACCAGCGCGAGACCGGCGATGGCCGGGCGCTGTGCATCTTCGAGTATATCTACTTTGCCCGTCCCGATAGCGTGATTGACGGGCGGCTGCTCTATCAGGCAAGGTTGGCCATGGGTAAGGGGTTGGCGGAAGAGCACCCGGTAGCGGCTGACCTGGTGATGGGTGTGCCGGATTCGGCGACGGTAGCTGGTATCGGCTACTCACGGCATTCGGGAATACCCGTGGGTGAAGGGCTGCTCAAGAACCGCTACGTGGGGCGTACCTTCATAGAGCCTGACCAGAGAATCAGAGACCTCGGTGTTAAGCTGAAATTTAATCCCCTGCCTGAGCTGCTGGAAGGCCAGCGGGTGGTGGTGGTCGATGACAGCATCGTTCGCGGTACTACCACGCCCCAGGTCGTGAAGCTATTAAGACGGGCCGGGGCCAAAGAAGTCCATATGCGCATCTGTGCCCCTCCCATTCGCTACCCCTGCTTCTTCGGTGTTGATATGGCCACTCGCTGGGAGCTCATCGCGGCGCAGAAGACGATACCCGAGATTAGAGATTTCATTGGCGCCGACTCACTGGGCTATCTGAGTATTGATGGTCTGATAAAGGCTGTAGACTTACCCCGGAAAAACTTCTGTCTGGCCTGTTTTACCGGTGACTATCCGATACCGGTGCAGCTTGAGATGGATAAGCTGTCACTGGAAACGACACCTACCCGATAGCGGGGCGCACCCGGTAGGCAACAGCGATAAAGCAGGTCCCATCAAGTTAGTTTATCGGAATCAGTTAGCCTCTTTGCCTCTTCTAGAAGCTTGACTTGGTGATTACCAGTACCCTATTTACACAACCACGATATATGATAGAATAGAGAAAAGTGCCGGTAGAAATGGAGGTGCCGCTGATGGGCATCGAATGGTTCCGGGACCTGGTAATATGTATCGCCGGATTAGTGTTAGCCGGCGTGCTTATTTTTATTGCGGTAATGGCCTATTCGCTTTACCGTAAGGCAAAGGCTACGGTGAGCTCGGCAGAAGCCATTGTTGCCAGGGTACAAAGGTTTTCTGTATATGTAGAGGATGAGGCCATCAAGCCTCTTGTCCAGATAGTGGCCCTTGTTCAGGGTATACGCCAGGGAGTCAACACATTCAGCACCCTTTTTAAGAAAAATAAAGAAGGGGGAAGAGATGTCTAGCGCAGATACTGCTACGGGTTTCGTTATTGGGTTTGCCGTGGGGGCCGCGGTTGGTCTGGCCATCGGCTTTCTCTATGCCCCTCAGCCCGGGGAAGAAACACGGGAGATGCTGAAAGAGAAGGCGGAGGTGGTGCGGGGAAAGGCGGCGGAGGTTGCCGGTAAGGTGAAGGAAACTGCCGCCGCGGCTAAGCAGAAGGCGCAGGAGAGGCTGGGCGGGGAAGCCGCCGGATAGAAACAGGGCAGTTGCTTAACGGTAAATGACCGACCTGACGGTGCAAATTTCCCGAAGGTATTAAACGGGTCATCGAATCCTCAGCTACAGTCGGTTGGGACATGGGGATTAGGTAGGGATAGACCGGTTTTATTTATCCGCTCCAGGGGGCGCACGAGGCAAAACGTGTAAATGATGAGAGACACGTTTAAGAGACATTGGCGCCTGATTTCCTTTGTGCTGGGCATAATTGTCTTATTCTGGCTTCTCTATGCCCTGAGAAGTGCCGTATTGCCTTTTCTGTTTGGCCTGGTGCTGGCCTACCTTCTGAAGCCAGTTCTTTTATGGCTGGAAAGAAGACTGCCCGGTCGGGAAAGGTGGCGGCAGGCCAGGCGAGTCACCTTAATAGCGGTGATATTTATTGTCCTGGTGGGGCTGGTTGGTTTCCTAGGGTACTTCGTAATCACTGCGGTTATTGATGCCTCTTTGGTGTTGATAAACAATGCTCCTCAGTATCTGGGCATCGGTTTGCACGCCCTGCAGCAGTGGTTTGAGGTTTTTCGGGAACAAATGCCCCAGGAAGTCCGCCTGGAGATAGACGAATTTCTTGTTGAGCTGGGTGTTACTCTGGGTAATGCGGTAAGAAGCGCCGTTATGGGCTGGGTATCACGGGTACCGTCTACCTTAAACGTTTTCTTTGGTTTTGTCACCCTGCCTATTTTCCTTTTCTATATATTGAAGGACTCCGAAAATCTAAGGCGTGATTTTTATACGGCACTACCCGAATGGATAGCCGAACATACCAGAAACGTCGTTCAAATTATCGAGAATGTTGTGGGGCGATACATCCGGGCTCAATTGCTGCTTGGACTTATCGTGGCTTATTTCTCTTTTATCGGCCTGTTGTTTCTGCAGGTACCGTTCGCCCCGGCTCTGGCTATCTTCGCTGGCATAACTGAGCTTGTTCCGGTGCTCGGTCCTTGGATCGGGGGTGCTGCGGCGGTGGTGGTCACACTAGCGGTATTGCCAGAAAGGGCCATCTGGGTGGCGGTTCTCTTTCTGGTAATCCAGCTTCTGGAGAACGCTTTACTTGTCCCCCGAATCCAGGGGTCTTACCTGAAGATAAATCCCGGTATTCTGGTGGTGCTGCTGGTGGTGGGGGCTTACGTAGCCGGTTTCTGGGGACT
>DUEU01000093.1 GCA_011191985.1 Dehalococcoidia bacterium
AAGGGTTTTACCCATCCCCACCTCCAGAGTTCTTTTCCCCGCCCACCCGCCCTCGGAGGGAGAGATAGCTGAAATAAACTCGTTGAGGGACTGGTTTGGGCTGTGTTATGATGATGGGCAAATATGGAGATTGACGTGCTGGTTGATGAGGGAGGGGCGGTGCCATTCGCTGCTGACTGGCTGCGGGGTATCGCCGAACAGGTGCTGGCCAGTGAGAACGCCGGCTCCAATGCCGAACTCAGCCTGCTTATTACCGGCCAGGACAGAATACGGCAGCTTAACCGCGACTATCGGGGTAAAGACGAGCCGACGGACGTGCTCGCCTTTGCCGCTACCGGGGAGGGTGGGGTGGAGTCACCCTCGTTTGTCTCCCCTCCTGACGGGGTGTGGCACCTGGGGGAGGTGGTTATCTCCTACCCGCAGGCGGTCATACAGGCGGCGGAGCACCGCCATCCGGTTGAACAGGAGATAGCCATTCTCGTCATCCATGGTGTGCTGCACCTGCTGGGTTATGAGCATGACATGCCGGAACGGGAGCGCCGGATGAAGGCCAGAGAAGCCGAGATTCTGGGTCTTATTAAGGAGAGCTGGCATGAAGCCGGTTAGAGTCCTGGGGATAGCGGGCAGCCCGCGCCGTAGCGGCAACACTGACCTTCTGCTGGCTGAGGTTATGCGGGGCGCCGCCAGCAAGGGGGCGGAGACCAATACTATTGTCCTCAACAGTCTCAAGATTACGCCTTGCCAGCACTGTGACGCCTGTCTGGAGGCGGGTAATTGCCGAATAAAGGATGATATGCAGATGGTCTATGACAAGCTGGAAAAGGCAGACGTGGTGGTCCTTGCTTCCCCTATCCAGTTCATGGGGTTGAGCGCCCAGACCAAGGCGATGGTTGACCGCTGCCAGTGTCTCTGGGCACGTAAGTACGTGCTTAAGATACCGCCCCTGGGCAGCGGACCGGGCCGGAAGAAGGGTTTCTTCATTTCCGTTGGCGGCACCAAATTTACCAAACTGTTCGATGGGGCCTTAACGGTGGTAAAAGCGCTGTTCAATACTCTTGATATTACCTATGCCGGCGAGTTGCTGTTTCGTGGAATAGACGAGAAGGGCGCTATAACCGGCCACCCCGATGCCCTGGAGAAGGCGTTCCGGGCTGGGCAGAAGCTGGTAGACGATTTCGCCGGGGAATGATTAGTCCGGTGCCAGGGTCTACCTCGATTAAGCATCCTATTGCCTTCGGTATCTGACGACCACAACGAGTGTGGCGACTATCAGCAGCCCCCCGATAACCCCCCCGACCAGGGGCCAGCTAATTTGATTGGGCTTCTCTGTAAAGCGGGCGGTTGCTGTTTTATCAGAGTCTATAGTTATCGTGGTTTCTGCCGAGCTGGCATCGGCGACATCACCGGTCCAGCCGTCGAACTGCCAGCCGCTTCTCGGGGTAGCGGTCAGGTTGACTACCGTTCCTTCGGCGTAATCATAGGTGCCGGTACCGGGGGTAATGGAGCCGTTGCCGTTGAGTTGCAGGGTCAGGGTATGCACTACCGGAGAGAAGTTGGCGGTGATATTCTTATTGCAGTCAATCAATATGGTGGCCGGATTTTCAGAACCGGACAGGGCGCCACTCCAGCTATCGAAGCAGTGGCCAGGGGCCGGCACGGCTTCAAGATTGACCAGGGCGCCTTCGCTGAAGGTATAGGTGGCCGGGTAGGCCGATGCTGCGGTCTGGTCTATCATGACGGTTCCATTGCCGGCCGGGCTGACAATCACGGTCAGCGTGAAGCTGTTACCGGCTCAGCCGGCTGAGGCCGGCCGGGCGGTAAAAGGCATCATCGCCAGCAGCGCCAGCACCGAGATAGACCAGGGCAGGGCATATTTGCGCAGTTTATCTCTCATATTTTTATAACTCATGCTCTTGCCTTGCCGATAAGCTGGGCTAGGTTTTTTATCCCCTCTTTCTCTATGAAGTGCTCTATCCCTTCCAAAATATCCAGCGGCGCCCGGGGGTTGGCAAAGCTGGCGGTGCCCACCTGAACGGCGCTGGCCCCGGCCATGATGAACTCAAGGGCGTCGTTAGCCGTGGCTATGCCACCACAGCCGACAACCGGTATGGTCACGGCGCCGGCGACCTCGTAAACCATGTAAAGCGCCACCGGTTTTATAGCCGGCCCCGATAGCCCGCCGGTCAGGTTGCCCAGCAGTGGTCGGCGGCTTTTGATGTCGATGGACATTCCCTTCAGGGTGTTAATGAGGGAGATGGCGTCGGCCCCGGCCCCGACCACGGCGGTGGCTATGCCGACGATATCGCTGGTGTTAGGGGTTAACTTGACTAGGACTGGTAGAGAGGTGGCCGCTCTGACGGCGGCGGTTACTTCGGCCGCTGACCGGGGGCTGGTGCCGAACTCGGCACCGCCGGCCTTGACGTTGGGGCAGCTGATGTTCACTTCGATGCCGGTGATGCCGGCCACGCCGTCCAGTTTTTCGGCCATTTTTGCGTACTCGCTGACAGTCTCGCCGGCAATATTGACAATGACCGGCACTTTCCAATCAGCCCAGATTGGCGCCTTCTCCTTTATCAGGGCGTCAACACCGATATTCTGCCAGCCGATGGAGTTGAGCAGGCCGGAGGCCGTCTCCACCAGCCTCGGCTGGGGGTTGCCCTCTCTGGATTCGAGGGTTGTCCCCTTGCAGACGATGGCGCCCAGCCTCTGGATATCGAACAGGTGGCGGTACTCGGTGCCGTAGCCGAAGGTGCCTGATGCGGTCATTACCGGATTGGCCAGTGCCAACCCGGGCCGTTTGTCTGGTGCCAGCTGGACTGATAGGTCCATAACAGCTCCCTAGGTTAGGTCTGTGATAGTGCCAGCCCGGTTGAAGAAGAAGCCTTCTCCGAACTCCTGGGCTAGCAGGCAGGCAGCCGACTGGCCTGTACAGTGGCAAAGCCCCAGTCTCGGCGCATCGAGCTCCCTGAGGGCGGCGATAGTGAGCCACAGCCGCTCTTCGTTTGCGTCCAGCAGGTGAGACCCGCCGATTACGGTGTGGATTTTATCTGTGCCAGTTAGTTTCTGAGCGTGGTACAGGGTATTTATTATGCCCCGGTGGGCGCAGCCCAGAATCACGACTAGCCCCGATGGCGTGCTGATAATAATAGCCTGGTCGTCGGCAACCGTATCGGGCTGCCAGCCGGCTTCTACCTTGATAAAGAGGGCGCTATCTACTTTTTCGTAGTCGGTTACCATCGGCACTTCGCCGGTAGTCATGATATTTTCCGCCAGGGTTACAGGTTCTCTGGTCAGGTGGAAGCGCGCCCCCATATTTTCCAGTTCGTAGCGCCGGGAGGGTATGCCAATATAGCGGTCGGCTTCCCCCGGACGACGGGCGTATTTCGCATCCCAAACGTCGGGGTGGGCGACTATCTCCACCTCTTTCCGCATCTTGCGCAGGATTTCTTTCAGGCCGCCGGTATGGTCGCCGTGGCTGTGACTTAAGACAATCTTATCAACCTTGCCGAGGTCGACACCCAGGGTATCGGCGTTGTGGCCGGCCGAGATGCTCTTGCCGGTATCGAAGAGAATGTTTGCCTGCCCGGTTTCGATAAGGATGCTCAATCCCCACTCTGCCAGGATTTCCCCGTTACTGGCCGTATTTTCGCTGAGGGTGGTGATACGTATGGCCATTTTGCACCTCCTTGGCAGTGCTGCTTGATTATATAATTATCCGCTATTAGTGAGCAACGTGTTTATTAACGGCGCTTACCTTGCTTTCCATGGTCGCCGGTTTATCCCGGCGATCGTCGATGTTAATCGTGGTCAGCACTCGCTTTACCCCCAGGGTAAAGGGCACTTGGTGCATCTCCTGTGCTAGCTCTAGTACCCTCTCTAACGGCCCCTGCAGGATTGTCCCCATTGCCGTCAACTGGTGTTCCACGTCTTTGGCCTGCTTGGCAATATCAAGGCAGCGGGCGACATAATGGCTTACACTGGTGCTGGCCGTACCCAGCGGTACAACCTTTATTTCGGCGATAACCTGTTTTTCCATAGATGTTCCTCCTTAGCTGTGGTATGGGCAGAGGTCATTGAGACAGCACTGCTGGCAAAGGGGCCGCCGCCGGCAAACGTCCTTGCCCAGGCGGACCATCAGCGCGTGGTATTCATTGAATAGCTGTGCGTCGTGGGTGAGGTTACCCATGAAAAGTGCCTGGAAAGCATGGTAACTGTCGGCATTCGGGGCCAGGCCAATGCGCTTTAGTATGCGCCTGGTATAGGCATCAATAACGAAAACAGGTTTGCCAGCGGCATACAGGATAATGGAGTCGGCGGTCTCCTCTCCGATGCCGTGGACAGAAAGGAGCTCCTGGCGGAGGCGTTCGACGTCCTCGTGGAGGAGCCTGTCCAGGCTATGGTTATACCTTTGTCCAAGCCAGCGGACAAAGGATTTTAGCCTCATGGCCTTGACATTATAATAGCCAGCAGGGTGGACAAGTGTGGACAGTTTGTCAATGGGTAGGCTGTCCAGTGCTGGCGGTGACAGTGCCTTGGCCATTCTCAGGTTGGCGATGGCCTTTTCCACATTGATCCAGGAGGTTGACTGGGTCAGTATGGCGCCGACTATCACTTCAAACGGGGTCTCGGCCGGCCACCAGTGCTGCGGCCCGTAACGGGCGAAGAGCCGGTGGTAGGTTTCCAGCAGTTTCTGGTTTATGGCCGGGTCATCCATGAGGGCACTCTGGCGTCTTCTGCCGAATCGTAGCCGGGAATGTATGGTTTGATGTCCAGGACCGGCGTCCCATCGATGGCATCGAGCCCTTCTACGGTTAAGCGGTTGGCCTGCCGTCGTAAAAGACGAACCGTGGCCTTGCCAATCGGGTTGGGGCGGTGGGGCGAGCGGGTGGCGAAAAGCCCGGTAAGGGGTTTGGCCCGGTTGCCCCGGGGGTGGACCCGGGTCGGTGCCTTGCCGGGGCGGTGCCGGTGTATCCAGTAAAGGACGATGATGTGGGAAAAGCCGTCCAGGCCGTCCAGGGCTTCGCTAAGTTCGGGATCAATAACAATCTCGGAGACCATCTGGTCAAAATCGGTCTTCTCTCCGTTCTCCTTCCGGTGAGGGTTGTTGAACTCGCTCCTGACGGTGCCGATAGCTTTTAACCTCATTTCGGGCAGTTCGCTACCCATTTCATCCTCCATACCTATAATACCACAAAGGGCAGCCCCCTTGACTTAACACCCGATGGGAATTATATTCGTACTTAAACAACCAGTCGGGAGGTTTGTATGAGACGCGTCATCGGCATTGCTATGGTTCTATTCGGCTTTAACATGTTAGTGACCGGAATATTAAATATCTTCCCTCCATTTGATACGGTATTTTTCCCGTCTCATGTTGTCAATTCTGTTGCTTTCGGTGTTCTGGCCATTATCCATGTATGGCTGAACTGGAAGCCAATAATCCGCTACTTCAAGGGACTGAGATGGTGGTGGACGCTGGTTGGAGTGGGGTTTCTGGGAGTCGTTTGGTCGGTTGTCATTATGCCTATGTTCTATATTACCGAGGTTTGGTAAGCAAGCGATTGAGGAAATGATGGGCAGCCTGGGCAGCTTGACTTGATGACAGATAGTGGTTAAACTTATTGTAGAGGAAAGAGAATGCCCCTGTATGAGTACCGTTGTCCCGAATGCGACTTGAAGTTCGAGCAGCTCCGCCCCTTCAGCCAGGCTGATGAAGAGGCTGCCTGCCCCCAGTGCCAGCATAACTCGCCGCGGATACTCTCCAACTTTGCCTGCTTCTCCAAGGACGAGAGTGGACTGAGTACATCCATCGGCGGCGACTCCTGCTCCAGTTGTAGCTCCGGTACCTGCAGCACCTGTGGTATGTAACCGAGGCTAGGTATGTCTGCCATTCCAAGACGGACCGGTATCGCTRACCTCCCCCTCCACCACGGCCGGGCGCCRCGCTGGCTTTTCGAGCGTATGGTAAAGCTGGCRCGGGAGATTACCATCGCCATCGTCAGTGATTCCGGYCCCGACGAAATGCTGCGRCGGCTGTCCCATCCCTACTGGTTTCAGGCCTTCGGCTGYATCCTGGGCTTYGACTGGCATTCCAGYGGYGTYACCACCACCCTYTGYGGYGCCCTCAARGAGGCSAYMARGGGKMTRGARCRKGACYTRGGNCTTNTTTRYCGCCGGCGGYAAGGGCAAGACCTCGCGGCGGACACCTTCGGAATTGCAGGAATGGGGAGACAGACTGTCGCTGGACCCGGCGCCGCTGGTATACGCCAGCCGCATATCGGCCAAGGTGGATAGCGCCGCCATCCAGGACGGCTACCAGCTCTACCACCACTCCTTCCTATTCACCCGAAGCGGTGCCTGGGCGGTTGTCCAGCAGGGTATGAACGAGACGAGCCGCTATGCCCGCCGCTATCACTGGCTCGGCGAAAGCGTCGCCGATTTTGTCAACGAGCCACACGCCGCCATCCTCTCCCAGGGGAAAGGGGAGACCCTCAACCTGGTCGCCGGCGAAAGCGAGGACGCCCGCACCACCATCACCGGCATCGCCACCGAGGAGAAGCCGGAGCAGACGCTGGCCACCCTCAAAAAGCTGAAAACCCTGAGCCTGCCCCCCCGCCATCACCTCACCACCGACGACCTGCACCCGGAGAGTATATCCCGTATTCTGCTCAGCACCTATGAGCGCCAGCCGCAGGACTTCGAGCAGCTATTGGGCCTATCGGGAGTCGGCGCCAAGACGCTGCGCGCCCTGAGTCTCATCTCCGAGCTGGTGCACGGTATTGCCCCCAGCTACCGCGACCCCGCCCGCTACTCCTTTGCCCACGGCGGCAAGGACGGCATCCCCTACCCCGTGGACCGGGAGACCTATGACAGAAGTATTGACATCTTGCGGAAAGCTGTCCAGAGGTCTAAACTGGGCATAAAAGAGAAAAACGAGGCGGAGGGGAGGCTAGGGAGACTACTACGCGATTAGGAGGCAGGATAATGCGATGCCTATCGGGTAAAGGCAAAATTCTGCTGGTGATTTTAAGCGCCTTATTGCTCTTTGCATTCGGTTGTATATGCGCACCACCGATGTGGTCAAGGTCATATGAACCCATATCTGAGTGGGAGCAAAGGGAATATGATAAAGCGAATCGTTATATATACCCGGACGATGTAAGAGAGGATATTACGAAGTATCTATCTGTAACAATAGCTTGGACAGGTGTTATTAAGGAAAGTACGGTCTATCAAACAGACGAAGGCCCTGATATATATGATCTTTTAGAACATCATTACTACGATTGGATTGAGGATTTTGGTGCTCAACAGGAAAGAATATTACTATCACCTCGTGGGGAAGGCCTATTTAAGACCAAATGGTGTGTAACGAAAGAAACAACCCAAGCTGAACTTGACGAAATGACTGAACCTGGGAAATTACTCATCGTCTATGGAAAACCACAAGCAATGGAGAATGATATTATTATAGTAGAAGCGTCCTATATCAGAGATATTGGTAAAGAATGGTATACGACGGAAATACTTGATTATGGTCGCTTAGATGAACCCGAATAAAAATGACTTATCGTACAATTCCTTACACTCTTAGCAGTATTGCTAGTATTATAAAATCTACGAAACTTTTTAGGTTCTAATTAGTTTTTGCCTTTGCCCTCCTCAAGAACCAAAATCCTAACCCGCCCAGCACCACCGCCAAGAAGGCAATACACAGCACAATAAATACGGTCACGTCGAACCAGAAGCCCTGCGGAAAGAGCCTTATAAGATAATCGCGCGTCGGGTCGAGCTGCCAGAAATCGTTGGCGAAGCTGAACACGTGGAACTGCCAGAAAAGGCGGTCGAAGCCGAACAGCAGCCATAGCAGACCCACCGCCAGCATCAGGGCGATGGTCAGTCCCCCGCCCCAGGCCAGCCCTCGGGCCAGGTAGCGGCGGTAGACACCCTTTCGCCAGAAGACTGTCCACAGGGTATAGACAAGGCCATAGACAAATGTCCAGAGCAGCACCGTGTAGTCCAGTCGGAACAGCCCCTTGACATCCCGCAGGTGGGCGACCTCCCGCTCGTTAAAGAGGACGAACGGCTGGCCGTCCTTCTCCACCACGAGGTTGATGGACTCCTCGCCGGAGTTGAAGTAAGCAATAAGCCCCACCGCCGCTTTATGAAGCTCTGCCTGAGAAAGACCGGTCGTCTGGCTCACACCATATTTCTGGAAGCCATACTCATAAAGCCAGGCGCTGTTCACCGCAAGGGCGATGCTGGCCGTTAGCAGCAGGGCCGGCAGGCAGATAACAAACAGCCACTTGGCGATAATAGTAGCAGTCTTCAATTTGATAGCCTCATCAAGATTGTACACTTTCAGGGCATAAATTATCTACCACTGCCTGGTCTCCCTCTCCTAGTTGAGCATTGGTGCAAGAGGGAGGGTGGGTGGGAAAAACACATTGTGGGGTGGGGCCCCCTTAATCCCCCCATCCTATTAAGGAGAGGAAGAGATTTTATAAAGAAGCCTCGCCCCTTTAAATTCCGAAAAGAATAACCCGTAAGACCTATCCTGTGCTATAATGGTAGCGAATTTCCACGACCGGGAAGGCGTGATGTTTACCCATCTCCATGTCCATACCGAATACAGTCTGCTTGATGGTATGTGCCGTATCCCTCAACTGGTGTCGCGGGCCAAAGAGATGGGTATGGACAGCCTGGCCATAACCGACCATGGCGTCATGTACGGCGCCATCCAGTTCTATCTCCAGGCGAAAGAGGCCGGCATAAAGCCCATCATCGGCTGCGAGGCGTACGTTGCCCGCGGCAGCCACCGGCAGCACGAGGCCGGCGAAAAGAGCCCCTATCACCTGGTGCTGCTGGCCCGGGACCAGACCGGCTATCGCAACCTGATTCAGCTCACCACTAGGGCGCACTTGGACGGTTTCTACTACAAGCCGAGAGTAGACAAGGAACTGCTGACACAGTATCACCAGGGCCTTATCGCCCTCTCTGCCTGTCTCGGCGGTGAAATACCCTCGCTGGTTCTAGAGGGACGCCTTGAGGATGCTAGGGAGGCAGCGGTGTGGTACCAGCAGACCTTCGGCGATTTCTACCTGGAGATAATGAGGCACCCCATACCGGAGCTGGAGCGGGTGAACCCCCAGCTTATCGCCTTGGGCAGCGAGCTGGATATCCCTCTGGTGGCCAGCAATGACGTACATTATGTCAACCAGATAGACGCCTCGGCCCATGACCTGTTACTGTGTGTCCAGACGAACACTTCCATATATGACGACAAGAGAATGAAAATGGCTGGAGACTTCTTTTACCTCCGCAGCCCGCAGGAGATGGCCGAGCTATATCAGGACATTCCCCAGGCGCTGGAAAACACGGCGCGGATTGCCGAGATGTGTAATCTCAAGCTGGAGTTCGGGCGCCTTCACCTGCCGGAGATTGAATTGCCGGGGGGCAAGTCCTCCGACCAGTTCTTGGCTGACCTCTGCTACCAGGGCCTGCCCTATTATTATCCCCAGCCCACCCCGGAGATAAAGGAACGGCTGGCCTCTGAACTGGATGTTATCCAGCAGACACAGTTTGCCAATTATTTCCTGGTCGTCTGGGATATTATTTCCTTCGCCAAGGAGCGAAATATCCTGTTTGGGGTTCGGGGGAGTGCCGCCGCCAGCATTGTCCTCCATTGCCTGGGTATCACCGACATCGAGCCGATTGAGCACAAGCTCGTCTTCGAGCGGTTTCTCAATATAGAGCGCAAGGAGATGCCGGATATCGACCTGGATTTCGAAGACA
Source organism: Dehalococcoidia bacterium (assembly GCA_011191985.1). Taxonomy (GTDB): domain Bacteria; phylum Chloroflexota; class Dehalococcoidia; order Dehalococcoidales; family W111; genus W111. The sequence goes on from DUEU01000093.1 coordinate 9,796, forward strand.
GCCGCCGTGACGAGGTCATCGCCTACGTGACCCGTAAGTACGGCCAGGATCATGTGGCTCAGATTATCACCTTCGGCACGCTGGGGGCCCGGGCGGCGCTCCGGGATGTGGGCCGGGCCCTGGGTATGTCCTACGGCAGCGTTGACCGCGTGGCCCGGCTGGTCCCCTTTTCCCCGCACATGACCCTGGAAAGGGCTATGGAGGAAAACGGTGAGCTGCGCGACGTCTACCAGAGCGATGCTACCATAAAGAACCTGGTTGACTCGGCAAGGGGAATCGAGGGGGTCGCCCGCCATGCCAGTACCCATGCCGCTGGCGTCGTCATATCCAAGGAGCCACTGACCAGCCACGTGCCGCTACAGCGGGTGAGCCGGGGTAACGGAGAGGCCACGGTGATGACCCAGTTCACCATGGAAGATATCGCCCACATCGGGCTGTTGAAGATGGACTTCCTCGGGTTGGCCAATCTCACTATCCTGGGTAAGGCCCGGGAAATCATCAAGGAAAACCGTGGCCTTGATATTGACCTGCACGACCTGCCCATGGATGACGAGAAGACCTTTGCTATGCTCTCGTCAGGGGAGACGATGGGCGTCTTTCAGCTTGAAGGTAGTGGTATGCGCCGCTATATCAAGGAACTCAAGCCGACCTCCTTCAGCGATATCACCGCCATGATTGCCCTGTACCGTCCTGGGCCAATGGAGCATATCCCCACCTTTATTAAAGCAAAGCATGGGCTGGAGCCTATCCACTACCCGCACCCGGCGCTGGCCGGTATCCTAGAAGAGACCTACGGGGTTATCGTTTATCAGGAGCAGGTGCTCTTTATCGTGCGCGCCCTGGCCGGCTACAGTCTGGGCCAGGCCGACATCTTCCGTAAGGCGATGGGTAAGAAGATTACCGAGGTAATGAAGAAAGAGCGGCGTAATTTTATTACCGGGGCGAAGAAGAACGGTTTTTTGGCCGAGGAAGCCGACGCCGTATTTAACCTTATTGAGCCCTTCGCCGGCTATGCCTTCAACAAGGCGCATGCCACCAGCTATGCCCTGATTGCCTACCAGACGGCCTATCTCAAGGCGAACTATCCGGTCGAGTATATGACCGGTTTTCTGGTCACCCATAGCGACCAGCAGGACAAGGTAGCCAGTGCCGTTACCGAGTGCCGGCGGCTGGGTATTACCGTGCTGTCGCCTGATATAAACCACAGCCAGGATACTTTTACCATCGCCCGGGATGGTCAGGGCGGCAGTCCGGCCATCCGGTTCGGGCTGAGCGCTATTAAGAACATCGGCTCGGGGGCAGTCGCGCCAATTATCGCCGAGCGTGGGCGGGGCGGCGAGTTCCAGTCCATTGAAGACCTCTGCCGCCGTGCTGACCTGCGCGGGGTCAACAAGCGGGTGATGGAAAGCCTGATTAAGGCCGGGGCGCTGGACGGTCTGGGAGACCGGGGGACCCTGCTGGCCAATGTCGGCCGCATCCTCTCTCTCGCCCAGCGGCAGCAGCGTTTGCGGGAGAGCGGGCAGGCGGCCATGTTTGACCTGTGGGGTGAGGAGACACCCGTACCGTTGCCCGGTCTTGATATGGAGAAGGCGGATGTACCCGTAACGGAAAAGCTGGCCTGGGAGAAGGAAGTGCTGGGAGTGTACCTCTCCGAGCACCCTTTAAGCTCGGTTAAGATAGAGAACGCCACGCTGTGCGGTCAGATTGATGCCGACATAAAGGGGCAGACGGTACGTACCGCCGGGATGGTGGCTTCGGTCCGTCCGCTCTTTACCCGGGACCGCAAGCCCTTCGTCAGCGCGGTGCTCGAAGACCTAGATGGCTCCATCGAGGTAATCGTCTGGCCCGATGCCTATGCCAGCAGCAGGGAACTGTGGGCGGAGGGGAGTATAGTGCTGGTTGAAGGCAAGGTCAGGGAGAAGGATGGACATGTGCAGTTAGCCTGTGACCGGGCTGAGAGATACCAGCCAGAATCCCACCGGGGGGAGGGAGATGTCTCAAAACCAGAAGAGACTTCCGGTGATAAGCTGGCGGCTCCCGTACAACCGGACAAGGGCCGCCATCTGGTAATCAGCCTCACCCAGACCGGCGACGAGGACGGCGATATTGCCTCGCTGCGTCGCTTGATAGAAGTCCTCAGCGTTTTCCCCGGGGACGACGAGGTTGACCTCAGCATCACCAATCAGGAGCAGGTGGTTCACCTCAAGTTGCCCCATATTCGGAGCGGGTACTGTCCTGAGCTGCACCAGCAGCTGGTCGAGCTGGTGGGGGAAGATGGGATAAGGCTGGAGGATAAAAGTGCCTTCACGCAATCCGTCAGCGGGGCATAGAAAGAGACTTCGCGATAAGTTCCTCAAGGCGGGGCTAAAGGGCTTCCACGACTACGAAATCGTGGAACTGCTACTGACCCTGGGTTCACCGCGCAGGGACTGTAAGCTGCCGGCAAAGGAAGCTGTCAAAAGGTTCAAGACCCTGCGGGGAGTGATGGAGGCCCCTCCTGAAGAGCTGGAGAAGATTGACGGCATCGGTCCCCATAACGCCTTTGGCATCAAGCTGGTGCAGGAAGTAGCCAGGGAGTTTCTCAAGCAGAAGATTATTGACCGGCCGGTCTACAGGTCGTCCCGGGACGTTTTCGACTATCTCTATTACGCCATAAGAGACCTCAAAAGGGAAGTGTTCAAGGTTATCTACCTGAACAGCCAGAGCCAGATAATAGAGGTTGAAGACCTCTTCGAGGGGACGACCAGTGCCAGCGCGGTCTATCCCCAGGAGGTAATGAGGGCCGCCATGAAACACGGTGCCGGGGCGCTTATCTTCGTGCATAATCACCCCTCGGGCAACCCCGAGCCCAGCGCCAACGATAGGGCGCTGACCAGAGACCTGGTTTACGCCGGTCGTATTATGCAGATTAAGGTTGCCGACCATATCATAATTGGCGATAACCGCTACTTCAGCTTCGCCGGTGAAGGACTGATTGAGGAGTACGAGCTTGATTTCCTTAACCTCAGGGCCAGGGCGACTGCTGAGGCCAAGCGGTACCGATACCGGGCTAAAACACCCGATTCCGGGCTTCATGAATAATCCGGGAGGCCAGTTCCTCCCGAAGACTCCAGAGACAGGAGCCGCTGTTTTGTAGTCACCCCGCCGCTGTAGCCGCCGAGCTGGCCGTGGCTGGCTACTACGCGGTGGCAGGGGATGATGATTGGCAGGGGATTTTTAGCCAGCGCCTGTCCCACGGCGCGGGCAGCGTCTGGCTGGCCAATCTGCCGGGCTACCCAGCGGTAGCTTCGAGTGGTGCCGTAAGGGATAAGTTTGGTTGTCGCCCATACCCGCTGTTGGAAGCCGGTCGTCCCGGCCAGGTCGAGCTGGTCGGAGAAAGTCACTTCATGACCGCTGAAGTAAACCCGGAAGCGCCGGATAAGGTCTTCAAATAGAGAGGGGGAATCGACGGCGTCGTCTACGCAAAGCAGCTGGCAGGCATCCTCAGCTGAGCGCTTGGGCAGGGTAACGCGCCGTAGCCCCGCTGCTGAACCCAGTACTCCTATCCAGCCCATGTCGGTATCGAAAATAGCGTATCTGAAACCAGCGGTCATGGCATTAAACCCTATCGTTGGGTGCCTATCTCTGCCTGGCAAACAGTCGCTTCCACCACGGCTGGTGGGCTGCCTTGAGGAGCTTTACCTGGCTTTCCAGGTTTCTAATCCGCTCGGTGGCTGCCCCGAGCTGGGCGGCCAGGGCTAGGTTTTTCTCCTGAAGCTCCCGGACTATGTCCATAACCTGTACAGGGGTCTGTACAGGGGTATTGTCCAGGGGTGTTGCCTTGTGAAGGTCAGGCGGCAGTTCGAAAATGCGGTACTCCTGTCCGAAGGGCCCCGCTACCATTTCGGCCCTGATTTTGCCGGACTTGATAAATCGCCTGACGGTCCGGGTCGATACCCCCAGTGATTTGGCGGCCTGGGCAATGGTTAGTCCTTGTCCCGACATAGGTATAGACAGTCTATAGCCAGATGATGGTATTTGTCAAGGGGTAAAATGCAGTGTATCCGGCTAATGCCGATGTAAAGGCTGGTGATAGACCCGTTCGCCGTGACCAGACCCGACGAAGTACCCGAAGTGCCCTGTTGTGACAGGTTAAGGGCTGCCCTGGAAATGCCACCAGCGGCGCTGAGAGCCAAAAATAGGCCACTGGCTGTTGCTGATGATGTTTTACCCCAGTTCAGGCTCTATCAGGCCATAGTTGCCGTCCTTTCGCCGGTAGACAACGTTGGGCTGTTCGCTGTCAGCATTGAAGAAGAGGAAGAAATTATGCCCCAAAAGCTCCATCTGGCTGATGGCCTCGGTGGCCGACATGGGCTTTATGGTGAAACGTTTTACCTTGACTACTTTAGCGTAAGGAGGTATTTCTGTTGCCTCGCCCTGTGATGTCCCTTTTACTGCGGAATTACCCTTGCCTTTACGGGAGAGTTTTCCCTTGAAATGCTCGATCTGTCGGTTCATGGTTGCGGCCACTCTGTCGGCGGCGCTGAACAGGTCTTCGCCCCTTTCCTCGCTGCGGAGCAGGGTGCCACGGCTGTCCACCGTCATCTGCACCACGAAACGCTGCTGGGGGGACTTGGTCTTTTCCTCAAATATCTCGACCTTGGACTCGGTGATGTTAGGCAGGTGACGGTTAAGCCGGCCCAGCTTGTGCTCGATATACTGCCGCACCTCGGTCGTCAGCTCTATATTCTTACCGGTTATTTGCAACTCCATCGGCTTTTCACTCCTTTTATCGTAGTAATCATACCGGCCTTATCTCCAGTATCTCCTTGGCTAACACGAGTGCCCATACTCGGGTTGTCCCGGCCGACTTAAGCGCGGCAGCGCAGGCGTCCACAGTAGCCCCGGAAGTGGCGACATCATCGATGAGCAGTACCGGTTGGTTGTTTAACCTCTGGTCGCGACAGGTGAAAGCATGGGCCACGTTGCGCTGCCTTTCCTGTCGACTCGCTGTCCTGGCCTGGGGCGGTGTGTCCTGCTCCCGGATGAGGCAGTCCATGACCACGGGCCGGCCACTGAGCTTGCCCAGCTCTCGTGCCAGTAGGCCGGACTGGTTATAGCCCCGTTCCCGTAGCCGTCTCGGGTGAATTGGTACCGGTACCAGGGTGCCGTCCGGGATAGGGCTGGCCACCAGATAAGCCTGTAGCAGTTCCGCCAGCGGTGCCGCCAGGGCCCTGAGGTTTCGGTACTTCAATTGGTGGATGGCCTGGCGAATAACGCCGTCGAAGCGAAATGGCGAACGGATGCCATCAATATGCGCCGGCCAGCCGCGGCAGTCAGGGCAGAGTATGCCACTGGGTTGTGGCTGACCGCACTTCGGGCAGAGCGGGGGTACTATCCTAGGGAGCGCCTGTCGACAGGATTGACATAAGAAATCTCCCTCATGGCCACAGCCTACACAATGCTGTGGGAACAGAACATCCAGTGCCATCCCCTTCAGCCTAGTTAATCGAGGGAGCACTCTTATCGCCTGCACTACTATAGAGCTTTAGGATGATATGTTAGCGAGAGCGGGCATTCGCCCCACTGGTAATGGGCTCGTTAATGTACACATCACCATTCCTGATTTTCAGGTTGTAACCACATTCAGGATTGGTGCAAACCCATGCCTTGTAATGAATCGCTGCCCCTTGACTGCCAAAATCAGACAGGGGCACCAGGTCTCCAGAATTACACTTCTGGCATTTAGGAAAACCGTTGGACTGTTCCACGAGGACCTCCTCCCAACCAATATTCTCTAGCAGTATACACTAAGTCTGGGTTGTTGACAAGGGCTTTTTCAGACCGACGGCACCGAGCTGGCTGTATACTGCGCCGGTTCTGGTTAGCTGACTTTTTATCAGAATAATAGCCTTAACCTCAAAGGCGTAGTCGGCTTCGAGACTGGCGCTAGCGACAACTTGCCCGAACGCCTGCCGCTCTTCAGCCGATGCCCGGTCGCGTACCCGGGCCAGGGTAAGGTGGGGCGTAAAGGGACGGGACTCACGGGCAAAGCCGAGTCGGGACAGGCTTGCTTCGATACGTTGCTGAAGCTGGCGCAACTGTTCTATTTCGCCGTCCAGCCCGACCCAGACTACTTGGACTCGCTTAAGGTTGGGGAAAACTCCTATACCCTTGAGTTCCAGGTGGAGGGTGGGCATCCCCCCGGCTGCCTCCCTCATTGCTGCGATGATTTCATCAATCCGGTCGGTGGCGACGTTGCCCAGGAACTTGAGCGTCAGGTGAATACCATGCGGGTCGACCCACTTCACCCAGGGCTGGTCGGGTGACTTCAGGCGGGCCTGCAGCGTTTCCAGTGCCAGCCTTATCTCATGCGGCAGCTCGATGGCAATAAAAGAGCGTATCGGCTCCATTTTTTATTAACCCCTTACCCTTTATCCCTCTCCCCTTATTAAGGGGAGAGGGAAGAACTTCTGGAAAGTGGCTTCGCCCCTTTAAATCCCCTTAAATGCCCAGCAGTCGCCGGGCGTTGCCCGAAAGGATAAGGCGCTTGGTATCCTCGGTCAGGTCCAGAGAGCCAATCTCGTTCAGTAGCCGGCTTTGCGCCAGCAAGGGGTAGTCGGTGCCGAAAAGTATCTTATCCTCGCCGACCAGCTGGATAACCCGGGTATACACTTCGGGGACATACAGGAATGGTGAGGCCGCGGTGTCGAAGAAGACGTTGCCCATGGCCTGTTTTACCTCGGGCATCAGGGCGTAGAAGGGCAGGCCGCCGCCCCAGTGGGCGCAGACGACCGGCAGGTCAGGAAAGCTGATAATAAAGGGGTAGAGCACCTCGGGGGTAACCGTCCCCTTGCCGGGATAAGTGTGGCCTACCGGCTCAGAGGCGTGGGTAAGCATAACCAGCCGGTGCTTTTTCATTACCTCAACCAGGGGTGCCATGAGCATTTTATCGCCGGGGTCAAACAGCTGGATATCCGGTCTCATCTCTCCTACCCCTTTTATCCCGGCCCGGGCGCAACGCTCTATCTCCGCTATGGCGGCTTCACCGGCGTTGGGCTGGACCGCGCAGAAGCCCACAAGTCGATGGGGGTAGCGGGCTATTGATTCCAGGATGTAGTCATTGGTTTCGACGCATAGCTCATGGGTGGTCCAGCCGTAATTGACCATAACCGAGATATCAACACCTTCTTTATCCATGCTGGCGATGAGCTCCTCAGCCGTGGCCAGCTCGGCCTTCGGATTGGAGTAGAGGATGGCAAAACAGGGGTCACTCTCAATGTATTGGCGGCGATTTTTCTTTATCTGCGGCGGGAATACGTGGGTATGAAAATCAATAATCATCGACAAATATAAATACCCGGGCAAAAGGCAGTTATTCTTTCGCTTCCGGTTCCTCTTCGGCCGCTGCTTCAGCCTTGGCCTCTTCTTCAGCAGCTACCGCCTCTTCCTCGACCACTTCGACTAACTCTTCTTCAACCACGGGGGCACGCGCCTCGCTGACCTTGACCACCAGCTGGTCGGGGTCGGTGGCGACGTGGATGTCGGGATCAAGAACGAGGTCTTTGACCAGGATTAGCTCCTCGGGTTCTTCCAGTGAACTTATGTCCACCTCTACTTGCGGCGGCAGCTTATCAGGCAGGCACTCGATGTCCAGGCTAGTGACGCCGTGCATCAGAGTGCGTTCCTTGAACTTCAGGGCTGGTGCCTCACCAACCAGAATAATCGGCACCTCGACTTTAATCCTTTCCTTCTTCCGTATCTGGAAAAAGTCGACATGGAGCAGGGCGCCGCCGATGACTTCGCGCTGGATTTCGCGAATGAGAACGCTCCTCGGTTGCTTGTCTCCATCAATCTCTAGTGATAACAGACGGGCGGTTCCTGCCTGAGCAATTACGCGCTGCAAATCGGTGGTGTCGCACTGGAGAGAAATAGATTTTAACCCGTGACCGAAAATATGGGCCGGGGTAATGCCCTGGCGCCGTAAAAACCGGGTCTTCTTACCGAGGGTGCTTCTCTTACTGGCCTTGAGTGTTAAACCGGGCACTGTTGCCTCCTTACGTACCTGCTAATTTAAGCAGATATGGCCGCAAAAATCAAATCAGTCGGGATTTCCAAAATGAAAACGGGAGTACGGATCGGTTTCTATGATAAGATAGTTTTAAGAGATCCATCTTTTTACGCCCTTAGAAGGATATAACTGTATGAAAAGAGCGATATTTTTAATTTCAATTCTTTCATTATTGCTGTTATCTATCAGTTGTCAGTCAGAGCCGTCCACCCCATACAATTATCAACAACCTGAGAATATTAATGATGGCTTTGCTGTTGGCACTCTAGAGGGAGCGAATATTGATGCAAACTTGATTGCAAAGGCTGTGAATGATATAAACCGTGGCAAATACAAAGAAGTGCATTCAATGCTGATTTTTAAAGATGGCAAACTGGTATTAGAAGAGTATTTTATCGGGCATAAATACCAATGGGATGCCCCTAATCATCACGGTGAATTGGTGGCCTGGGACGGTACTATGGAACATGTTATCCATTCCGATACCAAAAGCGTTACTTCAGCCTGTATCGGAATCGCCATAGACAAAGGTTTTATCGAAAGCGTTCATCAGTCCATATTTGATTTTTTACCGGAACATCAGCACCTGAATACCGACGGGAAAGATAAAATTACCATCGAGCATCTGGTAACCATGACCTCCGGATTAGAATGGGATGAGTGGAGCGCACCTCTTAGCAGTGCCAAAAACGATATTGTTGGAATCTGGTTTTCCGATAAAGACCCAATCACTTTTATTTTAGGAAGGCCGCTGGTATATGAACCAGGGACAAGATTTAATTATGCGGGTGGCAATATGATTATTTTGGGTGAAATCATAAAGTATGCTACCGGAATGGCTATTGACGAATTTTCCGAGAAATATTTGTTTGAACCCTTGGGGATTTATTCTTTTAATTGGTCATTACAATTCGAGAATGGTGTGTTCGAAGCGGCCGGTGGTTTAAGAATGACACCAAGAGATATGGCTAAATTTGGGGTGACATTTCTAAATAGTGGGGTCTGGAACGGACAAAGAATTATTTCCGAGCGATGGGTTGAAAAAAGTGCAACTGCATTTGCTGGTAACAAAGGGATTAATGTCCCGGGGACTGACCAGGGAAATGTTGGCTATTCCTATTCGTGGTGGATTAAAGAATATCCTGAGTCCAACCTGTTTTATGCCGGGGGTTGGGGAGGACAGAAAATCAACGTCTTTCCCGAACTAAATACCGTAGTTGTTTTTACTGGTGGCAATTACACGTCCAAGACATATACAATGACGATTCTTGAGAGATATATAATACCTGCTTTGAATTAAGGTATAAAACTACACGAGTAATACGAGTAAATATTCTTATGTGGCTTCGGCATCCTTGCCTCTCTTTGCAGAGTGGTTACAAAATCGGTTAAAAGCCCATAAATTATAGACTAATGGCGGAAAGTATTGTATAATGGGCTTACCGGGAGTTAGTCAGAAGGGGGTGCCAATGCCGGTGTCTGAGGTCCGGAAGCTAATATCAGTTACCTCGGCAAAAAAAGTTAATGCCGAGGTTTTTTCATCTACGGCGTCGGTAGCAGAGTTGGAGATGTTAGCTAAGAAGGTTCGCCGCCATATTGTATCAATGATTGGGAAGGCCGGTAGTGGCCACCCCGGTGGTTCCCTGTCGGCGGTGGAGATTGTTACTGCCCTCTGGTTCAAAGTAATGAGGCACAAGCCGCAAGACCCCTGCTGGCCCGATAGGGACCGGTTCATCCTGAGTAAGGGGCACGCGGCGCCTCTTCTTTATGCCGTTCTGGCGGAATGTGGCTACTTTCCGGTGGAAGAGCTGCTGACGCTGCGACAGCCGGACAGTCGTCTTCAGGGACACCCTGATTGTACCGTCACCCCGGGGATAGAGATATCGGCCGGTGCGCTGGGGCAGGGGTTGTCCTTTGCCGTTGGTGTCTCTCTGGCGGGTCGTCTCGATGGCCGGGGTTATGGCGTGTACGTACTCCTTGGAGACGGTGAGTGCGATGAGGGCCAGGTCTGGGAGGCGGCGATGGCAGCCGCTCACTTCAAGTTGGACAACCTGGTCGCCGTCGTGGATAACAATGGACAGCAAATAGACGGCTGGAACCGTGATGTTATGAACCTTGAGCCCTTTAATGAGAAATGGGCGGCCTTTGGCTGGCAGGTTATTGAGGTTGAAGGCCATGACTTCAGCCAGCTTCTTCCGGCCTTGGACAGGGCCAGGCTGGTCAAGGGGCAGCCGACCGTGGTCATCGCCCACACCGTGAAGGGCAAGGGGGTAAGCTTCATGGAGAATAACCCCGATTTTCACGGTAAGGCGCCCGATACTGAAGAAGTAGCGATAGCATTGCGGGAGCTGCAGTAGCCATGCCGGAGTCGGCTTTTACCCGGCAAGCTTATGGCGAGACACTGGTCGAGTTAGGTAGAGAGAATCCAGATATCGTGGTGCTGGATGCCGACCTGTCCCGCTCGACGATGACCAAGCTTTTTGCCCGCGAGTTCCCCGACCGCTTTTTTGACTGTGGTATTGCCGAACAGAACATGGTGAGTATTGCGGCGGGGCTGGCGGCTTCGGGTAAAATTGCCTTTGCCAGCACCTTCGCTGTTTTCATGCCGGGGCGCTGCTTCGACCAGATTCGCATGTCCATTGCCCAGCCCGGGCTTAATGTCAAGCTGGTTGCTTCCCACGGCGGTATCAGTGTCGGTGAGGACGGTTTTTCCCACCATGCCATTGAAGACCTGAGCTTGATAGGGTCACTACCCGGATTTACGGTCATTGTCCCCGCTGATGCCATTGAGACGGCCCGGGCAGTAAGGGCGGCGGCCGAAAATTATGGGCCGTTTTACATAAGACTATGCCGTCCCAAAACACCGCTGGTCTACAGCAAGGACTACCGCTTCAATCTGGGCAAGGCGGTGACCCTGCGGGAAGGGGGCGATGCGTGTGTTGTCGCTATCGGGCTCATGGTATCAGCGGCTCTGGAGGCTGCGGAAAATCTGAAGTCGTCAGGCATTGAGTGCCGGGTACTGAACATGCCTACCATCAAGCCGCTCGATGAGGCGGCTATCGCCGATGCAGCGGCCAAGACCGGTGCCATCGTTGTTGCCGAGGAGCATCTGGAGCATGGCGGGCTGGGCAGCGCCGTCGCCCGGGTGATAGCCAGGCGCCAACCGGTGCCGGTCGAGTTTATCGCCATCAAGGACACCTATGCCAAGTCGGGCAAGCCGGCAGAGCTCCTGGAGCAGTACGGGCTCACCGCTAAAGATATCGAGCAGGCCGTACGTAAGGTGGTAAAGCGCAAGGTAGGCTAGCAGGCCCTTACCGCTCAGTAGGAAACTGTCACCACCTGGTCAATTCCCGTCAGTTTAACCGGCGGAGCCGGTGCTTGGAGTACCTGTTGACTGTCTCACCCTGAAGAAATGGGTGATACCTACCAGGCACATCAGGGCAATGCTGTAGGCCACCAGCACCCCGGGAACGCTGAACCACCAGCACACCAGCGGCAGAGGGATAAACAGGACACAGCTGGCGAGAATCACGTTCTTCTTGATAGTAAGCGTCGCTAGCGCCGGTGCTGCCGTGATCAGTAAGGGATAGGGAATTAAGGTCAGCAGGACGCCGATGGTTGTCGCCTCCCCCCGGCCCCCTCTGAAACCGAGAAACACCGGCCAGTTGTGACCGATAACTACGGCGGCCCCGGTCAGCAGGACCCAGATTTGCGTTACATTAGCGGCCTGGGCAATGGCAATCGCTAGGGCTCCTTTGCCGACGTCAATAAAGAATACCGCCACCCCAGTCTTGGCCCCCAGCTGTCGGAAAGCATTCTGTGCCCCCACATTACCATCCCCTAATCGCCGTATGTCTTTGCCCATGATTAAGCGCCCGGCGATGTAGGCAGTGGGAATGGAACCAATCAAAAATCCAAAGACCACAGTTAGCCAGGCCATAGCGATCACCTGGAATTATTGTAATACGGTTGTCCACTTTTGCCAAGCCAGCAGCCAGACGAGGTCAACCGGAGAAATATTCAGGTTTGGTGGTGCCGGGAGTGGGACTCGAACCCACAAGGACTAGGTCCGGCGGATTTTAAGTCCGCTGCGTCTGCCAATTCCGCCACCCCGGCCGTTAACAAACTGGAGGCGACGGGCGGATTCGAACCGCCGAATAGGGGTTTTGCAGACCCCCGCCTTATCCACTTGGCTACGTCGCCTCGCTTGAACTGACCAGATTATTATACTGGAGCGGAAGA
>DUEU01000094.1 GCA_011191985.1 Dehalococcoidia bacterium
AATGGTCATCTCCACAACATAAGTGCCCTTCCTTTGAGTATTTCCAGTTTCGCGCCTACACTGCTGTCGGCAGAGGGAATCTGGCCGCTGTTGTTTTTGATGACAACGATTTTCCGATTACCGATGAACTGATAAAAATCGTTTACACCTGCACCGGCTGTGGCATGTGCGCTGAGATCTGTCAGCTTTTCCAGCCGCTTACCGCCATATGGGCTTTAAGGGAAGAACTGGTACAGAGGGGGGCTCAGCTACCGGAGCCTCTGGACAGGATACACGCTAACATTGAGAAATCTGGCAATATATTCGGTGCCAGAAGACAACCCAAAGCCCTTGAAGGGATTCCGACCAGAGGGGAGAATATCTACTTTGCCGGCTGTACCGCCCGCTTTCAGGAGCCAGCAGTCATAAAAGCTACCGTCGAGGTCTTAAAGACCGCCGGCATGGACATTGCCTGCCTGGGTGACACAGAAAGGTGCTGCGGTTTTGTGGCCGGACACGATGGTAACACCGCGTTACTGGAACAACAGGCAGCGCAAAATGTAGAGGCGTTCAAAAAGGCCGGGGCTAAACGGGTGATTGTATCCTGTGCCGACTGTTACAAGACCTTGAAAATCGATTATCCGCTCATAGTGGGGAGGCTTCCATTTGAGGTAGTGCATACCTCCGAGCTTTTTGCTGGACTTATTGATGAAAAGAAAATACGGTTCACCCAGGAGGTCAAGAAAGAAGTAACCTACCACGACCCCTGTTTTCTCGGCAGACATGGTAAAGTTTATGATGAGCCGAGACATGTCCTGGAGAGCATACCAGGGATTAAGCTTGTTGAGATGGAGCGAAACAGAAGATGGTCATATTGCTGTGGGTCTGGAGCCAAGATAGTTTCGAACTGTTATCCGGAATTTAGCACTGCTATCACCAAGGAAAGATTGGTGGAGGGGAAGCAAGCTGCCGGCACTATGGTAACGGCCTGTACTTCTTGCTTCAATATCATGGATAAAGCGGCAAGAAAACAGGGGATGGAACTGGAAGTGTGCGACCTTTCGACCTTGGTAGCACAGGCGATGGGAATCGAATTAGCCCGTATTGTGTGAAACCCCGGTTAACATCCTAATGATTTCCGTATTCGTAGCGTGGTAATGGCTAGACTAGAGGAAGCCTAGTATGAATTCCATTCCCCAGGCACCGGCGAAGGCAACGAAGATGTGTTTTATTATCCGGCCAGCCCCACCATAAAGGAGGAATTTCCACAAGGGGAAACGGAGCGCACCGGCAACAGCCCCGGCGACGTCAAAAAGCGGGTTAGGTATTAGCGCCAGTACAAAAAGCGGCACAGCCCCCCACCGCTTCATGCTATACTCCACGCGCTGGTATAGGCTTACGTTTTCAATGGCCGCCCGTCCACTGTAGCCTAATAAGTAACCGGTCATTTCGCCTATTGTGCCGCCTACCCCTGAAATCAGCCCTACCAGGAAGGGGTCCAGAACCGCACCAAGCGTGAAAACCACAATCAAACCCGGCACAGGCACGATAATGGTGGCACAACAAAACATCGGTATCAAGAAGACTCCCAAGTAGCCGTAAGCTTCCATACCCTCTATCGTATTACGGAAAATATAGATAAGTGCACAGAGAGTCAGGACAAATAGTAAGACCGAGAGCTGACGAAAGCGCTCTCTGTGCCAGAAGCCTTTCTTGACCTGAGCCGTAGCCTCTTCTCTTGATATCGGTTCCGCCGCTGGAGACTTCGTTCCTCTCAACCAGGTTGCTGTTTGCCGCCACACCAGAGATGAGTTTACGCCTTTCATATAGTCACCCTCTTTTAATTTCCTGCGGGCGTCGTCCATTTAAAGCGTACCGCAGTAAACGTTAATAGAGTATCAGTATATTCCTGATTTTTACGTAGGGCCTTTACTCGTTTTGCCATCAGCCTTTGTCTGACACAGGCAACTCAGGGCTTCAGCTACCTTGACAGGATACCAACACTGCGGTTATATTCAGGCCGGTTGACATTTTAGAAAAAGGGGAGGCTGGTTTGGCTATCGATGCTGATTTTCGAAAGAATAGGAAGAGAGCCGGTAAGCAAGAAGGTATAGCCATCTGGGGCCCCGTGAACCCGCCCGAGATGCTCGGCATACGGGGAAATGCTGCCGGGGTTGACTGGGATATTTGTAATGGCTGCGGCATATGCCTTGATGTTTGCCCGATGCATGTATACCAGTGGCGAGAGACCCCCGGTCATCCAACATCGGATAAAAAGGCTTTTCCCGCTCGAGAAATAGACTGCGTACAGTGTTTGAAATGTGAAACTCAATGCCCGGAACAGGCCATAAATGCTACCTTTCTGGGGCCACAGTCATGGTGGGAACAGGCAACGGTGTACGTAATGTTCCTGCAAATCATCGGGGGCATTGTATATGGGGCCGTATTCGGCCCTTACTGGGACTTCAGAATCCTACAGTATCTTGGTTGGGTGGTCCTGGCTATTGGCCTGCCCTTCTTCTTCTCCCCGATCATCTATTTCCAAAAGCGGGGAAAACCTCAGGAGGGAAAAACTTTTATGCTTACCACGGTGGTCGTTGACAAGGGGGCCTACGGTATTGTCCGACACCCACAAACTTTGGGCTGCATAATCGTAATGCTGGCATCTATGCTGATTTCCCAGCACTGGGCAGCCATAATTATTGGCCTTACGCTCTCAGTATTGTTTTACCGATGGGTACTAACGGAGGAAAAGGGGCTCGTCGTAAAGTTTGGAGACGATTACAAAAGCTATATGCAAAGGGTGCCAAGAATGAATCTCCTGCTGGGCACTGTTAGAATGCTACAACAGAAAAAGTAGGCTAAAACAACAGCTAAGCTGATAGATACCTATCCCTGACTTCTCTCAGCTTTCGGTACTAGCCGCAGTATCCGGAAGAGCCAGGGTGCCCCTAAAGTTACCCATACGCCGATAATGCCAGCGCCCAGGAAGCGGAGGCCCAGGTGAAACGCCGTTCCATCCTCGCTTGGAAGTACCTCATTGAGACCTAGTTGGAAGGCAAATATCACCGCACTCCCGATGAGGAAACGAAAAGCTCGCTGCCACCACGGTCCACGTACCCCCCACGGGATATATCGGTGTGCCAGTGCCAGTCCTAAGGCCATGCCAGTCAGTATTCCTGTAAAATAAGCAGTGTGATCTACAGGATGGACCAGTAGCAAGAGTAAGGGCACCACAAGCGCTAGAAGGACTTGAAAACGTAAACTCAGTTGTGCCAGCCTTCGACTGATGCCGGGCTCGAGAACTACATCGAGACATAACAAAGCCCCGCCGATTAGCCAGCCGGCCAGTACATCTGTAGGGAAATGCACACCCAGGTAAATTCGCGAAAAGCCAATCACTACAATGAGCCCGATTGCGGCTACCGAGAACCACATTTTATGTACCCGAATGGCGATACCAGCCCAAAAGAGCGTTGAAGTCTGGGCATGTGCGCTGGGCAACCCGTATCCCTCAACATCAGAAAGCTGCACGCTAGGGTTAATATCGAAGGGGCGCGGTTGCTGGAACAGGTCCTTCAGGCCAATGTTGATATAGCTCGAGAACAGAACCAGGATGGCAAGACGGACCCCTAGCCTATAGTCCACACACCAGAAGATTAGGGGTAAGAGAAGTTGATAGAAATCAGCTTCTCCCAGAAAAGTGACCGCACGGAAGATGTTATCTAAAACCGGCCCGTGAACTTTTTGAATTGCGATTATTAGGTCAATACCCCATTGTAAAAGGGATTCCACCAATATGCTCCCCGGCTGATATCTTCCGAAATATAAAAAGCATTATGCTGTTTACGCGCAAAATGCTTGCTCGGTATTGCATCACTTTCGCTTTAATGTCAAATGTCGTCCTTGTAATCGCCGCCAATAATAATCCTCGGGTGACACACCAGGTAAAGTAAAGAGCCAAGGAAAGTTACCAGCAGGATGATTAATGCCCAGGGCCATTTTCGCCCGCCCAGCACCCGCTTCCGGGATGCCAGGTCCTGCAGCATCATTATAGCCAGTATCCAGTGCATGACCGCGAATAATATGAGCCGCAAAATCCAGTCAAGTTCCATGGCCTTACCTGCCCGGTTTCCTCCTCTGGCATAATTGTAGTAATTATACCGTATAAAGCCGGCGGAGTGTGAAAGTGGCTTGATGATTCGTTAATAAGGTCCCCTATTTATCATTTACTTTCTCAAGGAGGTCCTTTATTGTTTTATTCAGGCTCTCCACCAATGCCTCAAGGTATCGGCGCCGCTCCGACTCACGTCCGGTAAGATAACCTATCACGCCGGCAATAATGATAAACAATACTGTCCTTGGCAAGGGGTCGGGAAACGGCGATATGAAAAGGGCCCTTGGTAGGAAGATATTAACGCTGATAACCGTAATGATAATGGCCGCTCTGGCTCCGAAGAAATAACCGGCGTAAACTATCGGGGCCAGAAACAGGAGCCGGTGGAAATCGTGCACGCTGTAGAAAAAGTCCCAGCGCAGGGCTTCCCAGCCCAGGAAGTCCACCAGTTCCCCGAAATAGTAAAACAGGGTACAGAATAGCATCATCAGGCCCAGTATCAACAGCCGGCAATTATCAAGATTCCGGGGAACCTTCCGGCCTGCTTCACGGTAATAACCGTCCTTCCTCATCTCATCCTCCCTCATGCCTTTCCTGAACCTTGATAATAATAGGGCCGGATATATACTTTGTTCTAGAATACACAGCCCTATTACCTATCCTCAGATTGGTCACCATATTAGCCTTCCTTTACGAAAACTCCTTATGAATCCTCCTTCCTCTCGCATCCGCAAGCTATACTAGATTACTTTTTTAACCGTTTCTGGCCGGGTCCGGTCAGCGGCTCTTGCCTGTCGGGCTTCTCTGACTGCCTGGACAATACCACCAATGTTCAGGTACCAGACGAATACTGCCGGGAACAGGACTATTGGGATGGCAATAACCAGGGCAACAACGAACTCCCACTGCATTTATCTCACCTCCTTTCTTTGCCTCTCTTTCCGTCTCTACCCACTTTCAGGATAGCACGGTATTATGGCTATTAGCTTCCGCCGTAATAACTATTTGTGGTTATAGGAAACACGTAAGCTGCACTGGCTCCACTCGTATTTTTGCTTACCGGAAAACGCCCGTTCTTAGGTATTAATGCCTAGGGAAATCTCTTGAGTCGTGGATTGAAAAAGCGTATTATAAAGGCGGTAAGTTAGAGGGGTTTTCACTTGCAGAAAATAAGAATCCTTATTGCCGATGACCACGCCGTGGTACGGGAAGGTACCCGACAGATTCTGGAGCAGGAACCGGACATGGAGGTGGTTGCCGAGGCCGGTGACGGGGAAGAAGCCGTGAGACTGGCGGGGGAGCACCAGCCCAATGTTGCCATTGTCGATGTTGCTATGCCCAAGGTAGATGGCATTGAAGCCACCAAGCAGATTAAGGCCCTTTATGCTTCCATCTCGATATTGATACTCAGCGCCTATGACGATGACCAGTTCATATTCAGCCTGTTGGAAGCCGGGGCGGCCGGATATCTGCTCAAGAGTGTCCGCGGTCAGGAGCTTGTTGAAGCAGTACGCGCCGTTTATGCCGGTGAGTCGGTGCTGCATCCGTCTATTGCCCGCAAGGTTCTGAACCGCTTTGTGCCGGCGGCCGACAAACCGAAAAGAGAGGTGCCCCTTGAGGCACTGAGCAGTCGGGAATTGGAAGTAATGCAGCTGGCGGCGCGGGGGGCAAGTAACCAGGATATTGCCGACAGACTTTGCCTGAGTATACGCACTGTCCAGGCGCACCTGGCTCATATTTTCAACAAGCTTCAGGTCGGCTCCCGAACGGAGGCCGTGGTGCGGGCACTTAAAGAGGGCTGGGTAACTCTTGATGATATCCCGTAGCTGAATGACCGAGGAAGATGATGGCGCAGAATCCATCACGGAGCCAGTGGGCGGCACTTCTTCGCCGTCTTGACATCTGGTTTATTCTGATTGTCCTGGCTTTGATTACAATTCCGCACTACGCAGAGGCCATGCAGCACCCTGGTTTTTTTCTCGATTTCGCGGCACGTCTTGGCCTTGACCGTCATGCCTTTGAGAGGATACTGTACCTGGCGCCGATAGTCTGGGCGGGCTTTATCGCTGGCTGGAGAGGGGCGGTGGTCACATCAATTATTGCCCTGGGCTGCATGCTGCCTCGCGCCATCTTTATTTCCGCGCACCCCAGGGATGCCATATTTGAAGCCAGCGCCGTTTTTATTATCGGCAATGTCCTGTCTCTCAGCTTTGCCTCACTTCGAAAAGAGAGGCAGTATCGTCTTAAACTTGAGGCAACCCAGTACGAGTTAATGGCATCTGAAGAAAGGTACCGGGAGCTATTTTCAAGCGCCTTCGATGCAATTTGGGTTCATGACCTGAATGGCGATGTTATTGCTGCTAATAGAGCATCGGAAAAGCTCACCGGGTACGGTATGGAAGAGCTGATGCAGAAGAACGTAAAAAGTCTCCTGTCTGAGGATGACCGCCATCTGGCCGGCCAGGTTCGACGTAAATTGCTGGCCGGCGAATTCGTCCAGCAGCCCTATGAGCAGCATCTAATTAAGAAGGATGGCAGTGAGGCATTTGTCCAGTTATCCACCAGCCTCGTTCTTAGCGATGGTAAACCGGTAGGGTTTCAACACATCGCCCGGGACATTACGGAACAAAAACGGATGCAGGATAACCTGCGCTTCTATTTGCAGCAGGTCACGCGGGCTCAGGAGGAGGAAAGAAAGCGCATATCCCGTGAGCTCCATGACGACACTATCCAGGCTCTGGTGGTGCTGGCCAGACGGCTGGATGCAATCGCTACCGATAGTAAGGCCCTTGATGAGGACGACCACCGCCGCTTGGAAGAATTGAGGGAGCAGGCTAACAATATCATGCAAGGGGTGCGCCGCCTGAGCCAGGATTTACGGCCGGCGGCACTGGATCGCCTTGGTCTTTTACCGGCACTGGAATGGTTGGCCGCTGAGGTGAGAGATTTTTCCGGGATAGACGTTAATGTCAATGTTGCCGGCAAAGAGCGCCGCTTTTCTGAAGAGGTGGAGTTGTTACTCTTCCGCATTGTGCAAGAAGCGCTGAGAAATGTGTGGCGTCATTCCCAGGCGTCAGAGGCTACCATTTCTGTTGAGTTCGGCGATAATCAGACACAGATAGCGATTAGTGATGATGGCAAAGGCTTTGATGTACCGCAGACAATCGGTGACCTCACCAGGACTGGCAAGCTTGGTCTGGCTGGAATCCAAGAAAGAGTCCAGTTACTTGGCGGCAACTTAACGGCGCAATCTCAACCAGGTAAAGGCACCAGTATAACCATCAAGTTACCAGCGTAGTCAGTTCTGGTACGGTATATCCGTGGTAGGGCTAGTCTTTATATTACAGGGTACTGTCGAAAATCTTGCTTTCCTCTGGAAGGAAAGCATATCGGGAGAGAAGTGAGGCGGAATACAATAATAGGTAGGCGGCGAATTTCGTTAACTTCTTTCTAAGCTCAGGAGAGCGACTGTGCAAAGAGTGCCAACAAGCTATAAGATAGTCAAGACTTTAACTCCGGAAGGCCGCACAGAGCTGGCCTATGCCGAAAGACCACGAAATCTAACCGAGTTGCTGGGCAATACTGTCGGCAAGCACGGCGATGACCCGGGACCCATGGATGAAAACACCCGGCTGACTTACCAGCAGTTTGCACTATCGGTAAG
The DNA here is from genome assembly GCA_011191985.1 of Dehalococcoidia bacterium. Classification (GTDB taxonomy): domain Bacteria; phylum Chloroflexota; class Dehalococcoidia; order Dehalococcoidales; family W111; genus W111. The sequence goes on from DUEU01000094.1 coordinate 7,761, forward strand.
TAACGTGGCATCTGCCCTCTATGTTAACTACGGGGTCAGGAAGGGAGACAGAGTGGCCCTGATGCTGAGGAATGGCCTGGAGTTTGCCATGAGTCTGTTTGCCATAGCCAGAATAGGGGCCATAGTAGTGCCGCTAAACACTGGATTAAGAAGAGAGGAGGTTGCCTATCAACTGGAAGACCCCGGCGCTACCGTGGTGATAATGGAGCCGGAATTCCATGAGCTATTAGCTGAGACCAGCTCGGGAACGAGAGGGTTAAAACAAGTATTTGTCACCGGTAGTAAGCCGCCAGCCGGGACCATTGCCTTCTCAGAATTGCTGAAAGATGGGGAAAGGCTGCCCGTGGCCGTAGAAGTGGCAGAGACTGATGCCGCCGTAATACTGTATACTTCGGGGACAACGGGTAAACCCAAGGGAGCACTGTTATCTCACCAGGGCATCATTGCCAGCACCCTGAATGTGGCCCGGTTATATAACTTCAGTGCCGAGCAAGATAGGATGCTCGTCGTAGCGCCCTTATTTCATATAGCTGGCTTGTCCCATTCTTTAATTGCTGCCGTCTATGCCGGACTACCGTTTATGATTTTAAAGAGATTCAAGCCTGTCGGCGCGTTGGAGGCTCTTGAAAGGGAGTGGATTACGACAATGACGGCCGTTCCCACAATATACTGGCTCCTGCTTAATGCCCCGGAATTCGACCAGCGGAAATTGGGCTCTCTTCGCTTTCTATCTGCTGGTGGCGCCCCAGTACCGGATGATTTGGTAAAAATCTTTGTTGCCAAATTACCTGGAGTCCAGTTCGCCCCCGGGTACGGACTCACGGAAGCATGCGGGATGACCCACACCACCATCAATCTCGATGAGACTCTAAGAAAACCCGGCTCAGTTGGCAGAGTCGTACCGGTGATGGATGCCAGAGTCGTTGACAGTTTTGGAAAAGAGCTGCCGCCTGGCGAAAAAGGAGAGATTTTAGTAAAGGGCTGCCAGGTTATGAAAGGGTACTGGAACAATGCGGCCGCAACCCAAGAAACTATTGTTGATGGCTGGCTGCACACCGGGGACATCGGCTCGATTGCCGAAGACGGCCATACTTACATTTTCGACCGTATGAAGGACGTTATCATCCGCGGCGGTGAGAATATCTATTGCCTTGAAATAGAAAATGTGTTATACCGGAACCCAAAGGTACTGGAGGCAGCAGCCGTGGGTGTCCCTGACCTTGTCTTAGGCGAGCAGGTCAAGGCAGCCATCGTGCTGAAGCCGGGTGAGCAGGCCGAAGTAGAGGAAATCCGGGAATTCTGCGGGCAGTACCTGGCTTACTATAAAGTCCCCAAATATGTTGAGTTCAGGGAGGCCCTGCCGCGCAATTCAGCCGGCAAAGTTATAAAGAGCCAGTTGAAATAGACGTCTGGAGGCAATACGGATGAGTGAAAAAGAGAAGCTCGGCAAGATAGTTGGTAGTAGCAACGTACTTGATAGTCCGCAAGTTATTGAAGAATACAGTGGTGATTTAAGCTTCGTTCCAAAGGTAAGGCCCAGATATGTGGTAAGGCCCCAGAATGCCCGACAGGTGCGGGATATCGTTGCCTGGGCGAATGAAACCCTGACACCCTTGGTGCCGGTAAGCTCAGGGCCGCCCCACTTTCGGGGTGATTCTATCCCCGGCGTGGGTGGTGCTGTCGTTGTTGACCTCAGCGGCATGAAGCGGATAATCAGAATCGATCCCCAGAACAGGGTGGCCATGGTCGAACCCGGAGTTACTTTTGCCGAGCTCCAGCCAGAACTGGRAAAGGCCGGCATGTGTGCCTATATGCCGTTACACCCCCGCCGTTCCAAGTCAGTGATAGGGAGCATGCTAGAAAGAGAGCCGGTTACCATGCCGGCCCATCACTGGGATGCCACCGACCCGATGCTGTGCGCGGAAATCGTTTTTGGGACCAGCGACACATTAAGGGGCGGCGAAGCGGCCGGACCGGACACAATAGAAGAACAGTGGGAGATAGGCAAAGCCCAGATGACCCCTATGGGACTCAGTCAGTTCAACGAGCACAGACTCATTTCGGGTGCCCAGGGAACGATAGGCATTGCGACCTGGGCAACCTTGAAATGCCGATACCTATCCAAGCTTAGCCGCACCTTCCTGATACCTGGCGAAAATGTTGAATCCTTACTTGATATAACCTACCAGCTATTGAGAATCAGGCTCGGTGACCACTGCCTTATATTAAACGGCCTGAATCTGGCCTGCTTGCTGGCCCGAAAAGCCCCAGAGGTTGAAGAATTAAGGAGTATCTTGCCACCATGGGCCCTTATCGTTAGCTTCGAGGGTTACGGGGATTTGCCCGAGGAAAAGGTAAAGTACCAGGAAGCCGATTTCAGGGATATGGCCCGGTCATGCCAGCTAGAGCCGGTCACTAAGATGCCGGGGGTACGCGCTGAAGATATCTATGGAATATTGTCCCGGCCCTCGGCCGAGCCGTACTGGAAGCTGAGAGCTAAAGGCGGATGCCATGATATTTTCTTCCTGACGACCCTTGATAAAACGCCCGGCTTCGTATCGGCAATATCCGACCTGTCAAACTCCAGCGGCTTTCCGGTAGCCAATTTGGGCGTTTACATACAGCCGATGGTGCAGGGTACCAGCTGTCACTGTGAATTTAGTCTGTATGCTGACCCGGCCAGTTCTGCCGAAATGAACAGAACCCGGCAGCTAGTTAATGAAGGAAGCCGTAGCCTGGCGAAACAGGGCGGTTTCTTTTCCCGGCCCTACGGGTCATGGGTGGATTTTGCCTATGATGGTGCTGCCGAGACGGTCGTTATGCAGCGAAATATTAAGAAAATATTCGACCCCAACGGCATCCTTAACCCGGCCAAGCTGTGCTTCTGAGAAGGCACCCGATAACAGAAGTCGGAGGTTGATAAATGGCGATAGAAGCGTATAAGCACGACATGTTGCGGTGCACCAGATGTTCTTACTGCAAATGGATACCCTGGGAGAATTTTCGTAATACGGATTTCATAAAAGGCTGCCCATCGGTAAGCCGTTATCACTGGCATGCCTACTCCGCGGGCGGCAAGTTCAATATGGCACTATCATTCCTGGAAGGGAGAATAGGGTATTCGGATAGCTTTCTGGATGTGGTCTATAAGTGCCATATGGACGGCAGTTGTGACGTTTCCTGCAAATCGGTTCAGGACATCGAACCTTTACAACTGATGCAGGAACTCAGAATTAAATGTGTTGAGGACGGCCAGGTAATCCCCGCCCATGCCGCCGTAATAGATGGTCTTCGGAAAGAGGACAACATGCTGGGGAAACCGAGGAGCGAGCGGGGTAAGTGGGCTGAGGGTCTGGCCGTAAAAGACCTCACCAGAGAGAAGGCCAAGGTCTTGTATCACGCTGGTTGCCAGTATTCTTACGACGAGGAGCTATGGCCGGTGGTCAGGGATGGATTAACCCTGCTTAAAGATGCCGGGGTTGATGTCGGCATTATGGGCCACGCGGAGATGTGCTGCGGCGGCCGTGCCTACGAGTTGGGCTATAAGGATGATCTTGATAAGTACGCCGCGCGTCATGCCAACATAGTGAAGGCGTCGGGGGTGGAGACCATCGTCACCCCCTGCGCCCACTGCTACCAGACCATGAAAGTCAACTACGACAAGATTGGCAAGAAGCTGGGTGTAGAGATACTACATATTACAGAGTACCTCGACCGGCTCATCAAAGAAGGCAGAATTAAGCTGAATAAGAAAGTGCCGCTGAAGGTAACGTATCATGACCCGTGCCACCTGGGGAGGTTGGCCGAACCCTGGGTACACTGGGACGGCAAGGAAACCAAGGTGCTGGGCCAAATGATTGTACACGACCCGCCGAAGAAATTCCGGCGCGGTGCCGGCGGGGTCTATGACATCCCGAGAGACATAATTAGGAACATACCCGGCTTGAGTTTTGTTGAGATGTACCGGATTAGAGCCTGCGGCTGGTGCTGTGGTGGCGGTGGCGGCGTTAAGGAGGCATACCCCGACTTTGCTATCTGGACTGCCAGGGAAAGAATCCGGGAAGCCAGGGCGGTGGGGGCTGACGCCATAGTCAGTGCTTGCCCTTCGTGTAAGCAGATGTTTCAAGAAGCTATTAAAGAAACCGGGGATGATGTCAAGGTCCTTGACATTATTGAGCTTGTTCAGCAATCAGTTTAGCGCTTTCGATGAAAACGCAGCGCTAATAAGACAAGGAGGAGGTCTCTACTATGAGCTTGGCAGAGCATGAATATCGAGCTTTGGAAGAGGTTGTCGGCGCCGAATATATCACGCGAGACCCGGTGATACTGGATACCTATAATCAGGTATGGGGTAACAAGCTTGTTTTTGGAGAGAAGTTCTCGCCGCGGCCGGCGGCGGTACTCCTACCCGGGAGCACCGAGGAAGCCCAGGCTATAGTTAAGACGTGTAACCGTTACGGCATACCATTCAAGCCGTTCTCATCTGGATTTGAGATTACCGCGCTGGGGATTGTCAGTGAGCGGACCATCATGCTGGACCTGAAGAGAATGGACCGGATTCTGGAAATAGATGTTAAGAACATGCATGCCGTAGTGGAGCCTTACGTTTCGGTACACAAGCTCCAGCTGGAAGCGGCCAAATATGGCCTTTATTACGGCGTTGTTGCCGCCGGGCCCAGTGCCGGCGTGATTGCTTCGGCGTGCTGCCATGCTGGCTCGGGACAGACTAACTGCAGTGCCGGGGCTATCGAGCGGAACGTCCTGGGTGTCGAATGGGTACTGCCAACCGGCGACGTAATAAAACTGGGCTCAGCAGCCAGCGGAGACGGCTGGTTCTCGGCGGAGGGGCCGGGAATCGGCCTGCGGGGCGTATTGCGCGGCCACTGCGGGGCCAATGGAGGCCATGGCATTGTTACCAAAGCAAGCGTTAAGCTCTATCCCTGGTATGGACCGGCCGAGCTGGAACGCGCCGGAGAAATACCGGCGCTTAGAGCGGCCACTGAAGTCCCGTATAATTTCAGAACGTTTATCGTCACCTTTCCTATCCAGGATAATGCCTTTGACGCCATGGTTGAAATCGGCAAGGCCGAGATAGCCTATTCTTGCTACCAGATACCAGTACCGCCGGGCGGTTATCTTGGTGAGGGCAATGACGAGATGTGGGCATTCATGCAGCAACTGGACCCCAAAATGATGGAATCACCCGGGGCCATGGTGGTCGTGGTGCTGGGAGCGAACTCGGACAGGGAGATGGAGTACCGCGAGAAGTATTTCCACATGATTCGCGAGAAGTATGGCGGGCTGTTGATACCAGAAATGAACAATCCCGCGGTTCAGGCCGGGCTATTTGATGCCTCAATGTTCAGCTACGGCTCGGTTAGGCATGTATTCCGGCTTACGACCGATTTCTTTATAAACCCCTGCGGCGACGCCACCACCACCGATTTCCTTAAAAACCTGCATAAGGTCGCCCGTGAAACAATGGAACCTTACTGGGAGAATGGCTCTATCCTGCAGGTCGGCTCGGCGATATTTCATTCGATGTACGAAAACTATTCTGTCGGTGCCCATCATGAAGACATGTACCTGTATGACCCCTTCGACGCCGAGTCCCTTGAGGGAACTAATGAATTAATTGGTAAGACGATGGACACCAATGGCAAATTCAGGAGGTTCGGGGTTCCCTGTCTTGGGGCTGGCCTCCAATTCGAGCCTGTCCATCACACCCATCAAAACTGGTCACCCCTATATGATAATTATGATGTCTGGCTAAGAAAGATTAAGGCGGCCCTGGACCCCAATAATGTGGGAGATTGGGGGTGCTACGTGCCGCCGGTTTTCCCCTGATAAGGATTAATCCACATCTCAAGCAAGACAACAGTCGTAATCCTTCTTTTTGAGGATGCGAAAGAGAAACTGGAGATGGATTGTGTGCTCTACGAATTGGTAATGGACACAACATAGTGATATTATAATTGAACATGTGCTTTGAGATCGGGGGTTAATTTAGTGTTTGAAGAAATTTTGCCAGACCTGTACCGAATTGAAATTCCTCTTCCTCGAAGTCCTCTTAAAGCTTTAAACTCCTATCTAATAAAAGGTGACAAGAGATTTTTACTCATTGACACGGGGTTAAACCGAGCGGAATGTAAGAGTGTAATGCTCTCTGATTTGGAAATACTAAATGTGGACTTGAAGAAAACGGACTTTTTTATTACTCACATGCACGCTGACCATTTAGCTCTAGCGGCGGTTCTTACCAATGACAAATCGAGAGTCTATTTTAACCGTAAAGAAGCTGCCATGGTCAGTTCTGAAATGCCTTGGCAAGAGGCCTATGCGTTTTTTCTCACAAATGGTTTCCCAGAACATGAGCTTAAGAAATCTCTAGAAGGACATCCAGGCTACAAATATGGATTGAAGCGACATCTCGATTTCTACATTTTGCATGAAGGTGACCCAATAGAAATCGGTGATTATTGCTTCAGGTGTATCGAAACCCCGGGGCACTCTCCGGGACATATGTGTCTTTATGAGGCTAACAAGAAGATACTGGTATGCGGAGACCATATTCTTTACGACATCACCCCAAACATTACTCACTGGATTGGAATGAAGAACCCGCTTAAGGAGTATCTGACAAACCTGGAAAAGGTCTACTCTCTTGATGTAGACCTGGTTTTACCTGGCCACCGCAGGTTTTGGACCAATCATAAGAGTAGAATCAGAGAATTACAGGAGCATCACCAAGCCAGGTTAGGTGAGATTCTCTCGGCTCTTGAAGATGGTGAAAAAACGGCTTATGATATAGCCCCTTATGTAAGCTGGGATATAGACTACAGTTCATGGGAACTATTCCCTGCATCACAGAAGTGGTTTGCTGTTGGCGAAACCATCGCTCACTTAGAGTATCTCGAAGAAGAGATGAAGGTACAAAGAAGGACACGGGGAGACAAGACGATATTCTCATCAAAATGAGGATTCTACCTCCACTTTCTCACTAACCATAGCTTTTGCCGGGAACAGGCCGATGTCAACCTCGGGTTTCACCCCACTAATAATCACGCGCGCTCTACCGTCTAGCTGCTACATATTGGCATCCTCGCTTTCAGTCACCGCTATTCAACCTTCTCCACCTTCAGGAGATTAGTGGTGCCAGCCACCCCAATCGGGACGCCCCCGGTAATTACTATCAAATCACCGGGCTTGGCTAGTCCTGTTTCCTTGGCTATATTGGCTCCAGCCATGAACTGTTCGTCTACTGATAGGGACGGACCTACCAGAAGAGGGTACACGCCCCAATGAAGCATCAGCCGGCCAGATACAACGTCACTGGACGTAATCGCCAGGATAGGCACTCGTGGGCGGTATTTTGAAACTCGCCTGGCGGTGCTTCCCGACTGGGTAAACGCCACAATGGCTACTGCCCCCAGACTGTCTGCCGTATGGCAGGCACTATAGCTTATTAGCTCGTCCGTCTCCCGTTCAATCCAGGTGCTCCTTTCGGCAATTAAGTGCGCATAAGAAAGCCCCTTTTCAGTTTCCTCGGCGATTCTGGCCATGGTCCTTACTGCTTGTGCCGGGTATTTGCCCACGGACGTCTCTGCCGAGAGCATAGTGGCATCGGTGCCGTCAAAGATGGCATTGGCCACATCGGTGACTTCGGCCCGTGTCGGACGGGCAGCATTTATCATTGACTCCAGCATCTGGGTAGCGGTGATTACCGGCTTGCCAACACGGTTACACTTCTGGATAATTTCCTTTTGTATAAGAGGCACTCTCTCCAGAGGAATGTCTACACCCAGGTCTCCACGGGCTACCATGATGCCATCACTGATTGACAGGATATCATCAAAGTCCTTTACCGCCTGTACCCGCTCTATCTTTGAAATGACCGGAATATCGGCGTTTGTCTCGCTCAGTACCGACCTTACCGCCGAGATATCATTGGCATTACTGACAAAGGAGAGAGCCAAATAATCCGGCCTTTGCTGAATAGCGAAGGCAATATGCTCCCGTAAGAAATCAGTAACAAAGGGCCCTGAGGTGCGCATGCCAGGAACAACGAGCCCACGCCGCTCAGTGAGCACGCCACCCACGGTGACTCTACATTTCACCTCGCTGCCATTCTTTCCAAGCACTCTGAGTTGCATGGTCCCGTCATCCAGCAGGATGGTATCGCCTGTTTTCACGTCCTGCGGCAGGTTAGGCAGGTTGACTGGTACTACGGCCGCATCTCCCTCAAT
>DUEU01000095.1 GCA_011191985.1 Dehalococcoidia bacterium
ATCGCTATACCCTGGCCGGCATGGAGGTGTCGGCGCTGCTGGGCCGGATGCCTTCGGCGGTGGGCTATCAGCCCACCCTGGCCACCGAGGTCGGCGAGCTTGAAGAAAGGATTACCTCGACCAAGAAAGGTTCCATAACCTCCTTCCAGGCGGTCTATGTCCCCGCCGATGATTACACCGACCCGGGGGTGGCCACCACCTTCGGCCATCTTGACGGCGTTGTCGCCCTGGAGCGGTCTCTCACCGAGCAGGGGCTGTACCCCGCCGTTGACCCGCTGGCCTCGACATCACGGATACTTGACCCGGCCGTGGTTGGTGAGGAGCACTATCAGGTGGCCCGAGGGGTGCAGCAGGTGCTGCAGCGCTACAAAGACCTTCAGGATATTATCGCCATCCTCGGTATCGAGGAGCTCAGCGAGGAGGACAAGCTCACCGTGGCCCGGGCACGACGCATCCAGCGGTTCCTGTCGCAGCCGATGTTCGTCGCTGAGGTCTTTACCGGCCGGGAGGGCCGCTACGTGCCGGTGGCAGAGACGGTGCGTGGCTTCAAGGAGATTCTGGAAGGCAAACACGATGAGCTGCCCGAGCAGGCCTTTTACATGGTGGGTACTATAGAAGAGGCCGTTGAGGCGGCCAAGAAGCTTGCCGCTGCCTAGCCGGTAATTTCCCAGTGGAGATGTAAGGGATATAATGGCAACTATAAAGCTCGATATTGTCAGTGCCGAGCGGCTAGTCTTCTCCGAGGACGTGGCCGAGGTTGTGGCCCCGGGGGTGGCTGGCCAGCTGGGCATTCTGCCTCACCATGCCCCGTTGATGACCATGCTGCAACCGGGCGAGTTGCTGGTCAGAAAGGACGGTGAGGAAATCGTCCTGGCCATCAGCGGCGGCTTCCTTGAGGTGCGTCCGGATCGGGTTATAGTACTGGCCGATGCTGCGGAGAGGGCGGAGGAGATTGATATCGCCCGCGCTGAGGAAGCAATGCGCCGCGCTCGGGAGCGGATGCAGCACCCCGCTGCTGATGTGGATTTACCCCGGGCTGAGGCCGCTATTCGCCGCGCCCTGGCCCGCCTTCAGGTTGCGGAGAAAGTCCAGAGAAGGCGGCGGCGTACATAAGCGACGAACTCCGCTACCAGTGGTCTCATGGCGCGATAGTAGCTGGTTAATTAAAGGATTTCCAGGGTAGCCCGGGTGCCCTTTTTAGCCGCCGTTACCCGGATCAAGGTGCGCATTGCCTGGGCGACCCGCCCCTGTTTACCGATAATCCTTCCTTTATCCTCGTCGGCAACCTGTAGCTTGAGCATTACCCCCTGGTCGTCAGTTTCCTCGGTAACCACAACTTCGTCAGGCAGATCGGCAATTGACTTGGCGATGTACTCGATTAGTTCCTTCATGCTTTCTCCTTGGGTGTTTTAGACTTGTCTGTAATTCCGACTTTGGATAGCAATCTGGCAGCGGTAGGTGTTGGCTGTGCCCCTTGCCTGAGCCAGTTTAGCGCTTTTTCTTCGTCAATTACTACCGTCTCGGGGTCAGTCAGCGGGTTGTAGTGCCCGATGACAGTAATGAATGCCCCATCTCGTGGTGAGCGTGAGTCGGCAACTACCAGCCGATAGCTCGGCCTGTTTTTGGTGCCCACTCGTCTTAGTCTTATCTTTACCACCTTTACCTTCCTTATCCAGCCTGAAGATTATACCACTCAAAGCCCGGCCTTGCCGTTGGCTTTCTGTCAAGTTTTCCTAATAGTCCTCAAACGTGGGGGGAGCATCACGGCTCCCCCATTCTTACTGGAGTGATGGTGAGCTTCTTATTATCTGGTTGGTATGTGTCAAGAACTATTATACCTATATTATACTTCGGTCTGTCAATAGCTGTCTCGATGCCTTTCGCTGATAGCCGTTTTTTGCTGGCCGGGCCGGCGGGATAAGTTGACAGCCGATAGGGGCGTAAACTATAATGGACACGCTTACGGCCGGTTCTTTCCATTATTTTACAGCGGATGTGATGGCAATCACTTTGTGCTTCGTACGGATTCGTACTAGCTGGGAGGAGGTGAGTGTTCATGTCGGCGAAAGCTTTTGTTCTTATTGAAACGTCGGTAGGCAGAACTAAGGAAGTTGCCAATGTCCTCAGAAAGCTGGAAGGGGTGCAATCAGTTGACCCGGTGACTGGCCCCTATGACGTTATCGCCGTTATCGAGCGGGAAAGCCTGTCCGAGATCGGCGACCTGGTCACCAGTCAAATCCACCCGGTTACCGGCATCTCTCGAACCGTCACCTGTCTGGCGATATAGACTATCTGACTCAATGGTTAAACACACCTGCGCAAGCTAGGAAAGACTGAAGGAAGGGAGGAACACGCATGGATTTCAAGTTCACCGAGGAGCAGGATAAGCTCCGGGGCGAAGTCCGCGATTTTTTGGAAGGCGAGATAAAACAGGGCCTGTGGCAGCCCACCTGCGATGCCTGGATAATGGCCTATGACCCAGAGTTTACTAAGAGGGTGGCGGCTAAGGGCTGGATTGGCCTTACCTGGCCCGAGGAGTACGGCGGGCATGGCCGTTCCTTTATCGACCGGCTTATCGTTACCGAGGAGATGCTGCGTTACGGCGCACCGGCTGCCTGCCACTGGTTTGCCGACCGCCAGATTGGCGGCGCTATCGTTCACTACGGCACCGATGAGCAGAAGAAGGAGATTCTGCCCAAGATTCTGAAGGGAGAAGCCTATGTCGGCCTGGGCATGAGCGAGCCAGAGGCTGGCTCTGACCTAGCCTCCCTCAAGACTCGTGCTGTCGAAGATGGCGATGATTATGTAATTGACGGACAGAAGGTATGGACCAGCGGTGGTAGCCATATGAACATGATTTACCTCGTGGCCAGGACTGACACGGAAGTCGCCAAACACAAGGGTATTAGCGAGTTCCTCTTTGAGACCAGTTTGCCGGGTATTACCGTTCGTCCGATAGAGGATATTACCGGTGGGGTGCATTTCAACGAGGTCTTCTTTGATGGCGTCCGTGTCCCCAAGAAATACCTGATACCGGAAAAGAACCGTGGCTTCTACCAGGTGGTCAACCAGCTTGACTACGAGAGAAGCGGCATGGAGCGGCTCATGGCCAACTATCCCCTGTTGGAAGCCCTCATTCAATATGTTAAAGAGGCCGAGCGCAATGGCCGGCCGCTGGCCGAGGACCCGATAGTCCGCTCCAGGATAGCCCAGCTTAAGATTGAACTTGAGATCGGTCGGCTGCACATGTACCGTGTCGCCGTGGTCATGGACGAAGGACGTGCCCCTAACTGGGAGTCGTCGATGTCCAAGGCTTACGGTACCGCCTTTGAGCAGCGTCTGGCCGGTGCCGCTATCGAGATTGCCGGCCTCTACGGGCAACTTAGCCCCGATTCCAAACGGGTACCCATGCAGGGTATGGCCTATCATTCGTATCTGTCGTCTAAGGGTTACAGTCTCCAGGCGGGCAGCTCGGAGGTTCTGAAGAATATTCTGGCGACCAGGAAGCTGCAATTGCCGGCCGGATAGGGGCCGACTTTATTAACTAATCACAGTCTGGTAGGAGGATTGACAATGGATTTGAACCTCTCCGAAGAGCAAAAGATGTTAAAGGATATGGCCCGCGATTTTTTAACCGATAAGTTTCCCAAGGCAGTGGTTAAAGAGATAGAAGAGAGTGAGTCGGGTTACTCACCCGAAGCCTGGAAGGAGATGGCCGAGCTGGGCTGGATGGGGCTGGTGTTCCCGGAGGAGTATGGCGGCGCTGAGATGACCTTCCTTGACCTGGCCATGCTGCTGGAGGAAATGGGCGCGGCCTGTCTTCCCGGCCCCTACTTCTCCACGGTCATGCTCGGCGGACTGCCCATCCTGGCTTTCGGCACCGATGCCCAGAAGGAGGAGTACCTCCCTCGGATAGCCAGTGGTGAGCTGATTTTCACCACCGCCCTGACCGAGGCCAGCGCCAGCTATAAGGCCGCCGACGTAAAGGTTACCGCTACTGCGAATGGCGACAATTATGTCATAAACGGCACCAAGCTCTTTGTCCCGGATGCTAACGTGGCCGACTATATGCTGGTCGTGGCCCGGACCGGTGACGGCGCCGGTGCCGAGGATGGCGTTACCGTATTTATCGTGGATGCCAAGAGCCCGGGGATAAGCGCTCAGGTTCTGGAGACTATCGCCAATGACAAGCTTTGCGAGGTGGTCTTTAACCAGGTGAAGGTTCCCAAGGAGAGCATACTGGGCGAGCTGGACCGGGGCTGGGCGGTGGCGAAAGAGATAGTAGCGCGGGCGGCTGTGGGTAAATGCTGTGAGATGGTCGGCTGCATCCAGCAGGCGCTGGATATGACCATCGAGTATGCCAAGGAAAGGAAGCAGTATGACCGCCCCATCGGCAGCTTCCAGGTGATACAGCACTACTGCGCCGATATGGCCACTGATGTTGACGGYACCCGGCTGTCGACTTATCAGGCGGCCTGGCGGGTGAGCGARGGCCTGYCCTGYACYCAGGARGTGGCTATCGCCAAGGCCTGGGCCGGCCAGGCCTGCCAGCGGGTTATGGCCCTGGCGCACCAGATTCACGGTGCCATCGGCGTCACCATAGACCATGATTTGCAGTACTACACCCGGCGGGCCAAGGCGGCCGAGGTTACCTTTGGCGATGCCGAGTTCTACCGCGAGGTGGTCGCCCGGGAGATGGGTATATAGTTTTCAGTTGACCTCACCCCCTTTAGCCCCCTCTCCTTCCCAAGGAGAGGGGGAGCTTGGTTTTAAAGAGGGCTTCGCCCTCTTGGACACCCTATTTGGAATGTGTGGGGGTATCCCCTTCCCTTTACTCAAGGGAAGGGGATTAAGAAGATAGGATTTATTACAAAGCCTCCAGCCGGGTGATAACCTCATCTATTGTCCGCTCACTGGTGGAGGCCCCGGCGGTTATGCCGATATATGATTGTCCTTCAAGACAGGAAGGCTGAATATCGGCCGCTGTTTCCAAAAGATGGGTACTGGTTGCTGTAGCGCACAGCTCGGCGAGGCGGTTGGTGTTGGCGCTTTCCCGGTCGCCGATGACCAGCATCAGGTCTACCTTTTTGGCCAGTTCCAGAGCGTCTGCCTGGCGTTTGCGAATGTCGTGGCATATGGTATCAATTACTCGCAGCTCCGAGTCCCGGGTGAAAGTCGCGTCAATGATGTTCCTGACAAACTCGGTAAACTGGGCGGGCACGCGGGTGGTCTGGGACAGGATACCCAGCCAGCGGGGCAGGTCGTCCATCCGGGCAATCAGTCCGGCGTCGAGGGCCGCTATGCCCCGGTTGTTGGCCCAGCCCAGGGTCGCCTTGACCTCAGTGTGGTCGCTGGCCCCGTAGATGATAACGAAGAAGCCCGACTCGGCCAGTTTCCGGGCGGCCAGCTGGAGGCGGCGGACGAAGGGGCAGGTGGTATCAATCATCTGGATGTTCTGCGCCCGGATCTCTTTCTCAACTTGCTGGCCTATCCCGTGGGCGCTGATGACCACGGTATTGCCTTTAATATCGGCCACGTCCTTGGCTATCCTGACGCCGATACCGGCCAGTTCCTGTAACACCTGCTGGTTGTGTACCAGTGGCCCCAGTGTTTCTATGCCGCCCTGCTCCTGGGCAACCTGCCTGACGATATTTATCGCCCGCTTGACGCCAAAGCAGAACCCCAGGGTGCCGGCCTTCTCAACTATCATGCTGGTAGGCTCCTCGGCGGCTCTCGGGCAGGACGGCCGCGATACGACGCATTATCAGTTCGGCGTGCTCGGCAAGCTCCGCCTTGGTTAATCTACCGTTGACCGATGGTAAGGAGAAGGGTTGTCCGAAGGTAACGGTTATCTCGTGACGGCGTAACAGCCAGGCCAGACCTTTAATCTTTTCCGTGCCGGTAATCCCCGCCGGCAGTATCGGGGCGCAGTTACGGGTGGCGATAAGCGCTGAGCCCGGCAGGGCACGCTGAAGCTGACCATTGCTGCTTCTGGTGCCTTCGGGAAAGATAGCCAGGGCAAGGCCTCTGGCCAGCATCTCATCGGCTTGGCGCAGTGCCCTAGCGTCCAGCCGCCCCCGGTGCACCGGAAAGGCGCCAAAGTTGCGGACAAAGTAACCTTTTAGCCGGGAACGAAACAGCTCTTCCTTGGCCATGAATACCACCTTGCGGTTCAGGCTCACACTGAGCACCGGCGGGTCAGCGGTGGCGATGTGATTGGCGGCCACTAGCAGCGGCCCTTCTCTGGGGATGTTCTCCTTCCCGTTGACCCGCCACCGCGTGAAGAGCGTCAGCAGCACCCTTGCTATTGTCCCGCCGACGTAATAGAACCAGGGCATCGCTCTGTTTTCACGGTACATGGCCACGGTTGCATTATACCCTGTGTCTATATCAAAGACAAATAAGCCGTACCTCTTGATTAAGTTGACACTTTGTTTAATAATATGGGCTATGATTGCTACGGTAACCCTCAACCCGAGTCTGGACCGGACGATAACGGTCAACGGGCTGGTAATCGACGAGACCAACCGCTGGATAAGTACCCGCCTCTATGCCGGCGGCAAGGGTATTGATGTCTCGCGGGCAATTCATGAGATGGGTGGTAAGACCGTCGCCTACGGCTTTGTCGGCGGTGTGGCCGGCCGGACCGTGGAGATACTGCTTGATGAGGAGGGAGTGCCCTTTAGCTTCACGCCTATTGAGCAGGAGACCCGCACCAATTATATTATCAGCGATACCAGTACCGGCCGGCAGACCAGGATTGATGCCCCGGGCCCCCGTATCTCAAAGAGGGAGTTTGAACGGTTCCACAGTAAGATGAGGCGCATCAGCCCCCGGCCGGAGCTAATGGTGGTTGGTGGCAGTATCCCCCCCGGTCTTTCCGGTGAGACCTATTACGACATAATCTCCGAGGCCAAGGATTTTGGTATCAGGTGTATGCTCGATTCTGAGGGAAAGTGGCTGGAAGCGGGGATAAAGGCAGGACCTTTCCTGGTAAAGTCCAATGTCCATGAGACGGAGATGCTGGTCGATAGAGAGATACCCGATGAAGCGGCCATCGTCGAGGTGGCTCGTAGCCTCGTCGGCGGGGGTACTGATATTGCCGTCATCACGCAGGGAAAGGACGGAATTATTGCTGCCACCGGCGACGAGGTAATCAAGGCGGTTCCCCCAGAGGTTAAGGTGAAAAGCACTGTCGGTGCCGGCGACTGCCTTATTGCCGGCATGGCAATAAAGATGGCTCGTGGTAAACAACTGCTCGAAGCCTGCCGTCTGGCGACCGCTATGGGTACTGCTTGTGTGCTTACCCCTGGTACCGAGTTGTGCCACCGGGCTGACGTGGAGAGACTGCTGCCCCAGATAATGGTCTGGCAGATGTCGGACGGCGAGTGGCACAGCGTGGAATAGTCTCCGTAAGTGTCCTGTTACTGTAGAATCAGGTTCAGTAACCCACCGAACAGCAGGGCCGCTATAATCATTATCCCCGTTGATTTGAGCATGTTTATCACCCCGAGCTCTCTTACCAGGACGACAAAGGTGGCGATGCAGGGGAATAACATCGCCAGCACCACGCTGCCTATCACCAGTTGTTCCGCGCTGAGGGCCAGTGGCGCCAGCATACCCAGGGCAACGTCCTTGCGTAGAAAGCCGATGACCAGGGCGGTTACGGCCTCTTTGGGTAGCCCCAGAATACCGGTTACTACCGGTGCCGTGAAATCGGCGATCGCCGCAAATACCCCCAGGAAGTAGAGGATATTGATTACTAGGATAGCTCCCAGGATTATTGGTATGGCCTCGGCCAGGAAGCCATAGGCCCTCATCCAGAGCTTTTGCAGCACGGTTCGCCAGGCCGGCAGACGGTAGGGCGGTATCTCAATCAGCAGCTCCGGGCTGAAGCCTTTTACCAGCCGGTTGAGGATAAGCCCTAGGACAATCCAGGCCACCAGCAGGGTACCGTAGACCATGGCGACATACTGTCCCCCTTGGGCACCGACCAGGCCGATAATCATCGCTTGCAGGGCGGCGCAGGGTATAGCGATGGAAATGAGGGTGGCCGCGATAAACCGCTCCCGTTTGCTCTCCAGAATGCGGGTGGCCATAATCGCCGGCACGTTGCAGCCAAAACCGAGCAGGCTGGGGATGATGGCGTAGCCATGTAAGCCCAGCCGGTGCAGGATGGTATCCATTAGTATACCCAGCCGCGGCAGATAACCGGTATCCTCAAGCAGACCGAGCACAAGATAGAACGAGATAATATAGGGCAGCACCATAGCCAGTGGTACATAGAGTCCGCTGGTCAGCAGCCCGAATGATTGGACGAAGTCCACCTCGCCGCCGGTGATATGTCCGAGGACAATGTTATGGAGAAGGCCGCTGCCGCCCATGAGGGCGCTCAGCCTCAATACTACCGGTACCCAGAGAATGTTGAAGAGAGGGTCAAGCACGTAGCCGATCAGGCTCTCGCCAATGAATCGGATTACCAGAAAGGCGCTGGCCAGGATAGCCAGGGCAATGATTGTCCCGCTGAAGGGCTTAGCCGTGGCATCGCTAAGTCTTTCCCGCCAGGTGTGGTGGCGATGGGTGATGAACTGGACCTGTTCCACGATGTTGCCGACGGCGATCCAGCGTTCGTCATGGTTGCGGGCCGGGTGGTGGGGTAAGCGGGCCTCGGGGATATTCTCCACCAGTTCTTTTATCCCCTGGCCGGTTACGGCTACAGTGGGGATAACCGGCATACCCAGCATCTCTCTCAGTTTTTCAAGGTTAATGTTTATGCCGCGGTGTTTGGTATCATCCCACATGTTCAGGGCGACTATTAGCGGCACATTTCTCTCGGCAAGTTGTAAGGTTAAGTAAAGGTTCCTCTCCAGGTTGGTGGCATCGACCACGTTTATAACCAGGTCTCCGTCAGCCAGCATTTCCTGGGCTATTTCCTCGGCCTCGCTGGTTGGTTCCAGGGTATAGGTGCCGGGCACATCGATGACCTCAACCATCTCCTCCCCGAGCTTCATGAAACCCTTGGTATAGCCTATTGTTGTCCCGGGGTAGTTGGCGGCGATGACGTGGACTCCAGTAAGACGGGAAAAGATGACACTTTTACCCACGTTGGGGTTGCCCATCAACAGTATTTTCATATGTTATCGCTTGAGGTGGGCTCGACTATTACCCTTCTGGCCATGCCGAAACCAATGGCTACCTCGGCATTATCTACCTGAATGGTCACTGGCCCTCGCATAAACATGGCGCTAACCTTGGTTATTTCCCGGCCCGGCCTGATACCGAGGGCACTCAGGCGGCGGGCGATGCCATGGCCGCCTTTAATTTCAACCACGACGCCACGCTGGCCGTTCTTCATGTGAACCAGAGTCAGTTTTTTCCCTTCTAGCGGTAGTTCGTGCCGGTGTCTGAACCTGTGGCCGAATCGGCCCATAAACCCATGCATAGACTTAGTCCCTTTCTTTAGCGGGCTCGCTGGAGGACTACTCCCTGTCCTGACGACAGCGGGGACAGTACCCAGTCACCCGTATATCGGCGTCAACAATCTCGAAATCCCCGCCCCCGGCGACATTTCTTTTAATTCTGGACAGCGGATACTGGAATTCGATTACTCGCCCGCAGCCGAGGCATACCAGGTGGTGGTGTTTGGTTGGTGGCTTCGCTTCGTAGTGATGGTGGCTTTCGTCAAAATGTAGTTCCTGTATCAGGCCCAGTTTTTTTAACGCCTGCACGGTCCGATAGACCGTGGACAGGCTGAGACGCGGTTGCTTCTGGCGGGCCCGGCGGTAGATTTCATCGGCGTCCAGGTGTCCTTCGCCCTGGCGGATTATTTCCAGTATCAGCGCCCGCTGGCTGGTGACCCGTGTCCCTGCCAGGTTCAGGGCAGCCCGACTGTTATCAACCCGCTCCGATTTACTGGCTAATGTTTTTTTGCTAATGCTATTCATTTGCAATTGTATTATAACGCTTATAAATGACTGCTGTCAAATTAATGATTGCCGTGTAGAGGTAGAGGCAGGATGCCGTGGTTAGATATTGAGCTGCCTTTTTATTTCCGGGATAATACCTTGGGCGGCCAGTGCCCCCCGTAAGATGCCTTCTTTAGCTCGCTGGAAGTCGCCGTAGGGGATATCGGCTAAATTGGGTTCGATCACGATATCGGCGCCTTCTAGGCTGGACTTTACTAGGGAGTGGGTGGAGATATAGAGAGACTGCATGATTACGTTGAAGATGGTGGGCTCTTTTGCCTTCTTGCCCAGGTTGGTTCTATTCACGGCGTCAGCGGTGACGTTCACGGCGATAATAAAGTCGGCCCCCTGTTTTTTAACGACGCTTACCGGTACCGGATTGACCAGACCGCCGTCAACCAGGTACCTGCCTTCCCGCTTGATCAGGGTGAATATAGCCGGGATGGAAATGCTGGCCCTTACCCCGTCCAGCACTGAGCCCTGACTGATTACTATCTCTTCCCCAGTCTTGATGTCCGTGGCGACACAGGCGAAGGGTATTTTTAGGTCGCTGAACTTGATGTCGCCGCCGATGATTGATTTCAGTTGTTCTTTTATCTTCTTCCCCTGGATGAATCCTGTTCTCGGCAGGGCCAGGTCTACCAGAGAGGCCAGCCGCTTCCAGTTCAGGTCTAGGGCCAGGGCCTTGATGGCGCCGGTGTTCCTGCCCTGGGCATAAAGGGCGCCAACGGCGGCGCCGGCGCTGGTGCCAGCAATCATGTCAATGGGGATGCCCTCTTTTTCCAGGACTTCCAGCACCCCGATGTGGGCCAGTCCCCGGGCGGCACCGCCGCCAAGGGCCAGCCCCACCTTTTTGTCTAGCAACCGGGATGGTCTCTCTCTCATGGCCACAGTTCCTCAATGTCTTTTTCTATTTGCTGGCTAAGGGCTGACTCGCTGCCGGCCAGGCTCTTATAAGACTCCGCTGAGCCGTACTCCCGGGGCTGGAAGGCCACCGGCATCGGTACGGCATGGCCAAAGATAAGGGCCTGCTGTTTCGGTGCCAGACGGGCCAGCACCGATTTCAGTTCACTCTTACCGGAGACCCCAGCCAGAACGCTGTCAATATCACGCTCGTTGTCCAGTAGGCAGGTTATTTTGGTGCCGAGCTGGGACATGACCTCATCATCAATACCGCTGGGGCGCTGGTCAATCACCAGCAGGGAGACATTGTACTTGCGCATCTCGCGGGCGATGGTGCCGAAGACGGTCTTATCGGCCACCTCATGGTTGAGGAATTTGTGCGCCTCCTCAATGGTTACCACCAGCGGTTGGGGCAGGGGAGTATTATTTGCCCTGGCTTTCTCCGCTCTGTCCTGGTACAGGGTGTAGATACGACGGGAAAGCATATTGGCCACCAGCAGGTAGGCACTGGTCTCGCGGTAGCGCCCGAACTCGAGGACGACACTGACCCCGCGGTCGAGGTGATTGAGGATGTGTTTCACGGTGTCCTCCGGTGCCTGCGGCACGACAAAACCGAGCCGCTCGATAATGCCCAGGCCGCGCTTCAAGCTCTGGAATGAGCTCTCGTGGATGTTGGCTTCTTTGAGTATGTCGGCAACCTCTTCCTCGCCGAGCTGCAAGGTCCGCCGCAGCCAGCTTTTGCCGAAACGCCGCCGCATCTGGTAGGCGGCCTCCACAGCCAGCTCGGTGAGGTTAAGAGTCGGGCGCAGAATGGAGATATCCTCAGGGGTGATTTCGTCATAACCGATTTGCACGGTAAAGTCCGTGGGCACCCGCCGCGTGTCGGAGTTCTCTTTATCGAGGGTAAATATGGCCACCTTCGACTGCCCCCATTGTTTCAAGCCCTTGACTTTATACGTGTGTTCTTCGCTGCTGCCTTCCCAGCCGTATTCGTTGTGCATGTCAAAAATGAGATTGACCGCCTTGCTCTTCTGTAGCATGCCAATGAGAAGAATGCGGGTGAGGAAGGTCTTGCCCGTGCCGCTCTTGCCGAAGATGCCGTTGGAGCGTTTAACGAACTCCTCCAGATTGAGGCAGAGCTTGGTCTCCATGTCCAGCGGATTGCCGATGTGGAATCTCCCCTCGTCTTCTTTCCCGAAGACCAGGGCCATGTCCTGTTCCGAGGCTAGCTTGACCGTCGAGAAATGGCTGGGGACGGTCTTGACCGGCTGCGGGCCTTCCAGCAGGCTGGTGGCGTCGCCGCCGATGGTGAGCAGGGGCAGGACGTGGAGGCTGCCATAGGTGCTGGTGCCGGCCAGGACCTCGGCGATAAAGGGGTCGGCGACATCGGGTGGGGTTAGGGTTAGACTGGGGTCGGTCACCCCCAGGCTGATGTCGGTAACCATGCCAAAGAAACGCCGGTTTTGACCTTCGATGGTGACGTAGCGCCCCACCGCCATTTCTTCCACCGAGGCAGCGCCATCCAGCTTGACCTC
The DNA here is from genome assembly GCA_011191985.1 of Dehalococcoidia bacterium. Taxonomy (GTDB): domain Bacteria; phylum Chloroflexota; class Dehalococcoidia; order Dehalococcoidales; family W111; genus W111. The sequence goes on from DUEU01000095.1 coordinate 12,404, forward strand.
CACCCCTTTGGTGAGGGAGCCGGCGACGACAATGCCCAGCCTTGGCTCGTTACTGGTCACTGATCCTCTCCAGGATAGCATTGAGCTGGTTAAACTGGTTGCCGAGCAGGGTAGCCAGTTTCTTGCCGGCCGTCACTAAGAATTGGTGTCGGTCTTCATGGGTATGGCTTATCTGGCGCAGGCAGGCGGCGATGAGTTCGTCTCTGGGGACGGGTAGGCCGGTGTTGACCAGCATATTGAGGAAACCCAGGGACTGGCTGAACTCCTTTACCTCGTCCGGCGGACAGGAGTAGACGAAACTGTGGACGCGGGCGGGCTTGGGTGGCAGGTAATGATAGATATTGACATCCTGGCGGTGCCCCACCACCAGGACACTGAACTCGCTGCGCAGCAGCTGTAAAAGCTGGGGGCTCTGGCGGTAGATTTCATCCTCGCTCTGGGCTTCCCCACCCCGGGCGATGGGACGCCGCCCCGGATCAATGCTGGCGGTGGTGGCGTTATAGACCACGCCGTATAGTTCCATGGGCTGGTCGGCGGTCTTCACCAGGCTGCCCAGCGGCGGCGACTGGTATAGCTCATAGCACTGCGCGGTAAATCCGGCGGTGCTTGCCTCGATAACCTCACCAACCCTGTTCCCGGTCAATTTATTGCCTCAGCCCTATTATATTCCTATTAGGTGATTTGTGTAAGGGGTGAGATGTTTCCATAACTGGTATATGATTACTCGGTATCCATCTGGTCCAGCCTGATGCTGGAATCTTTGCCGGCACCGACGTAATAGATTTCGTCTACCTTGACGATGACCACCGCTTTTGGTTGGAGGTTGCGCCCTGTGGACCGGAGCCACTGGATGGCCTCATCGAAATGCTTGCCCGCGGTCTCGACCCGGGCTGGGCCTTTGCACTGGTACCCATATCGAGCTTCCTTGGCCCAGAAAGTAATCGCGACGACAGGGTTTTCGGTGATATTCTGCCGCGTCTTGTGCATGAAATTATCCACCAGCATAATCTCGTCATCCGATATGATGCGGGTTAGACCGATAGGTACGCCGTTGGGCTTGCCGTCCTTGCTGGCGGTAGCCACTATGAAGGTCACCGCCTGTTCTGCGATGTCTTTCGTATCCTGGGTTATTTTTGCCATTTTACCTCCAAACTTAATTACGTTCTTGCCGCTATATCTATTTTTTTACGGCTCGGGCCTCTTCGCTGTCCTGCCCTTTATTCATACTTGAAGCGCTGATTGGTTGCTTCTGTTTTCAAGGCATAGGAAGACAATCCACCCAAAGGGTACAAGTAGTATTAATAGCCACCACAAGCTTCTACTCTTTTGGCGAAGTGCCCAAGCACCGACAATAATAGACATGACGAGGCTAAGCAATCCTGCCAAACCATTTCCCGTATAGTAAATACCATATGGGTCGGCTATTGCGGTGATGATACCAACAGCGGCGCCCACTATGATGGCACCTAATAATGACGCTAGGAACCATGTCCAGTTGATATGTCTTTGAAACCAGTTCATTTTAATCTCCTCCAATATCTTTTATTGGGGAGGCTTGAAGGGGTCTCTCTCTTCAAAACATCTCCTCCCCCTCTCCTTTTAAGGAGAGGGGTGCGTGACCATAATTTCCCGTAATCTAGGTTCACTCTTCGCTCGGTTTCACATTAATCTTGAGCGTAGTAAAGAGCTTCCGTGTTTCCATGTCTTCACCAATGTAAACGTCTACATCGTACTCGCCTGGAACTACGTTCTTTGGAATTCCTAACGCTAAGTGGAAGAAAAGATTATCACCTGCTTCAGCGTAGTCTTGCGGTCCTTCCTTTCCGATACTTTCTCCGACCTCTATTTCTTCGCCAAACTGGGCTTCAGCCCATACCCTCTCGTTTGGCGCACGGGTTGTTCCGAATATCCAAATACTCTTTCCGACCTCAACAGTGTCAGAAGCAATGAATGTTCCGACCCGTGGCCTTGGCCCTAACTCGGAGG
>DUEU01000096.1 GCA_011191985.1 Dehalococcoidia bacterium
CCCCGAGGTTATTGAGAACCTCCACCAAGTCAAGGAGATCGGCCTGGAGACAAGGGCTGCCCTGGAGAAAGGTGACGTGGACCGCTTCGGCGAGCTCCTTGATGTCCACTGGGAAATTAAGAAAAAGCGCTCCAGCAAGATGACCGACCCGTTTATCGACGAGTGCTACGAGCTCGCCCGACGGACCGGGGCGCTGGGGGGGAAACTGGTCGGCGCCGGCGGCGGTGGCTTCCTCATGTTCTACTGCAACAACGGTGACAAGCCCAGACTATGCCAGGCAATGGGCAAGGTCAACCTGAAGCCCTTCAACTTCCACCTGGACTTTGAAGGAGCCAAGATTCTGGTTAATATGTAGCTCAAGGGGTAATTTATGGGAAACAGGGAATTCGTCCAGCATTACTTCGCCGAGATGCATAAGGTTATTGATGACATCTCGATAGCTGATATCGACCGTGCGGTTGAGCTTCTCTTTGCTGCCTGGAAAAGAGAGGGACAGGTCTTCACCTGTGGTAACGGCGGCTCGGCATCCACGGCCACTCACTTTGCCTGCGACCTGGCCAAGACAACCATCGTCGACGACCGGAAACGATTCCGGGCCTACTGCCTTAACGATAATATCCCGCTGGTAAGCGCCCTTATCAATGATGACGGCTTTGACAACCTGTTTTACGAGCAGCTAAAAAACTCCTTTCGGGAAGGGGATGTGCTCATCTGTATCAGCGTGCACGGTGGCGCCGGCAGCGACAAGGCAGGGCTGTGGTCCCAGAACCTGCTGAAGGCGATGAAATACGCCAGCGATAACGGGGGCAAGACCATCGGCCTGTCCGGGTTTGACGGCGGACCGATGAAAGATATTGCCGACGCCTGCATTGTCGTCCCGATAGACTCTACCCCCCAGGTGGAGTCTTTTCACCTAGTACTGGAACACCTGATTTGTGCCCGCCTGCGGCAGAAGATAGCGGAAAGTTAGCTCTACAGGGGTAATTCTTATGGCAATTTCAAGGGACAATAAGGCGGTATTTCTTGACCGCGATGGGGTAATAAACGAGCTTGTCTATCACCAGGAACAGGAGATTATCGACTCCCCATTTACACCAGCCCAGTTTCGCCTCCTGCCCGATGTCGGTGAGGCTATTAAAAAACTCCAAGAGACGGGCTATAAGGTGATACTGGTCTCAAACCAGCCGAGCCTGGCCAAAGGCACTATCTCCGAGAACGTCTTTGCGGCCGTCAGGAGCAAGATGGCCAAAGAGCTGGCCAAGTCAGGCGTATCTCTCGATGGGGAATACTACTGCTTCCATCATCCCGAAGGTAAAATTAAGAAGTTCACCACCAACTGCGAATGCCGCAAACCCAAACCGGGCATGCTCCTTCAAGCTGCCGAGGAAATGAGCCTGGACTTATCCCGGGCATGGATGGTAGGTGATAATCTCAGTGATATCAAGGCCGGTAAAAGCGCGGGGACAAAAACCATCTTGCTGGGCAGGATGAAGTGCGAACTATGCCGCTTGATGGATGAAGAAGATTCCAGACCGGATACTATAGTCCCGAACCTTATTGAGGCGGTACGGTTCATTACTGACGCAGGAGACTAGACGTTTACTCCAGCAACACTACCCCAAAATACACGCCGCGGCCCACCAATGCAATTTCAACCCCGCTTAAACTCAGGTCGGTGGCGCTACTGCTTCTTTTTCTCACGCTTAATGGGCTTATCGGGTGGAGGGCTGACGTCAATGGAGGGACTGGTAAAAGGGGAGTAACCTTCAATTACGGTTTCCCCATCGGTAATCTCAAGGGCGGTGCCACATCGCGGGCAGGTCTGATGCCTTGGATTAAGCATTGCCCAACCGCGATAACGGCTACCACACTTCGGGCATTTGCCCTCTATCATATTTCCATTATCCTCCAACGTTTTTTCGGGGTGTCAAACCGTTTCTTGAGCGATTTCGCCCGGCTTACAGCCTGTCTAAATGCTCTACTCGCTCTCAATCTCCGTTTTTTGGCCTATATCGGTCTTCATTAAGCATGGCCTCCGAGGCAGCCCCTGACTGTGGCATCCCTTTGCCATCTACCAGACTCAACGCCAGCCGTAGATAATCCCTGAGCAGCCGGGGCATGAGATAATTTTCTCGCACAGACTCCCTACCGACCCTGCCTATCTCCCTCGACAGCTCGCCGTCTTTCAGCAGGGTTACTATCTTTTGGGCACATGACGAGCAGTCGCCGACCAAAAAGCCGGTCCTACCCTCACATATCTGTAGCCTGATGCCGCCGCAATCGCCACCAACTACCGGTGTTCCCTTCCACATCGCCTCGGCCACAGTAAGGCCAAACCCCTCACGGATCGACTTCTGGACAACGACATCAGACCCTGACTGGAAGGCATTTACCTCCAGGTCACCAACGACCAGGGGATTGGCGAAAAGGTGGACATCAGGGTCGTTCTCGGCGTACTGCTGAACGCTGTGAAAAACCTTTAGGGCATCGGGGTCGTCCCTAGCGGTCATGACCCCCACCAGGGCCAGTTGCAGGCCGGCTATCTCCTGCCTGGCCAGCCGATAAGCATCGATAACCCCCCACGGGTCCTTCCAGTGGTCGAAGCGTGAAATCTGACTCACCAGCGGCTTCAGCGGGCTGATACCAAGCCTGGTCAGCAATTCCCTGGTGCGATACCCTGGTAAAGTCACGTTCTTGGGTGACAGTGGGTCGATGGCTGGAGGGAACACCAGAATCTGGGCCGGATTATAGCCGTTCAGATGATAGTCGGGCATACTTATTACTATGCTATGGTATTCATTAATGTAAGGTGACAGTATTTCGGTTACCATCCTGTCTGGTTTGGTGGTATCGACATGGCATATCCAGACACCAAGAACGCTATTGCCGATATAGTGAAGCAGGGGCAATACCTGTACATCGTGGCATAACCACAGGTCGGCACTTACCCCCATCTCGGCCAGGGCCCCGGCCATCCTCTGATTATGGGCCAGATAAAGCTCTATGTCCTCCCTTCTCAGGTCGGTACAACCACCCTGGAGGCTATGGTGCAATGCCTTACTGACCCTGAAGAAYGATTGGTCCGGCTCGATAGCGTACCACTCGGCCTCTATCCCGACACTCCGCATCAAAGGCACCAGCGATTTCAGGATTTCAGCGACACCGCCACCGACRGGGGTAGCATTAACATGGACAACCCGTAATCCTTTAATACTCTCGGCAGTATGAGCTATTTCAGCCAGCAGGTCATCGGGKACGATATTAAGATAGTTATCAAGTYTTACTTCCACGGTGGGTACTTTGTACACGTTACCCTCCGATTTTTAATACCTCTGGCATTATTTATTACCTAGCTKCCATAAACTGGCACATATGCTGTTACCAATAATTACCAGTTGCCTTAGACTTCTGCTATAAATTTAGTCTATCTTAATTAGAATTAGGTTAGAGAAAGGGGAGAATTTGATTAGAGTCTGGTCCTCTGGGCAGTTACGGCAGCATTGGTTAGTATGTTATTATTAGAAGGTCATTTTAAAAACTCTGGCTTAGATAAAAACCTTCAACACCACAAATGGAATTGGTTGGGCAGGAGGTTCTGCTGATGAAGAGGATAACAATTCCAAGAAAGTCCACTGACGACCTAAAGGAGACAAAGAGTTATAAGGTATTAAACGCCCGGAGAGGACAGCGGCTGGGTAAAATATTCGTCAATTTACTTAGGCAGGCCGGTTTTAAAAAAGGTCGCGTCCTGGATTTAGGTACCAGGTCAGCCGAGTTCCCGATACAGCTGGCACTCGCCTTCCCCGAGGCCGAGGTTGTCGGTTTGGACTTGCCCGAGCCACTCCTAGACACGGCCCGTTTGTCCGCAGAGAAGGTAGGGGTTTCCGACCGTCTCTATTTTAAAAATGGCGATGCGCAGTCCCTGCCTTTTTATACCAATTCGTTTAATGTTGTTGTTAGCCTGAATATGCTACACACTGTCGATGACCCGGTGGCCATGCTTGACGAGATAGAGCGAGTGCTTTCGCCCACCGGGATACTTATACTGAGCGACATCAAACGCTCATGGCTCGGTCTAATAATACCGGTACTAAGGACGGCCTATACGATGGCCGAGTTCAAGGAACTGCTCCAACGCTCAAAACTGCGACCGGGCAAACTCAGCGAGTCTATTTTCTGGCTTGGCTTCAGTACCGCTTGATTAGCCACATTGCGTAAAGGAAGTTAAATGATCCGTCAATGTAGCAACCACGAGATTGAGTCCGTCTACTTTATCATAAATGACGCGGCACAGGCTTACAGAGGTTTCATCCCTGCCGACTGCTGGAAAGAGCCCTATATGTCGTATGATGAACTATTGCACGAGATTGACGATGGGATAGTATTTTGGGGATATGAGGAGGATGGTGAGCTAATTGGCGTGATGGGTATTCAGCATATCATGGACGTCACCCTCATCAGACACGCCTATATTCGCACCTCGAGACGCAATCAGGGTATCGGTAGCAATTTAATTTCCTATCTTCGCTTGCAGACACACCGTCCCCTTCTAATCGGTACCTGGGCAGACGCTATTTGGGCAATCCGTTTCTACCAGAAACACGGCTTTCGTTTGGTCTCTCAAGAAGAAAAGGACCGCTTGTTGAGAAAATACTGGTCAATACCCGAACGCCAGATCGAGACATCAGTGGTCCTGGCCAACGATAAGTGGTTTAGTGAACAAAGCGGCTGATATTTATGCTAGTATGGGGGTATTTGATAAGTGAACAGTGCTAAACATAATCTGAGCCTGGGTGAGGCGGCCAACCTCTTCCTGGCTGGTTTATCACCGGAGGAACGGGTACCAAGCCAACAAGAAGTACATAAATTCATCCGCTGGTTCGGCTGGAAGCGACCGATGGCCGGACTTACCGCCGCCGAGGTCACCAAATATGCCGACAGCCTACCGTCTTCGGACACTGACTACACGAAGAAGGTGGAACAGATACGGGCTTTCCTAGCCTACGCCCGGAAAAAGGGGTGGAGCGAGACCAATCTGGCGGCCCATCTCAAAGCCAAAAAAGTAAAGACAAGATTCCAACCAGCCAAGCCGGACCTAGCGGAGCCCATTGCCTTAACCCGGCAGCGACACGCCGAAATGAAGGCCGAGCTAGACGCCCTCAGGAGCAAGCGCCTTCAGGTTATCGACGAGATGCACAAGGCGGCCGCCGACAAGGACTTCCGCGAGAACGCGCCGCTACAGGCAGCCAGGGAGCAGCGGGGACATCTTGAAGGACAAATTAGAGAGCTGGAAGACGCTTTAAAGGCGGTGACTATTATTAATAAGAAACCAGAGACGACACTTAAGGTGAGTATCGGCGACAGTATTATCCTTCGCGACCTAGGTTCCGGTGATGATAGGCAATATATAATCGTCAGCCCCAAGGAAGTTGACCCGGCCCAAGGTAAGATTTCGAGCGCTTCACCCATCGGTAAGGCTGTTATCGGCCGGGTTTTTGGAGAGGTAGTTGAAGTGGCCACGCCGGCCGGCAAATTGCGCTATGAGATTAAGAAGGGTTCTTAGCCAACGACACCGGACTAATCTTTAAGCGGTGGCGCCAGCGGCAGCAATAAGGTAGGGCCAGGCTTACGCTGCAAATAAGACTTGGTATAGCCGACCGGAAAAGAATAGACTATCTGAGCCTTGGGGTACTCCAGATAGAAAAGAAATACCCCTACCGTCTGTGGCTTGGTACCAAAAGGCCCGATAATCATGTTGTATGAACCCTGTGTATCGTTGTAGATACCATCAAGCACACTCTTAACCCCATAGGGGTTATCCGGAGGCACATACCTCACCTCTATCGAAGGCCTTGATAGCAAATAAGTATTATTCTTCTCGGCATACCTCAGGTATTCCAGATTGTCATAGCGCGGCGGGTTGGTTACCAGTGCCACGGTCTTATCCGGGTTGAACTGTTTCCACACGGCCAGCGACCGATCGGGTTCAAATCCCAGGAGCAAGATAAGAATAGTCTTTTTCTGCAATGAAGGGCTGCCATAGAAGTTAGGTACGGTGGTAATCTGCTCTACTCCCTGGGTAAGTTCCGTCGGTGAATAGGTCTGTGTCGTATGTAGAAGACGGGGAATCCCCAGGTTCAATTCAATCACGAGATGATAGAGAAGCTCCAGCAGATATATTTTGGTGAAGCCGCTAATATCAATGGTAATGAAAGTCTCTTCGGGATTTCTGGGCCTGCACCTGCCCCATATTTCTTTAAGCTGGGCAACCCCATCCAGCGGGTTCTGCTTCTGGCAAGCAATTACAAATACGCCTTCCCCAGTTCTTTTGGCCAGTTCGCCTTGCAGCCGGTAAAGGTTAGTGTCCACCTGCTTCTTATAGAGCGACTCCTCCATGACGAATATAATGGCAAACCTGGTGCGAAAATCAGCGCCCATTTTCAAGACACTGGAAACGCACCTGTCTTCGAAGCTGGCACAGCAGATGTATAAATCGTCGGGACCGAATTCGTTCAGTCTGGCCAGACGTTCAACCTCTATCGGCTCCTCGGCTGCTTTCATCTCCGCCCTCCCCAGGCTCTCAATGGACACTATAAACGGCCCGGAGACCATTGTCAATCTTCCCTGGATGAGCTTGACAACCTCCCGGATTATATTTATAATAAATGAAATTCATTTTCATTTACAAGCTATGTCACTCTCCAACAAGATTCTGGCCAGACTGAAAAGACGCGGTTATAAGGCAACACCACAACGGTTGGCCCTACTTCGGGCCATTACCAGCAGTCGGGAGCACCTTACCCCCCTCGCCATATATAACAAGGCACGCCAGGAACAACCCGGTATCGGCCTGGTCACCGTCTACCGCACACTGAATATCCTGGCACAACTTGGCCTCATCTGTGAGGTGAAGAGCGCCGGGGAGAATACGCGAAGCTATGTGGCCAGTCCGCTGGAGCATCACGGTCACCTCATCTGCTCGGGGTGCGGTCGAGTGGCCGACTTTACCGGCTGTAACCTTAACGACCTGGAACGGCAGCTCTCCCATGATACCGGGTTCACTATCCAAGACCACCGCCTGGAATTCTTCGGCTACTGCCAGGACTGCCGGAAAACAAGCTCCGGCGAATTTCCGCCGCCAAACCCCCTGAATGAGGCAAAAAAATTTATAACTAGCCACCCGCTTAAATAAAATGGAACAGTTCAAGCTAATCATCAGAGAACTTGCCCGTCATGTCCCTTTCACCATTCTGGGGGCGATTACCGGCGTTATCATCATGGTTATTATCGTGTTCTGCAATACCCCCCGGGAGATTTCGAGCACTCTTTTCTACACATTGCACCCGGCTCATGTCATCCTGAGTGCCCTGACCACCACTGCCATGTACCGGCTGCAAGGAAAGGGCGCCATCTGGAAAGCAATCATCATCGGCTACACCGGTTCCATCGGTATCGCTACGCTGAGTGATGCCGTAATCCCCTATCTCGGCGGCACTCTGCTTAATATCTCTATGGAGTTTCATCTACCCTTTATCGAGACGGAAAAATCGCCGCTGCTAGGAATCGCCGAATGGCAACTCGTTAATGGTGCCGCTATTCTCGGCATCGCCATCGGCTACTGGAAACCAACCACCAGAGTCCCTCACTACGGACACGTCCTGCTGAGCACCTGGGCCTCCCTTTTCAACTTCACGGCGTTTGGCATAGCCAACTGGATACCCCTGCTGCCTTTTGTGTTTATATTTTTATTCCTAGCTGTCTGGCTGCCCTGCTGTCTGAGCGACATAGTTTATCCTCTCCTCTTTGTCAGGCAGGCTGAGGGCCATCACCACTGAGTAAGACTCAAACCACTGAGCTTGATTTACCCGGCCCTCCACTGCTAGAATAAAGATGTAGCAGTCGGTTTTCCGCAAGTGCCCCCATACAAAGACTTCACTGGTTCTGCTATCACTACCGTTAAATGGCTAAGTTAGAATCTCCACAACTGGCTCAAATCAGCGTCCGCGGTGTGGTCCAAGGGGTCGGCTTTAGGCCATTCGTCTATCAGCTAGCCACTAAATACCACCTCAGCGGCTGGGTCTGTAATACCTCCGAGGACGTTAAGATTGAAGTTGAAGGCAGCCGGCAAAGCCTGGACCGGTTTCTGTTTGAGCTCGAGAATGACACCCCTCCCCTAGCCCGCATCGAGCGCATTTCTCATCGTTACTATCCACCGGCCGGCCATGCGGGCTTTGAAATCCGCCACAGCCTAGCTGAGGAGGGTAAGTACCAGCTGGTCTCCCCGGACATTGCCACCTGCCAGCCCTGCCTGAGGGAGGTATTTGACCCGGCGGACCGGCGCTACCGTTACCCGTTCACCAACTGCACCAACTGCGGGCCCCGGTTCACCATAATCAGCGATATCCCCTACGACCGTCCCTTGACCACCATGCACCGCTTCCGGATGTGTCCCCGGTGCCAGGCGGAATACGATAACCCTTTGGACCGCCGCTTCCATGCCCAGCCTAACGCCTGCCCAGACTGCGGGCCGGCGTTACAACTCCTCGATACCAGGGGAAAACCACAGACCACTCAGGACGCTATCACCACGGCCAGTCATCTACTTAAGGAAGGCAAAATCGTGGCCGTTAAAGGGCTGGGCGGCTTCCTGCTGGCCTGCGACGCTACCAGCGGTCGCGCCGTCAATCTCCTGCGCCAGCGCAAACAGCGACCCTTCAAGCCCCTGGCCATAATGGTCTCTAGTCTGGACGAGTCCAGACGTTACTGCGAAGTATCCGAAAAAGAGGTGGCAGTGCTGACCTCACCACAGAGTCCCATCGTGCTGTTGCGGTGGCAATCAGGTTCTCCGATTGCTGAGTCAGTAGCGCCAAATCTGAAATACCTCGGCGTGATGCTGCCCTATACCCCCCTACACCACCTCCTGCTCCATGAAACGGGACTACCACTGGTAATGACCAGCGGCAACCTCAGTGAAGAGCCAATCGCCAAAGACAACGATGAAGCGCTACGACGATTATCGGCGATTGCCGACTACTTTCTAGTCCACAACCGCGACATCCACGCCCGCTACGATGACAGCGTGACTATGGTCGAATCTGACAGCCCGCAAATCCTGCGCCGGGCTAGAGGCTATGCCCCTTATCCTGTCCACCTTAGCTTCGATGCCCATCAAGCGCTCGGCTGTGGGGCTGAAGAAAAGAACACCTTCTGTCTCACCAGGGATAACTATGCCTTCCTGAGCCAGCATATTGGCGATATGGAGAACCTGGAAACCCTGGAACATTTTGAGAATACGGTCACCCTTTATAAGAGACTTTTCCGCATCGAGCCTGCTATAGTCGCCCACGACCTCCACCCCGACTACCTTGCCACCAAGTATGCCCAGCGGCTGGCCGACGAGCAAAGCAACATCAGGCTGGTGCCAATACAGCACCACCACGCCCATACCGTCAGCTGCATGATAGACAACGGCGTCGATTCGCCAGTTATCGGGGTTGCTTTTGATGGTACAGGCTACGGGGACGACGGTAACATATGGGGCGGTGAATTCCTGGTAGCCGACTATAAAGGCTACCAGCGGCTGGGCCATCTCGAGTACCTGCCCCTGCCCGGCGGCGCCACTGCCATAAGGAGACCTTACCGCACCGCTATTGGTTACATCATCGCTCTATTAGGTGAAGACCAGCTACAAAACATCCCGCCGCTGCCTTATCAGGTTGACACTGCCGAAATAGATATCATCAAGCAGCAGATAAGACAGAAACTGAACTCACCGCTGACCTCGAGCATGGGGCGTCTCTTCGACGCCGTCTCGGCCCTAATCGGCATCCGGGGTGAGATAGACTACGAAGGCCAGGCAGCCGTCGAGCTGGAAATGGCGGCCTATGGCGCCATGAATGAGGTCGGCGGCAAAGGATACCCCTATTCCATAGCTGAGCATGATGGAATCCATATTATCCAGCTCAAAGAGCTGTTTATGGCAATTATTCGCGATTTACAACAGGGCGTTTCCAAATCAACAATTTCAGTCAAGTTCCACAACAGCGTGTCTCTAATGGTCTTAGATTTATGTCAAGTGATAGCCAGAACAACGGGCATAAAACAGGTAACCCTCAGCGGCGGCGTCTTTCAAAACCGTCTGCTTTTAAGAACGGTCGTTCCCCTACTCAAGAGACAGGGCTTCCTGGTCCTCATCCATCAGCAGGTGCCCACAAATGACGGCGGCATATCACTAGGGCAAGCAGTAGTCGCCAATTTTGCCGTTGACACCTAGACGCGGGCTGGTTATAATTTCTCTGTACCAAGCTAGCCGAAGTGGCGGAATGGCAGACGCGCTACGTTCAGGGCGTAGTGTCCGAAAGGGCGTGTGAGTTCAAATCTCACCTTCGGCACCATTTTATGGCGCTTGTAGCTCAGTTGGATAGAGCGCAGCCCTGCGGAGGCTGAGGCCGTGGGTTCGAGCCCCGCCAAGCGCGCCATCTGGGGCGGTTAGCTCAGTTGGTCAGAGCACCTGCTTTACACGCAGGGGGTCAGAGGTTCGAGTCCTCTACCGCCCACCAATTTTCAAAGCTAAAATACCCCTTATGTCTTTGTTGACATGGGGGGTCTTTATCACATT
>DUEU01000097.1 GCA_011191985.1 Dehalococcoidia bacterium
CTCCGCCCTACTTTTTACCTCCTCTCTATCCTCCTCGTGGCCTACAAAGTAGACGGGTATCCGGGCATCGACAAACCACCTCCAGTAACATTCCTCGGGTTTCTTCTCCCAGTTCAGATAGCCGTTATCCCTGAACCACTCCAGGCCCCGCTCCTTACCAAAATGGTACTTCAGTGTTCGGTCAACCCGTTCTATGTTGGTGACCTTTTCCCCCGGCTCGATAATACGTGGCACCTCGGTCTCTCCCGACGCCTGCCGGGCCAATTTGAAATCATAGTAATCATCCATAAGTTCATCATAGTCTGCTCTGATTCCAAGCCTATCGGCCAGGTCGTACGTAACATCCTGGATGTCTCTTGCCTCGCCCCTGGGCTCGGTGACCGGCATTCTTACGTGAAAGCTCCACGTATCCAGGCCTATAGGGTAATTGTACAGGACACCGAAGGAGCTGCTGATATCTAACACTTCAAGGTAATGCGCCTCGGGTAGGACAATATCACAAAAGCCCTCGGTGGTCTCGTTGTGGAATGGTTGCAGGGCAAAGGCGAAGGGGACTTTCTCGAGGAATCTTGCCGCAGCCTCCGGCCGGACAATATTCATTGCCACATTTCCACCGTAGGTGAAAAGGACCTCCGGCTCAAAAGGACGGCCGGCATTATTCCATAGTTCCTCCCAGTCCTCACCGTAAGGGTAAACATTCACTCCGGTATGAGAGAATATATCGCAAAAGTTGATGTTGTTACCCGGGCCACTCGGTTTACGTGGTGGCCACGGCGGTTGCGAGAACCAGACACCAGCGACCAGCATGCCGTCATAACCGCCGTAAGGGGCGAATTTAAAGCCACCGGTCTCAGGATAACCAAGACTCCTCACTGTGCCAGAACCTAAAAGACCCCCACAAACATCCTGATTGCCCAGCAAAACGTTTATCTGGTGCATGGCGGTATACTGGTGGAAGGAATTCTGATGGGTCTGTAATCCCCTGTAACCGACAACACAGGCCGGCCGGTAAGGGACTTTAACGCCGTTAATCTCGATAAAGCTACCGATTCTTGCCTCCTCAACCAGTTCCCGCGCCAGCCGCCGTATCGTCTCTTCAGGGACAGTGCTCACCTCCGAAGCCCAGGACGGCTCATACTGCCTCAGGTGTTCCTTGATAAGGGCAAAGGCCGGTCGGGACTCTACCCCGTGAACGGTAAATTTACCTTCTATTGCCGGCTGCTTCAGGGTCGGGTCATCATAGGTCTTTACCTTGCCATCGGCCTCATCGAAAAGGAGTGGTTTCTGGTCTTTTTCATCCCGTACAAAAAGGCGGTCGGGGCCAATAAGGTAGGCGCCGTTGGTCCGGTGCCTGATATATTCCTTATCGTAAATCCCTATCTCATTGGCAATCAGATTAGCTATGGCCAGAAACACGGCGATATCTGTTGCCGGCAGGACCGGTATCCACTCCTCTCCTTTGTAACCAACGGTGAAACCCTGGGGGTCCATGACCTTCATTCTCATGCCCCTCTCCCTGGCCGCGGCGGCCTGGCCGATGGTTGAGGCAGCATGACGGCCACCACCCCACCCCTCATTTCCTCCACAGCGGAGCACATAGTTGCAGTAACGGTAGTCCGGGATGATGTCCCAGGCAGCATATTGTAAAGCGCCTATGTGATGGGCACTAGTGCCACACATAACGCCGGGGCCACCAGCGACCATGCTAGTACTGCCATAAGCCGGCATAAAACGAGCAAACGAAACGTTAGCCTTCATGCCACCAGTAGGTCCAGGGGTAAAACCAAAGCAGGTCACCCTCGGATCTTTTTTCCGTGCTTCTACAAGCTTCTCCGTAATTGTATCAAGGGCTTCCTCCCAGGAAATCCGCTGCCATTTCGGGTCTTCATAAAGCCCTTTCTTCGGGTTGGTCCTTTTTACCGGGTACAGGATCCGGTTGGGACTATACCCATCCATCAGGGCGGTGACACCTTTGGCACAGAGGCCGCCTCCAGTCCCGCGGGAGCTATCGGGAACGCCCTCCACAGCAACCGGCCTGCCGTTAACTACCCTTACTCGGATAGCACATTCATTGTAGCAAAGGGCACAAATGCTATAGACCCAGTAGTCTTTCTGTTTGTCTCTCTCACCGAAGATTTGTCGGTAGCGCTCTCTATCTTGCTCAATAATGCCCATCGCTCGTCTCCTAAAGTTATTGGTCTGTAAGTTTATAATAGATTTAGTCACAAAAAAGTTAAAGTACGCATAACCTTGTGCAAAGCGGCATTCATTTCTGTATTATCAGTTCTAAATTCGACAACGCCAACCAAGGAGTATAGCTCTAAGCCTGTTTATATTGGCAGGCGCATGATGTCTCGGGCATTATCCTCAAATATCTTCTTCTTCTCTACATCACTGATGTCCATTGCTTCTATGGCGTCTATCGTTTGCCGTGTCACTCTCTCGCCGAACTGACCAGCGAAAGGAAAATCAGTACCAAATAAAAGGTGATCTATACCGAAGAAGGCACGCCCCAGCATCAGGCCCGGGGTATTGCCGTAAATTGCCGTATCGGCGTAGATCTTCTTGTAATACTTAATGGGGGGGTCTGTAAGCACATCCCTATCCCTATCTCCAAACTCTACTTCGCCGATGTCGTGGAAAGCGATAATACGCTGTTCGTAGAAGGGCACCATACCGCCACAATGATGGGTAATGACCTTCAAATTCGGGTACCTTTCCAGTATGCCACCGAATACCAGCCGATTCATGGCCATGGTCGTTTCATATGGCCAGCCAAAAGTATTGGCAATTGCATGCCTCGATCCGCCTGTTTCGGTGCTGTAGTCGCTGGCAGTGACACCGTGTGTGGGATGGATCCATATCGGCAGGTTGTAGCGGGCCATCATATCAAAAAGCGGCTCGAATTCCGGTGAGTCCAGAGGCTTGCCATTCATATTAGTGTATATCTGCACCCCTCTGAACCTCAGGTCTATTATAGCCCTCTCCAGTTCCTTGAGAGAGGCGTCTACATCGGTCAGGGCAACTGCCGCTACCGCCGTGGGAAACCGATCGCGGTGTTTGAGCACTATCTCGGCCATCTCATCGTTAGCCCGCTTGGTCAAGTCCATGGCCTTCTTCGGGTCGCTGATGACCTCTTCGATAGGTGGTCGGGATAACGTTAATACCTGCATTACCCCGTATTTATCCATTATCCGGAACCTGTGGTCCAGGTCCCACAATGTCGGCAACAGATTGTTAGTGCTCTGCTGCACATGGCCCGGAGCAGCTTCGTCGAGGGCCTTCTTATATTTCTCTGGCAAGATGTGGCAGAAGATGTCAATCTTGAGTGGACTCATTGTTTCCTCCTATTTATGAACTACCTAATTGGAGAGTTATACTATCACTCCCTTAAGGTTCCTAGTGAGATACTATCCAAACATTACTGAAACATCGTTGAAGGAAGCCACAGAGAGATCTGGGGGAAGGCAACAAGTATGGCGAGGATCAGAATGTCCGCTAAGAAAAATGGGACTACACCGCGGAAGATGCCCCCGGTGCTAACCAGGTCACCCACGGTCGCTTTCAGCACGTACACGTTCATGCCAATAGGCGGCGTAATCGCGGCCATCTCGACTTCTAAAACTATCAGAATACCCAACCACACGCCGTCGAAGCCCAAGCCAGTCAACAGAGGGAAGAATATGGGCAACGTGATGGCCAGCATGGCCACCACGCTCATGAAGCAGCCTAGCGCTATATATATCAATAAAATTATTATGAGGATAACGAGATTCGGTACCGGCAGGCCTGAAATAAACACTGATAATGCATCGGGGAGGCCGCTGAGCACGAGGAATTTGCTAAAGATCATAGCCCCAATGATAACCCAGAAAATCATGGCGGTGGTTTTTGCTACATTTACCATCGCTGTCCTGAGTGTAGTTAGGGAGAGTTTTTTCAGTACTACAACCTCAACGAGAACAGTAAAGGCGCCAATGGCAGCGGCTTCAATCGGCGAAAACACGCCAAGATAAATACCGCCCAGCATCACTACCATGACCACAGCCACCGGGGCTATATAGCCGAGGGCGATCAATTTCTCCTTCCAAAGCGCTACCTCGGTAGACAGAGGACCCAAACTCGGTTTAAGGCGCACTCTGAAGTAGATCAGGGCCATATAGATTATGGCCGACATAATGCCGGGAATGACCCCGGCAATCAACAGTTTACCCAGAGACACTTCCGTGAATATGCAGTAGAGGATCATTACGCCGCTGGGCGGTATGAGTACCGCCAGACCCGCAGCACCAGCTATGGCCCCACAAGCAAACTTACTGTCGTAGTTATAGCGGGTCATCTCGGGTAGGGCTATCTTACCGAAAGTGGCCGACGCTGATAGGCTGTCGCCACTCAGGGCGGCAAAGAAAGCGCATGAAGACACCGTTGCCATAGCCAGCCCACCGTGAAGACGCCCCAGCCACTTTGAGGCGGCGGAGTAGAGAAGGGTACCTATACCGCCCTGGAAAACCAATTCGCCCATGAATATAAACATGGGCAGGGCAATGAAACCGTAGTTTGTCGTTGTATAATAGGGTGTCGTCGTTAACAGACTCAGGCTTTTGGCGAATCCTGCCAGTGCTACGAAGCCAGCGAAACCAGTTATGGCGAGAATTATACCAATATGAAAGCCCAGGGCTAGCCCGACGAACATGACCAGAAGTCCCAAAACACCGATTAGCTCTGGACTCATTATTGGCTGCTCCCTGCTTCGGGATTTTTAGTAGCCGGTTGGCCAAAGAGCTGGCCGAGGAAATCGACGATTAGCTGGATACTAAACAAGGCGCATCCGATAAAGAAAGCAAATTTTCCGATATAGAGTGGCATTGGGAACAACGTTGCAACCTCTTTCATCTGGAAAGAACGCATGGCGAAAACGAGTCCATAACGGGCCATTAGAGCTGTCAGGCCAATGCTGGCAATAATGGTAAGGAGCATAAGCCCGGCCTGCCATCTGGGGGAAAGCCGCTCCACAAGCAAGGTAACCCTAATATGCTCACCACGCATCTGAACATAGGCCAAACTCAGGAACGTGGCGAACGGCAGTATAAGCTGGCCTATATGTACAGTGCCATCTATAGGGGTTAGAAAAAGGTAGCGGCCAGTGACGTCGGCCACTATATTGAACATATACAAGAAGAAAGCCAAGCCACAAACCGCTACCAATGAACCATTAATTACAGCAAGAACCTTCCTGAAAGTTGACAGAATTTTCATAGTTTACAGCGCTTCTCACTGTCCTTTATCTATCATGCGTTAGAAAACCAAGTCGTTTATCCTCCATCCGTTACCACGATTGTGGATATGTCTTTTCCATTTCGTCTATCAACTGGTTGCGGCGTTCCACTATTTCCCTTATTCGCTGCTCTGAAAGCGTCGTATTCTGCACTGCCCAATTTATCCAGTCAGCTTTTAGAGTCTCGACAACAGGAAGGTTTGTCCATTTCTCTATTTCGGCTGCCGGAAACTCGGTCACCTGTATACCATTATCTTTCAAGTCTTGATAGGCCCCCTCAGTGTCTATTATATCGAACTCGGCAAACTTCATTGGGTATTCCTCGCGCAGTTCCATAAACACCTGCTGCACATCCGGCGACAGACTGTTCCACAAGTCAAGGTTCATCATGTTTCCGAAGCCGGGGTCACCCCCTAATACGGCGGGATGAAAATTAACGAAGTAACTGGCTGCCTCAAACCTCTTAAACCTAATGGAGTGAGTGGCAGCCTCCATGTTGGCATCGATCACGCCCTTTTGCAATCCGTCCAGGATTTCTTCCACGCTCAGGTAAACTGGTACCGCACCGACAGCCTTCACCAGGGCAAAATTAGTTTCACCCATAGTCCCTATTTTTAGACCTTTCAAGTCGTCTAAATTTTCCAGCGGTTTTCGGGACAACAAATGCACGCACCCACAACCGCGATAATTGAGCCGCATCATATTATTGGCTGCTAGCTCAGCGTCGAATTCCGGAAATTCCTTGAAAAGCGCTTCCATTGCCATCCACTGGGCAAGGGGTTTATCGCGGAAACCGGCAACTTTGCTGTCAGTTATGGAGGCGAGTGGTATTAATTGTGGGTGAATCGCTGCCCAGGCAAGATGGGCAATATCAATCGTTCCCATTCTTATCGCTTCTGGCATCTCCATAGGGTTAGACAGCGACCCTCCCCAGTAGACTTTAATGGTCACCGCCCCGTTGGTACGTTTGGCGACCTCTTCAGCCCACCAGTTAAGTTCTTCCCCTGAGGAACCCACGGGTGGGGTAATGGTGGCACAACTCAGTTCCATAGGCTCAGGAGTCGGTGGGGTTGGCGTCGGGGTTGGGGTGGGCGTCGGTTCAGCCGCACAAGCTGACAGAATCAGCATGGTACTCAGAAGGATAATTAGACAGAGTGTGACAATTCTCAATGTTGATCTCTTACTTCCCATGGGAAACCCCCTTTTATTTGCATATTTTCTATAGTTTATGTTTCTTCCGTTTTCACCTCCTCAAATGCCAAATTAAGTCGCTTGGCTTATCCTATTTAATTGACGACATATCCAAGCCCGAGTATGTCCGGGGCCTTGGGAAGGAGTTTACCTGTTTCAGTATCCCATCTCATAAGTTCATGGTAGTTACGTAGCATCTTATCACAGACGGGGATGATGCTCTTTCCCTATGGTGCTTGACATTTTACCACACTGTGATTATTTAATATAAGGATATTATGGAATGCTGCAAAGAAGTTGTAAATGGACCTTAATACTGTACTAAAGTACAACTTATATTCAGATTATTAGATACGTACTTAAACATATGGGGGAAACTATGGAACTAGAAAAGAAGCAATGTGATATCTTATGCGTCGGTGGGGGGATTGCCGGTCTTATGGCAGCAATACAGGCAAGCGAGTCTGGAGCCAAAGTCATGGTAGCCGAGAAGGCAAATACCTTACGCAGCGGGATGGGCGGTATGGGTAACGACCACTTCCAGTGCTACATACCCGAAGTACACGGTGATTTTGATTTCTTCTGGAAAGAACTTTTCTACGGTCAGCTAGTCGGTACCCTCCAAAAGATGGGCCGGGAATATGTCCGTTACTGGTTTGAAAATACTTTTGATATTGTGAAGCTGTGGGACAAATGGGGTATTCCTATGAAGTATGAAGGCAAATATGAGTTTGCCGGGCACGGTTTTCCCGGCAAACAGCTTAACCACCTGAAGTATTCCGGAATTAACCAGAAGCCAGTGCTAACCAAGCAAGCGTTGAGCAGAGGGGTAGAAATCTTAAACCGAGTTATGGTCTTCGACCTGCTCAAAGGCAAAGACGGTAGCATAATTGGGGCTCTGGGTATCAGTACCAGAGAAGACAAGTTAATAGTCTTTGAGGCCAGGGGCGTTGTACTGGGCACCGGCGGCTGTGGCGGTATCTACCCTTCGGTAACTGTTGGCGCCAACAATAATAGAGGGCACCCTCTATCGGTCAGCGGGGATGGCAGAGCCATGGCATATCGCGCTGGGGTTGAGTTGGTAGACCTGGAGTTGACGGGGCGTCATGCTGGTCCCAAATATTTTTACAGGGTCGGACAGGCAACATGGGTCGGCGTCCTGAGGGACCGCCTGGGCAAGCCGATAGGTCCTTATCTGACAAAGCCAGACCGGCAGTACCACGATATGACAATCGAGGTAAACAAAGGCATATTTGAAGAGTACAAAAACTCAGGTAAAGGGCCAATTTACATGGATATGAACGGTATCTCCAAACAGGACCTGGAATATATGGTTCACTGGCTTAAAAACGAAGGCAATATGGGACTTTTGAATAGCTTACAAGAAGAGGGGTTAGACCTGGGAAAGCTGGCCATCGAATTTCAGACTTCAGATCTGAGTGTCCGGGGTGGTATCGTGGCCAACCATCGGGGTGAGACTTCCGTAAACGGTCTTTATGCGGCTGGTGACGAGGTATGGGGTACTATCTCTCATGCCGCCGTGTTTGGTCGGTCGGCCGGAGAAAATGCCGCCAAGTATGTGACAAAGGTCAAAGCCGTAGATGTCGAGGCGGAAAAAAAGACGGCGATTGAAGCAAAAAAAGCCCAACTGGAAGAAATCAGGGCGCGAAAGGATGGGCCTACCTGGTCGGAGGCTAGTTTCGCTCTGCAGCAAATAATGCTTGACTACTGTGGCCAAGTCCGTTCTGAGAACCTGCTCGGCGCGGGGCTTGACATCGTCGGGCGCTTGAAGAAGAAGGCATCCTCCGGATTGATGGCCGAGAACGCCCACGACCTTGTGTTTTGCCTGCAGACTTTGAATCTGATCGATATTGGCGAATCAGTACTCACCAGCGCTTACGATCGCAAAGAAACAAGAGGGCTGCATGTCCGTGTAGATTATACCCTTACTGACCCTCTGCTTAACAATAAACTACACC